>DKPS01000077.1 GCA_002471345.1 Saprospiraceae bacterium UBA7328
TTATTTTTACGCAAGGCTACAGATTCTGTTATTGTAATTTTAAAATCAATACCATTCCAAAACGTGAATGTTTCAATAAATGGATTGAATAATAAAACTATTGCCCATTTGGTACAACACATGATTTCTTGGCAAAATTTTGTTGTTCTTAAGCTAAAAGGTAATAGAGAGTTCAACATAGAATTAGGCAGTGAAGAAGACTGGCCGAAAAAGGAGATTTCCACCAAAGAAGAATGGGTATCTTTAATAGATAAACTTACTTCTCAGAATAAGGAAATATCAAATCACCTCATGAATATAGATGAAGAGTACTTAAGTGCCAAAGCACCAGCTGTGGAATACTCAAATCATTTTATGATTGATGGTATAATTCATCACAATCTTTATCACTTAGGGCAAATCGGTCTTATGAATAGTATTCTAAATCAATCTCAGTAATTTTTGACATTCATTTTCCCAATTCAATACTTCTCTTGCCTTTATACAATTTTCAATTTTCTTCCTATAAAGATTTTTGTTCGAAAAGATCTCTTGGATTTTAAAGGCAATCTTCTTTGGTTCTAATTCATTAAGTAAGTATAAAACGTTATGGCTTTCATTTAAAATTTGATGCTCAGGAAAATCCATAGTAAGGCAAGGCACTCCAGCCATTACATAATCATAAACTTTGTTTGCTGCTGAAAAGTAATAGTTATCACTGTCACCATGCAACAGATTTATCCCAATATCAGCAAGAGGTGTTATTGCAGCTAGATCGTCTGGGCTATACCAACCCATTATCTTTATTCTATCAACCGCTATAGAATTGTTTGCTTGGATTCTAATATTCTCTAATATATCACCATCACCTACTATCCACAATTCTATATTTTGTAAATATTCAAGAGCTTGAATCATTTCTTCCAGACCTCTCTTCACATTTACTTTTCCTTGGTATAAGACTACTTTCCTTTTGGAAATTGACTTTGATATATCAATGTTTCTAAATTTCGGAAAATTGTAAATAGGAATAAACTCCGATCTATACTTTTGAGAAAGGACATTTGATAACTTTTGTCCTACTGAAATGCAATAATCAGCTTTGGGAATAAATAATTTTCCTATCAAATTCCATATGCATTTTTTAATCGGTTTCCCTTGAAGTTCAGGTAATTCTGTGAAGAATTCATGTGAATCATAAATCAGAGTCTTTCTTCTAACAATGCTCGCTAATCCCGAGGCTAATAAAGTATCTAAATCAACTGAATAAAGTATCCTATAAGAACTAAACAATAAAGTGAATAATACTTTTATGTTGAATTCAAGATAAAATAGTGGCCCTTTTCTAAAAAACGTTTTGAGCCTTTGCTGTTTAAAATTTTGATTAATAATAGGTGAAGAATCTCTTTTCTGATGACCTAATAACAACACACTTTTACCATTATTTAAAAATGAATCACATATTCTATGCATTCTTTGATCTGAATTCAGATCATTTGTCACCACAACAATAATGTCTAAATAGGATTTTGCCATTTAGAGCCCTTCTTCTAATTGATTCTGAATGAAAGACTCATCATCAAACCTTTCTTTTGGATTACAATTATCACATATTCTGCATAAGAATTGATCAGTTTCTCCAAAGTAGTTACTTATAATTGAAGGTCTACAATCATCACTTTCCAAATATTGCAACATTGATTGTAGCATATTTTTGCTATTATCTGATATAGACTTTTGCAACCTTTTATTTATGTGAAATAGGTCTTTTGGTAGTCTATTCTTAAGGAAGTAAATCCGCTCACCCTCTTCTTCCTTGTAATACGATATCCAACCTTGAGAATTCAAATTGGATAAAGTCTCACTTACTTCTTTTACAGAAATATCGCAAAAATGAGCAATTGATTTCAAATTTATTTCAACACTATAATCAAGAATTCCTTCATATATTCTTGCTAAAGAAGAAAGGACATCTCCTTCCAAATTAGGAAGTTGATTTTCTCTAATCTGTGTCGTGGAACAAGTAATTCTAACTGTGGATCTTCGTTTTTTTTGATCAAAAGTGTCGATGTATTCATTTTTATTCAGAATCTGAATGGCGTAATAAACTTGGGGTATAGGTAATTTTGTTTTGAGACAAAACTTTTTTATTTCAAAAGGTCTAACCTCACCTTCTCCACTTTCTATGGGAATACGATAGAAGTTGTACAAAGAACTGTACACCTTTTTACAAAATTCAAACGATGGAAACTTCTCTAGGTTTTTCCTTATAGCATAAGCTTTATCCCCGTCATTTACTATTATGTGTGCTTCAGACAAAAGACCATCTCGACCTGCTCGTCCAAACTCTTGAACATATTCTTCTAATGAGGGAGGGACATCAAAATGAATTACTTGCCTCACATTGCCTTTATCTAATCCCATTCCAAATGCATTGGTAGCACATATAATCTGAAGTTCACCATTCATGAATTGATTTTGAACCTTTTGCCTTTCTGCAAATGATATCCCTGCATGGTAGTATCCTGTTTTGAAACCTATTTCAGACAGCAAAATGGATAGATTCTGTACCTCTCTCCTACTTCTTATATAGACTATGGCATTTACATCATCCATTTTTAATAGAAGCTTTTTGATGAGCTCATACTTCCTTTGCGTATGATGCACATGCAAAGAAATATTTTCTCTTTTAAAGCTCTTTTTAAATACTTCTGGTTTATTTAGGCATCCATATTTTTCAATGTCACTAATAACATTTGGAGTGGCTGTAGCAGTCAATGCAATCTTAACTGCACTGGGCCATATCTCAGATAGCTCTCCTATTCTCAGGTAAGCAGGTCTAAAATCATGTCCCCATTGTGATATACAATGCGCTTCATCAATAGCTACCATTGATATGTCAATCTGTCTTAATTGATCCTGAAATCTCTCATTACCCAGACGCTCCGGAGATATGTAGAGCATCTTTATGCCTCCCCACCTGCAATTCTCTATTATTCTCTCTACTTCTTTAAATGATTTGCCAGAGTGGATCGCCTCTGCCTTGATTCCCTTATCTCTCAGATTTTTTACTTGATCATCCATAAGCGCAATCAATGGGGTAATCACGAGAGATAGGTTAGGTAAAATTAAGGCTGGAATTTGGAATGTGATAGATTTTCCGCCCCCTGTAGGGAATAATACTATAGTATCCTTAGACTTAAGTATTTGAGTAATAACTTCTAGTTGAAGTGGTCTAAAATCATCGTACCCCCAATGCTCTTTTAAGTGGGTCGTAGCTTGATTCTCTATATGCTCAATACTGTTAACCAAATTATAAATTGTGGTTTAAATTGATCTTTTATAGGTTTGGCACGTTTTTCACACTATAATTAGGCACTATATTCGCAACCAAAATCAAAAATACCATTTACAACTGTTGTATCTATTGGAACTTTGATAAAGCAATAAGATTGTTTCAAAAACTAGATGAGAACAATTAAATTTAGCATAGCAAGACAGACTCAAATTATGAGAGCACTTTTAGTAATAATAGTAAGTTTTATTTTCTCTTTTTCACATGCACAAATGACTAACTGGTATGATAAGGATGCCAAAGCTGGTGAGTTCATGAGTATCTCAACAAACAAGGCATATGATGAGATCATTCCTGATAGAAAGCCAGAACAGATAATAGTCGCCATAATTGATAGCGGTGTAGATGCTGAACATGAAGACCTCAAAGACGTAATGTGGGTCAATAAAGGCGAAATGCCAGATAATGGTATTGATGATGATAAGAATGGTTATATAGATGATATAAATGGATGGAATTTCTTAGGAAACTCTAATGGAGACAATGTTCATAAGGACAATCTTGAAATGACGAGGCTTTATGCTGAATACCACAAGTCGTTTAAGAATACAAATTCTGCCGCAGATGTTCCAATAGATTTAATTGGTAAATATCAAAACTACATTGAATGGAAACAAAGAATTAAAAAAGAAAGAGACAAACATTTGGGAGAACTTGAAGAATTAAGAAAATCCAAATCTTATCTTCTTGAAGTTATGGACGCTGTAAGTATAGAGCTAGGTAGAGATTCTATTTATGATGCGGACTTAGATGAATTTAGCGTTTCACCTGACCCCCTACTTTCAGTTGGGTCTAGAGTTTTAACAGGGATAAAACAAGAGTACAAAGTAATTCCAACAGTAACAGAGTTAGTCCATGACATAAAACTTCAATATGACTATATGATGGAAGATCATGATCTCAGAGGTAATTATTATTACAATCCTGATTTGGATACCCGTAAAATTATAGGAGATAATTATTTAGATGTAAATGAAAAGTATTATGGGAATAATGATGTAGAGGGGCCTGATGCCTTACATGGCACTCATGTAGCAGGAATCGTTGCTGCAGTCAGGGATAATGAAATAGGCATGAATGGGGTTTCTTCGAATGCTAGAATCATGTCTGTAAGAGTAGTGCCTGATGGAGACGAAAGAGACAAGGATGTAGCAAATGGTATATATTATGCCGTAGACAATGGTGCCAAAGTTATAAATATGAGCTTCGGTAAAGGCCAATCACCATATAAAGAAGTCGTAGATAAAGCTGTCCGATATGCAGAGAAGAAAGATGTGGTGATGATTCATGCGTCGGGAAATGATGCTGCAGACAATGACATTGTAGAAAATTATCCATCTGACACTTATGAAAAAGGTTTTGGCTTTTTATTTTTCAAGAAAAAATCTCCGAAAAATTGGTTAGAAATTGGAGCAGTAGGCAGTGATGAAGGGAAAAATACGGTTGCAACATTCTCAAATTATGGAAAGACTCAAGTAGATGTATTTGCTCCTGGACTATATATGATATCTACTCTCCCTGATGACAATTATACAGTTCTTCAAGGCACGAGTATGGCAGCTCCTGTCGTATCAGGTATTGCAGCAGTTATTAGAGGATATTTCCCTGATCTAAAAGCAAAAGATGTAAAAAAGGTCATTATGGAATCTTCAATAAAATCTAATAGAGAAGTTATTGTACCTGGAACCGACGGAAAGACACAGAAATTTTCCAACCTTTCTGTTTCTGGTGGTGCTGTAAACTTATACACAGCATTTATATCTGCAAATAAAATAAGTAAGTACGGAGGTGAATTAAAAAAGAAATCTGATTCGAAGAAGTCAGTATCAGATAAAAAGGAAGTCAAAGCTGTAGAAGCAGGGCTATAGTTCACATAAATTTGACAGACTCAATAATTTCTCCTTTAAGCTCCTCATTGAGGAATGATTTTATTCTTTCTACGTGTTGAAACAATTCAAATTTTAAGACAGAAGAGTTTATTTTGATTTGCAGTTCAGATTTATTTAATCTTATATATTTCGTCTGTTTAGAAACAGATTCTCCCATCTTTTTCTGCCAAATCTTTTCTATTCTTTCCGATTGATATCCAGAAGAAATTTTAGCTTGTTTTACATATTGTCCCAATACTTCTTTTATATGTCTATCCATTTGATTGTGAGATTATATTTTTCTCTACTCTAAATGAGAAATACGATATATTCAACTCCTTTAAAAGTTGAATAGACCTATTCTGTTCTGTATCAGTTATAAAAATTTGTCCAAACCTTGAAGAAGTCATTAATTCGAATAAATGTTGAAGTCTAGCTTTATCAAGTTTTTCAAAAATATCATCAAGTAGCAATATAGGCCTTCTTTCACTTT
>DKPS01000250.1 GCA_002471345.1 Saprospiraceae bacterium UBA7328
TCCAAATGTCTTGAACTTCGCATCTTCTATTACACCAGTATCTTCATTAACTTGGATCTGAAGTTTCATCACATCACCACATTCAGGAGCCCCCACCAAACCAGTACCGATAGAACTGTTGCTGCTATCCAAACTACCAACATTTTTTGGTTTCTCGTAATGTTCAATTACCTTCTCCGAATATGCCATTAATCTTCATCCCAAGGCAGTAAATCATGAACACCTTGTTCTGCTAAAAGCACTCTATTTTTCCAATGTTCATCTTTTACATCATCTTTGTTTTGTCCTGTATAACCAACAGCATGACCATTCTCACATAACCACTTGTTTACGTTAGTCCAGCCGTTGAAATCATGTCCATCTTCTGTACAGTTGATCCAGATCTCTCCTAGAATTCTACCGAACTTTCCTCGACTGTCCGCTTCTGGACATCGAACTTGAATCTCAATATCATCTCTATCATCCATGACTGCCCAATGAACCCATGATGCTAATGCGGCTTTGGATAACTTACCATAAATTTTTTCGTTCTTATGTCTTGTTCTAGATTCGGGTGTATCGATTCCGAGCAAACGAACTCTTCCACAATACCTTACATCGAAACCTAAGTCAATTACTGCATCAAGAGTGTCACCATCGACAATTTTTTCTATAGCGGTTACGTTGTAAATAAATTCACAGGGTTCTTCATTAATATATTCAGCCATTATTTCCTTTCTATTCGCAACCACATGGGGATTCTTCAGAACACTCACATGATTCACAATTACAGTTTTCGCATTTACAGTTTTCGTTATTACACATTTTCTTTTTCCTCGTTGGATGCTGCCATAGCTTTTCTACGTTCCACATCTTGTTTACGTTTATCCTTGACTAATTTTTTAGCACACTTAGCAATAAAGGCAGATTTTTTCTGAACCAGTTTTGATATTTGTCCTCTTTCAGAGTAAGAAAGATCCGATTTTTCTTTCCCCTTTAATTTTGGAAAATACTTTTTGACAACTTTTTGAATACAAGCTTTTCTTGAACGTTTAGCAAGCACATCTTTACTTGCTGCTTTCTTCATCGCAATTTGTCTTTTCTTGATGAATCCCGGCTTTTTTGCTTGGAGTTTCATTCTCACCGCCATTTTTCTCAACTGTGCTGGAGACAAAAGTTCATCTAATTCGTTGTCTTCCTTAATTTCTACTTTCAATCCTTTTGCAACTGCATTATAAAGGTTCTTACAAACTGAATCAGAAGTACTAGAAGGAATACCCATTTTGAATACTTCGTAATCACCATCAACAACTGCTTGTCTCATCTTCGATGCTGACATTCCTTCCGCACCATCTGCATCGGGGTCACGTTCTCCTGCTGAAACAACCTCTATTGAATCAAAGTTGTAATATCCGTGTTTCGATTTTTTGTCGTTGTATCGATTTAGTAAAGATGAAAAATCACGAACCCTGTCACTTCCTACAACCATTATCAATTTTGAATATCCACCCTTATCATATATCTCAGAGGCCGCATGTAAAGCTGTTGTTGCTCTACTGTCTTCGACAAATGCTCTGTGTTTAGGAAAAATAAGTTTGAGAAAATTGATTGTTTGTTTGTGGGAGAGTGGGTTCTTCTTTGAATCTTGTGAATGACTTGTGTAGATGAAATGGTCTCCACCTTCTTTGGATGAAGTGGTATCAACGACCCTTAATAATTTTTCGTGACCAATAGTTGGTGGATTGAATCGCCCAAAAGTATATACGGCCGTCTTACCAGAGTTTTCTTTTAGAAACTGTTGATATGTTTTATTCATCTATTCTTTCAGTTAAAATAAATTTTCTTGAAGGGTCTACTGCAAGATTCAATTCTGTCATAAAATGTCTGTTCATCAACAATGGAGTTTTTCCACCCCTATCATCCAAAGTAAATAAGTATTTGTGTTTTGCTCTTTGAAATTTTATTTCAATTTCAACTACTGGTCTGGTCTCTTCTCTATTGCGAAATCCTCCTAACTTTATATCTTTCATTTCAATGAGTTTAGACTTGACCTTCTTGTCATTCAATTTCCAAATAACATTCTTGTCTTTCACCTCAATTTCGTCAGCATGAATAACAGAAGTATCAGAACTATTACCAGTATCCATCTTTCCAATGAGATTACCAAAAATTTCATGCTCAAACATTTCCCACACACCACAAAGAGTTGGTTGATTCCACCAGTTGGATTTGTCTTTATATGTCTCCAACAATTTCTTTATAGTATTAATCTTAGTTGCCTCTCTAAATCCTTTTGTTCCAGGCGAAGCATTGACTTCTAAGATGAATGGTTGGTCTTTTTCATTATCTTTTGCTGGAATAAAATCCACACCAACCCAGCTACCACTAACAACCTTAGAAGCACGAATACAGTTTTCTCTTTCAATGTCTGATAATTCATATTCTTCTATTGTTGCTCCCTGAGAATAATTTGAACGAAAATCACCCTCAACCACATTTCGTTTCATTGCTCCGATAATCTTATTGTTGATTACCATCACCCTTACATCAAATTCTGTCTTAATGTAATGCTGTAACAATAAAGCAATATCTTCATCCATTTTGTAAAGTAACTGAACCATACTTTCTAAACTACGTTCAGACTCTACGAACAATACTCCGACACCTTTTGTTCCCCTGTTTGTTTTTAGTATAACAGGATATTCAGTATTTAATTTCTCAAATGAAAGTTTTATTCCCTTTTCGTTCGGCACAAGAACTGTTACTGGTGTTCTCAATCCTGCATCAGCTAACATCAATGCTGTTCTGTATTTGTCAGAACATATCTCTAAGCAATCCCTTGAATTAACACACGCTATTCCAGCATTTTCTAACTGAGAAAGTAAATCTTTATAAACATCTTTACGATTTACACCACCTCTAACTATCGCTATTGTGTCCTTATAAGAGACCTCAAACCCCTCTTCATCATCATCATTGTGTATTGTTCTAGTTCCATCTTCGTTTTTACTAAGATAAGCACCATCTAGAAAAACCAGATATGCTTCTAGACCCAATTTTTTCGCTTCTTCCTCTATAACAGAAGAAGTGTGATATACCTTGACATTTTCATCAGCAGAAGGTCTTATCGTTAAAATAACTACTCTATACTTTTCTTCTTTTTTTTCTACTGCTTCGGTTATAATCTCTGGTGGTGTGATTATCGTTGTTTTCATTTTGTCCAGTTTTTCGCAGCGGTGAAATTGGCCCGTGAGAATTCCAATCGGTCAACCAACTTTACTGCTTTTCCACTATTGTCTATTGCTACAAATCCTTCTGGAGCTGTGACGCGAAATCCATTATCGGTGCGAATGAAAGTATCCATTGCACCTTTTGCTTTTTCTAATTTTCGGATTATGAGGTTCTTTGCTTGTACCAATAAATTTTGCATATCAAACATATTCTTGAGATGTTTCTTGTTGGCTAAGAGGTATCTCACTATCTGTTCTTTGTATTTAGTTTTCTTGTCTTTTGAAGCCTGTGTCTTGACTTTATCAATGTCTTTCTGTATTTTCTCATTAACGTAATTGATTATGTCATCAACGTGTTT
>DKPS01000181.1 GCA_002471345.1 Saprospiraceae bacterium UBA7328
TCTTCCAGCATGTGCCATAGAAAGCACACCTTTATCATGATGCTGATTATCACCATCTAATTCACATGGAATATTATATCCAGGTCCTCCAGTACCAATACCATTAGGACATCCACCTTGTATTACAAAATCAGGAATGACTCTATGAAAAGTTAATCCATCATAAAATCCTTTTTTCGCTAAATCTGTAAAGTTTTTAACCGTTCCTGGAGCATCTTTCTCAAAGAACTCTACTTTCATTAACCCTTTATCAGTATGAATTTCTGCAGTCATTATTTATTTTTTCGTTTTGAGCTGCGAAGTAAAGGGATTTCAGAGGTCTTTCCTAGTGACATGAGCATTTAAGCTAGTACAAGAAGTGCTGTTTCTTATAAAAATTCAATGATATCATTAAAATGTCCCTTTCACATGAACTTATTCCTAAACAACCCTCTCTGATTTTTGACAATTTGACCAATAAGTATCTATATTTGCGCTCCATTTGAAAAAGATCATTTGCTATGGGCACTAATACAGAATATTTGATCCCATTCAAGGGTCTTGAAAATGGTGTACATAAATATAGATTTCAGGTAAGTACTGAATTCTTTTTAAATTTTGAAAATTCTAGAATCAAGAAAGGAAACTATATCGTTGATCTGATTTTTGACAAAAGAGATCTGATGATGATTTTAGATTTCTCTTTTCATGGAGATTATCAAGGTTCTTGCGATCGTTGTCTAACAATTATCGACATTCCAAATGAGGGAAATGATCAAATCATTGTGAAATTCCAAAATGATGTTACTCTTGATAGTAGTCAAGAAGTAGTCATTATTGAGGACGATGCTCATGAGATAGATGTATCATCCTTTATTAATAACATGATACATTTACATCTTCCATTAGTAAATAAGAGGAATTGTGAGGAGGAGGAATACAAGTTTTGTGATCATTCTTTACTTGATAAATTAGAAAGAACCCAGGAAGATGGCGATGAGGGTAGGGAGCCGGGTACCAACTGGGATGCTTTAAAAGATTTGAACTTAGATTAAAAATATTCCTGCTGTATTGTGGGAAGACAAAATAGACTAATATGGCACATCCGAAGAGTAGGATATCCAAACAAAGAAAAAGAAAGCGTAGAACGCATCAAAAGGCGACTGTACCTCAGATTGCCATTTGTAAAAATACAGGTGAGGCTCACCTTTATCATAGAGCATATGAGCATGAAGGAAATCTCTATTACAGAGGTAAAATGCTCGTCCAAGTAGAGGAAGAAGATTAATTTTTTAGAACTTTTTTCTTTTTTACTAAAGCTCCTCATTCAGTACATGGATAAGGAGCTTTTTTATTTTGTATATGTTCATTTCATTACTTAATATGAACAAGAATGTGATTATATTTCGATTTAAATCTTCAATTTCCGATTGGACATCCAATTTGAAATTTAATTGTATAATAATAAAACTAGAGGATGTCAACGAATAGTGAAAAAGTATCGATTGAAACAGAAATCCTGGAAAAACTTAAAAACTGGAAAGAAATAATTGCTAAGTATCAGGTCCCTGACAAGAAAAAAGCACTTCTTCAAATCATTACTTCCTTCGGTCCTTATGTTGGCTTATGGGTTCTCATGTATTTTAGCATGGATTGGTCCATTTGGATTACTATCGCCCTTGCTGTTATAAATTCTTTTTTTTTAGTTAGGATTTTTATCATTCAACATGATTGTGGTCATCAATCTTTTTTCAAATCAAAAAGGTTGAATAATCTTACAGGAACTTTGTGTAGTGTTTTCAGTTCTCTTCCTTATAAATACTGGGCCAAAGTTCACAATCATCATCATGGACATACTGGCCAACTCGAAGAAAGAGACATAGGTGATATAAAATTCCTAACTGTAAATGAGTACGCTTCCAAGGGTTGGGGTGGAAAGTTACAATATCGCATTTTTAGAAACCCCCTTGTCACATTTATCATCTCTCCAATTGTCTATTTTACTATTTCCAATAGATTTACTATGTTTTTCAAAGACAAGCCATGGTCTAAAGTGAAAAGATCACAAGTGATGAATAATTTGTTGATTTTGATAGTCTATATTGGCTTAGGACTCCTATTAGGGTGGAAGAAATTTCTTTTTATACAACTGGTGACCATTTTCATATTCTCTGTTATAGCATTTTGGTTTTTCTATGTACAACATCAACATGAAGAAGGTTATCAACGTTGGAAGAAAGATTGGTCGTTTTTGGTGTCGGCTATTCGAGGTTCTTCTTATTACAAACTTCCCAAAATATGGCAATGGCTAACAGGAAATATAGGCATTCATCATATCCACCACCTCAGCAGCCTTGTACCAAATTACAATTTAGAAAAGTGTATGAAAGAAAATCCAATTCTTTCTAAGTATGTAACTCACCTCACTTTTACTGAAAGTCTGGCAACAGTTAAAAACAAGCTGTGGAGTGAAGATCTTCAAAAAATGGTTGGTTGGAAAGAATACCGAATGCTTAAACAAATGGGTATGGCTTAATTATTATTTTCACGCTGCATTATACAACTCTGAAATTTGTACTCTTTGGTTCCTATTAACACTCTATTATGAAATATCATAATATGGCCTGTTGCTGCATAACTATCTTTGCAAAATGAAAAGACTTCTAGTATTCTCTTTATTTTTCATTCCGTTTTTGGTTTGGGCACAAAAAACAGTCGATGTCAAATTAACCAACAATGCTCCTCAAATTGATGGTGCTCTAGATGATGACATATGGACAAAAACGACTCCTGCAGGAGACTTCTGGCAGTACTTTCCTACCGATTCAGTATTAGCTGAAGCTCAGACAGAAATTCATTTAGCCTATGACGAACAAAATTTATATGTAGGAATTAAATGCTTTGGAGCTGGAAAAGATTGGATAATTAATTCATTAAAAAGAGACTATAGAGCTGGTGGCAATGATAATATTACAATAGTCTTCGATTCATTTGATGACCGAACAAACGGATTCTTTTTTGGCATAAACCCTTTAGGCGTCATTAGAGAAGGAACAATTACAAATGGTGGAAATGGTAGAGGAGATTTCAGTTCAGCCTGGGACAATAAGTGGCAAGGCGAAGCAAAAATATATGACGAATATTATACTGCCGAAATGGAAATACCTCTAAGCACATTGAGATATAAATCAGGAAGTGATACTTGGGGAATGCACGCATATAGATTTGATACACAAAACAATGAAACTAGTGTCTGGAATCAAATACAGAGAAATCAGACCATGTTCAGTGTGGCATATTCTGGAGTTATGAAATGGGAGAAACCACTCCAGTCTGGCAGTTCAAATATTTCATTAATTCCATATGTGTCCACTAATTTTGCAAAGAATTATGAAGATGGAACACCTTCTAATTTTGATATGGCTGTCGGTGGCGATATGAAAGTTGGCATTTCGACAGGACTAAATCTAGATCTTACAGCGAATCCAGATTTTGCCCAAGTTGAAGTAGATAGACAGGTTACGAATATTGATAGATTTGAAATTTTCTTTCCTGAAAGAAGGCAGTTCTTCTTAGAAAATGCAGACCTGTTTGGTGGTTTTGGATTTTCTTCCACCAATCCTTTTTTCTCTAGAAGAATTGGTGTTGGCACCGACACCACTACGAACACAACAGTGCAAAACAGAATTTTAGGTGGCGCAAGGTTAAGCGGTAAATTAAACCAAGATTTAAGAGTAGGTCTTTTGACAATGCAAACAGCTGAAGAATCCACTCAGGGATTACCCTCTACTAATTTCACGGTTCTCTCAGCCCAACATAAACTCTGGAGAAGATCAAACATTGGATTTATTGTGGTCAACAAACAAACTGGTGATGAAGGAGAATTATTAGACGATAAGTATAATAGAGTTGCAGGAATTGATTTTAATTATGCGAATGCCGATAATTCATGGTCTGGCAAGACTTTTCTGCATTCATCATTTAGTCCGGAAACTGATGGACTGAAGCTAGCTCATGGCACAAAGCTAAGTTACAATACAAGAAGGCTAAAAATTGGCTGGGAGCACGAAATTGTCCAAGATGACTATAATGCTCAAGTAGGTTTCATAAGACGTACTGACTTTTTCAAATTGAATCCAGAAATAGAGCTTTCTTTTTATCCGTCAGAAGGCCCATTTTCTCAAATGAATTATGGCCTAACATCTACACTTTTTTCACGTCCAGGTGTAGGCCGTACAGATCAATCTACTGTAGTTTTTATGGATGGGCAGTTTAGAAATTCATCTCGATTTAATATAAATATTGGAACTACATATGTCCTTCTCACTGGTGATTTTGATCCCACAGGCACATCTTCTGAAAAGCTTGCGGCTGATACTGATTATAACTATCTATCTCTCAGGGGATTCTATTCCTCTGATCGAAGAAAGGAAATAAGTTTTAGCCTAATGCCCTATCTAGGTGAATATTTCAATGGTTTTCGAGCAGGACTCAGAGGATCCCTTAACTTCCGATTTCAGCCAAAGGGTTTTGTCAGTCTGAGTTATGCGTATAATTATTTTGATATGCCACATTTAGATGGAAAACGTGAAACATTCTTGGTCGGACCTCGAATAGACTATACACTCTCTAAAGAGATCTTTATGACTCTATTTCTACAATACAATTCACAATCAAAAAATACAAATATCAATGGGAGATTTCAATGGAGATTTGCTCCAGTATCAGACTTCTTTTTAGTATATACTGACAACTATACTACAGGAAATGTAGATGATCCTTCAAATAGATTTGCTTTTGATGTGAAGAATAGAGCGATCGTAGCTAAATTGACCTATTGGTTGAATATCTAATAATATAAAATGAAAAAGGGAATCAAATTACTTTAACTCCCTTTATATATATTCGTTTCTTCTATTCTAATTAGAATAATACTTTTCTCTATATACTGCATTAAGAACTTTGTTTCTTCTCTCTACAGAAGGTTTAGTGAAGTTTTTTCTTCTTCTCAATTCTTTGATCATACCAGTTCTTTGCACTTTTCTCTTATATCTTTTAAGAGCTCTATCTATCGACTCCTGATCTTTTACATTGATTATTAGCATAAAATATCTTTTAAAACTTGTAGTTTTTTCTTAATGGGCTGCAAAGATACCTATTCTTTCTGCTAAAGAGCAAGAAAAACATATAAAAAGTATCACAGAATAATGCAAAATCTGAATTCAATCTATTTAAATGCCAAATCCTTAGAAATGGACTTACCAAAAAAGATCAACACTAATGCAGTGATTGTAAAAATGATCATGGGTACTGTAGTTTATAATTTGCACCGTGAAGATAGTCCGCTTTTAAAGGGATGTCAATATTACACATAAAACAAAAGGTCTGAAATATACATTTCAAACCTTTTGTATATTATTTATCTAACATGAATTCAGCTCACAATGGCCTCATATTTCTTCTCGACAACGTTCCAGTTGATCACATTAAAGAATGCAGCAACATAATCCGGCCTCCTATTTTGGTAGTTCAAATAGTAAGCATGTTCCCATACATCAAGCCCTAAAATTGGAGTACCCCCGCACCCTACACCTGGCATTAAGGGATTGTCTTGATTTGGTGAAGAACAAACTTCTACTGACCCATCTGCATGTGCACAAAGCCAAGCCCATCCCGAACCAAATCTAGTTTTTGCAGCTGCGGAAAATTTATCTACAAATGCATCTTTTGATCCAAATGCCGAATTTACGGCATCCAATAGTGCCCCTGATAGTCTTCCCCTGTCATCGGGATTCATTGTTTCCCAAAAAAGACAGTGATTAAAAAATCCTCCACCGTTATTTCGAACTGCGGAATTATTCATATCTAAACCCTTCAGAATTTCTTCAATTGTATTACTAGCTAAAGCTGTACCCTCTATTGCTGCATTCAGTTTAGTAGTATAACCGTTATGATGTTTAGTGTGATGTATTTCCATAGTGCGTGCATCTATATGCGGCTCTAAGGCTGTATAAGCATATCCTAGTTCTGGAAGTGTGAATGCCATATTTCTATTAATTTTTTAAGAATGAATTTTAATTGAGTCCCTAATCTAAATGATTTTTGATATCTAGAAGTTTAATACCTCACTTGAATTAACTCAAAATTCTCAAATCATCCATTCATATGCAAGTAACATTCCAATAAAAGGCATTCAAAAAAAAAAAGAGACAAAAAATAATCACTAAACATTCTCAAATAAAAAAAGCCCTGAAGATTTACTTCAAGGCTTTATTTTTTACGAATACCGGTTAGCTTATCCTTCTAACTTAAAGGTAACTGGAAGAGTGTAAAGAACTCTAACAGATTTTCCTCTTTGTTTTCCAGGAGCCCATCGCTGTGGTAAGTTGTTCATATCGTTTACAACTTTAAGTGCTGCTTGTCCACATCCAGCTCCAATATCTCTTACTATTTTCCCATCCTGTACTGTTCCATCTCTTTCTACTACAAACTGGATGTATACTCTACCCTCAACTCCATTTTCACGAGCAATGGCAGGGTACTTCAAGTTTTTATATAGATACTGAAGTAATTTCTTGTCAGCACAAGCCTTTTTTTCTGCTGCACTTCCTGCATCACATCCAGGGAACCTAGGCATCTCTTCCACTACTTTGAAAATCTCATCAACTTCTGGTTCTGGTGGTGGTGGTGGTGGTGGTGGTGGTGGAGCTTCTTCCACTTCCACTATTTCCTCGATCTCAGTATCTTCTTCTACTGTTTGATCCAGAAATACTGGTTCCTCTTCTTCAATTATTTCTTCTTCCGGTACTTCTTCGATTACCGGTGGTGGCGGTGGTGGTGGTGGTGGTGGTGGTTCAGCCGTTCTTGGTGGCTCAATCTCCAATTCTTCTTCCACTTCCAGGTCATACATAGAAACATCAATATTCTGCTCATACTGTGTCCAGGCAAAAGCCATAACAGTAAGCGCTAAAGATGCAACTAAACCAAACCTGAATATAGTACTGCTGTGCTTAAATACATTAGCTCCAGCATACTTAGTACGTGTTTCAAGGCTTTCTTTGTGATCTTCTCCTGAGTACATTTCTTGATAATACTCAGGTGACTTTCCGCCGAAAACACTTCTCAACACATAAATAAGCGCGATTACTAAGGCTATTATTCCTAATAGTCCAATCAGTACCCCATTGCCTGAGAGTGCAATATCCATCTTGTCAGGATTTTATACGATTAAAAAATAGAATACCCATCAAGGCACCTGTAATATTAGCAATTATATCATAGTTCTCAAAAAAGCGATCGACTAAAAAATATCCTTGAATGAGTTCTATTATAAATCCATAGGACACAACAAGAATAAAAATGATGACTTTATTTTTGCCCTTCACCTCACTTGAGTCATACCTCATGAAAAGTAGCTGTAATATAAAGTACATGCCAAAATGCACAACCTTATCAGCATGAGGAAATAACATATTTGATTCTATGCTTATATTATCACTTGGCATCACTGATACAGCAAATATTACAATTGCCCAAATGACTGCGAGACTTTTTTCAAGCTTTCTAAAAAGAGTTCTCACGATTCAATATATAAGATGAAAAAAAAATATTTTTTGGTGGGTTACCCTATTAGATTTTTATACTCATCTGCAGAAAGAAGGGTTTCGATTTCCTCCATGTCTTGGATTTCTATCTTTATGATCCACCCGCCTCCATAAGGGTCTTCATTGATCAGTGCTGGATTGTCATCTCCATCTTCACTTATCTTCTCATTGAATTCAATAACCTTTCCTGAAATAGGCATAAATAAATCAGAAGTTGTCTTTACCGCTTCAACAGAGCCAAAAACTTTATCCTTTATAATATCTTCATCTACAGTATCTACTTCTACATAGACTATATCTCCTAACTCACTTTGAGCATGATCCGTCACACCTATGGTCGCAATTTTATCATCTATTTTGATCCATTCATGTTCACTGGAGTACTTTAATCCTTCTGGGACATTCATTACTTATTTTTTTAAGAATTTACAAAAGATCTTACCCAATCCATAGTAACAGATTTCGGTCTTTCAATCGGGAATCCTAAAGCTCTAGTCCAGCACATACTTGCCATCACTCCTAACGCTCTTGACACACCAAATAGCACGGTATAATAGCTATACTCTTTGAGACCATAATGAGTCAAAATGGCACCTGAGTGGGCATCTACATTTGGCCATGGATTTTTGACCTTACCCAATCCTTGTAAAATTGGAGGTACTACTTCAAATAGCTTCCAAACAATTTTCACAATATTAGAATCTTTAATATAATCCTCTGCAAATACCCTTTGAGCTGTAAATCTTGG
The DNA here is from genome assembly GCA_002471345.1 of Saprospiraceae bacterium UBA7328. Classification (GTDB taxonomy): domain Bacteria; phylum Bacteroidota; class Bacteroidia; order Chitinophagales; family Saprospiraceae; genus UBA7328. The sequence goes on from DKPS01000181.1 coordinate 8,332, forward strand.
GTCAGGCTGCCTTAATACAGCGTGTCCATATCCCGGAATAACCTTTCCTCTACTTAGTGTTAGCTTTACATAATTCGCCACTTGATCATTAGAAGGATTATCTGTTCCCAATTCTTCAATCATTCCCAAGATAAACTTTAACACTTCTTGATTAGCTAGACCATGGAGCGGTCCTGCTAAGGCATTCATTCCAGATGCAAAAGATAAAAAAGGGTCACTCAGCGTTGAATTCACGAGGTGCGCAGTATGAGCTGATGCATTACCACCTTCATGGTCTGCATGAATAGTAAGATAAAGTCGCATCAGACTTCTGAAATCCGGTTCATCAAAACCCAATTGATGTGCATAATTTGCTGCCCAATCCAATCTGTTGTCCGGCCCAATAGCATCATTTTTATGATATATTTTTCTATAGATGTGCGCTGCCACTCTCGGAAGTTTGGCAATAAGGTTCATAGCATCCTCATAAGTAGCATCCCAATACTCCGATTTTTTAAATCCTTCTGAATATCTTTTTGCAAACACACTTTCAGAATGCATACTTACAATGGCAGCTGATAACTGAGCCATGGGATGCAAATCATTGGGCAAAGAATCTATCAATTTCGTAGTATGATCTGGCACCTCTCCTCTCCTTTCCCATTCATCTGTAAGCCATTTCACCTCTTCATCAGTAGGCATTTCTCCTGTCAGCATTAACCAAAAAAGACCTTCAGGTAGTGGCTGTTTACAGTTATATCTGGAAGGTAGTTTTTCTTGAAGTTGTGGTATTGAAAATCCTCTGAATTTAATTCCTTCGTGTGCATCAAGGTTTGAAGTTTCCCAAATCATGCTTTTTACGCCCCTCATTCCTCCAAAAATCTGACTTAGTTTAACCTCATCAGCCTTTTTATCTCCGTGTTCTTTCAGAATGGATCTATATTCCTTAAACAACTCTGTTGCTTTTTCCTCAAACTTCTTTTTCAGTGGATCCATTAGGTATGAAATTTATGCTGCAAAGATGATAAAAACTATAAAATAATCTTCGCTAAATCAACTTTTCTTGGATATAACATATTTATCCAAAAATTGATCAATGATTTTTTGGAATTGAATTAAATCTCTAAAACAAATAAAGGTAAAAGAAGGATGAAATCTATTCTCCTAAATCTAAGATTTTTATTTCTACTCTTTGATTCTTTTGGCGAGCTTTCATATCATATTTATCATCTTCTACAATAGGTTTAGACTTACCGTATCCTTTATACTTTATACGATATTCTGGGATCCCCTGATCTACGAGATAGTCTGCTACTGCTTTCGCTCTTTCTTTTGAAAGCCTCATACAAAAGTCCTTTGGTGGGACTGTGTTCGTATGACCTCCTATCTCAACCACTACATCATCATTAGAATCCAAAAAATTATAAACCGTATTAAGCTCTTTAAAAGACTCTTCCTTTATTTCAGATTTATCCATATTAAAATATAGATTCTCAATAGTTATAATCTGACCTTTTGAAATTTCTTTAAACCCTAATCCTGAGACTTTCTTAGGCTTTTTAGGTTGATTGGTATTATTGTAGTCTATGGAGGTCGGGCTAGATTGCCCTAAGACAACATTATTTTGTTTAGGTTTTGGTTGTGAAGTTCGATTAGTCTTGGGAGTAGATTTTTTTATCTCCGGCTTCGTTTCTACCACATATAAGTCATTACATGGTATTTCTTTTATCGAAGAAATATTGTCAACTAGAATATGTCCATTATAAGCAAATAGAACAGGCACCTCATAAAAAGCCTCCAAAGTGATATAATTATAATCTCTTGTTGGTTCCAGTTTAAAAGTATTCTTCTCCCATTTTGTATTTCCAACAGGTCTTGATTCAGCTAATTTCTCCTGCCTTCCACATACACCTGTACCTGCCCAAATTCGTAATACTGCAGGTTCTGTATAATTAACTAATTGATTCGATTGATATTTATCTCTAAGTTCCTTAGAACCACTTATATACCTTTCTGACTGAACTAGGAAAAGGCTCACTTCATAACATGATCCAGCATAAAGAGTAGATGGTAACCTTTGTGAAACAGACTCCCATGAATCATTATCTCTTACCACAAGTCCTAAATAAGTATCACCGTCGTGTGCTTCTTTGGTGACCTGCCAATACGAATTCTTATCATAAAGCTGACTTGGGACAGGATGTATATCAGGGGGTGACTCTGCAGGAAATTGAAGCGATCCACAATCATACCACCCTCTTATTCCTGGATCCAATGTAGAAACACCTTGATGTGGAACCTCCTCAAAGGATGGATTGCTCAATATAATTTCATCGCCTTGTCCAAATGACAAAGTATAAATCAGAATAGCAATTACGATATTTAATAGTTTACTCATGTATCCTGCTCAAGCATACAACTTTCATAACGCTATTTTAATTCAAAAAAATGTGTTAAAACAAAATTTACATGCAAAATTTTGTCAAAGGTGATTATTCACTTTGGGGAGCAAGTTCCACTTTTAATCCTTCTAAGGATTCTCGCATTTTTATTTGGCACCCCAGACGGCTATTGTCTTCCACAAAAAAAGCTTGATCTAACATATCTTCTTCGTCCTCTGTTGCCTCGTTAAGTTCATGTTCACTTTGCACGTAGACATGACATGAAGCGCAAAGTGCCATTCCTCCACAGGTGCCTTCTACTGGAAGTTCGTATGATTTACAAACCTCCATTAAGTTCATACTCATGTCAGTTGGTGCTTCGAGACTATGTTCTTTTCCTTCTCTGTCTAAAACTGTAAGGTTTATGATATTATCCATTAATAATCTTAATGTAAATAATGTGAAATCGGTTCACTTTGACTTCTATTTTGAAAAAGATTATCCTTCAAACCCATTCACTCCAGAAACAGTGGTGTACTTAAAACTTAGTTTTTGATCTGGATAAATATATTTGAAAGCACTTTGAACCATCATAGTGGCTTCGTGAAAACCACATAAAATCAACTTCAACTTTCCTTCATAGTTATTTATATCTCCAATAGCATAAATACCTGGCACATTTGTACTATAATCCAATGTATTTACGTCTATAGCATTTTTGGTGATATTCAATCCCCAATCAGCAATAGGTCCCAATTTGGGTGTCAAACCGAAAAGTGGAATAAAGTTGTCAATCTCCATTGCAAACTCGCCCCTTTCCTTTTGTTTTATCACCACTTCTTTAAGGACTCCATTCCCTTTTACACCTATGGCTTGAGCCTCCGTGATAAGGTTTACTTTTTTAGAATCAGCAAGGTTTACCACCTTTTCTATTGAATCTAGAGCTCCTCTAAAAGAAGTTCTTCTATGAATTAGAGTAATCTCTTTGGCAATTTCTGCCAATTCAATTGTCCAGTCTAGAGCACTATCTCCACCACCTGCAATCAGAAGTTTCTTATCCCTAAATTTTTCTGGATCCTTTACCATATAGTCAACTCCCTTATCCTCAAACTGATCCAATCCTTCAATAGGTGGCTTTCGAGGTTCGAAACAACCTAGTCCCCCAGCTATGGCGATCACAGGTGCTTCTATCTGAGTCCCTCTGTGTGTAGTAAGTCGATATGTTTTTTCATCAACTTTTTCTATTGTCTCTGCTCTCTCACCTAAGGTAAATCCAGGTTTGAAAGGAGCTATCTGTTCCATTAAATTATCTACTAATTCTCCAGCAAGCACGCTTGGATATCCTGGAATATCATATATAGGCTTCTTTGGGTAAATCTCCGTGAGCTGTCCACCTGGACTAGGTAGTACATCTACAAGATGGCATTTCAATTTGAGTAAGCCAGCTTCGAAAACTGTAAATAGCCCACAAGGCCCCGCACCTATTATTAAAATATCAGTCTTAATCATTTTGCAAAAATATTTCTTATTAACTTCTAATGTCTCTAAATAGATTTTGAATTAATAAAAGTTTAATTACGTAGTGTGTAGACCACATTCAGTTTTATTGTTTCCTGCCCATCGGCCTTCTCTTCCTTTACCTTTTGTAGTACAATGAGTACACCCTACAGATTCATACCCATCTTCAATCATTGGGTGTGGCGGAATATTATTATCCACTAAAAAATGACTGAACCCCTCTGCTGTTGTATCTATATTAGGATGCATTTTGATAAGAGGGCCTCTCATTTCAAATATTTCCAAATTTTCTCTAAAAGGATTTGAATTCATAAGAAGGCCAGAAACCCAAATTTTTTTATCTGTTTTGAAGGCTTCAAAAGGTTTCACTTTATTTAAATGGCAACATTTATCAACATCCAATTTCCACAATTCTGATTCACTTGAATAGGAATTGTCTTCTACAGATGGAAGGACATTGGTAATATTCAAACCCAATGTATCCGTCAAGGTGTTTTTGTATGCTATCGTTTTGTCAAAACAAAAAGTAGTATCTATAAAATGAATCGGATGGCCTGGAGCCACCTTGCTTACCATACCCATAAGAATACCAGACGTAGTCCCAAATGATGATGTAACTAAGATATCATCATGATCGAAGTGGGAGAATACACTCTTCAATCTATCCATAGGGGTTAGAAACTTATAAATTCTATTGAGCTCCTTAATATTCATATTCTCTATCAGTTTACTAGAGTACTAGTGATTCTATTCAATTCCTTTACCTTATACTCAAATCCGCCTTTGAGTCTATCTCTTATGACCTTCAAATTTCTCAGCAGATCATCCGTATCATGAGGAAGAATCTCCTCCAAAACCTGTCTAAATCTCTTGGCAAATGTGGGTGACTTGCCATTTGTAGAAATAGCTACTTTGAGTGATCCTCTAGTTACTATAGAACCCATATAGAAGTCGCAGAGATCTGGAGTATCCGCCACATTCACCAATTTTCCATGATATTTAGCCGAGGTATATACTTGATGATTTACTTCGGGCAAATTAGTCGCTGCGATTATCAGATCATGACCTATAATGTCACTGGATTGAAACTTTCTGCTTACTAATTCTATTCTTCCCAGGTCATTCTTGTGTCTTTCTATAAGATTTAATAATTCTTCTTTTTGCCAAGGTGCAATTATTGTAATGTGGGCATCAGGGCTGCTTTTTAGGATAAACTGCATTTTTTCTAAGCCCACCTCACCAGCTCCTACAATGAGCATATGGATTTTATTCAATTTAAAAAATGCAGGATAAAGTGTATTTACAGATGTATCCATGACTTCTTGAATTCAGATATGACATAATCAGGATGCAAGGCCACAACTTCTCCGATGACTATAATTCCTGGAGTGCCTATTTTTTCGTCTTGTGCTTTCTGTAAAATATTTTGTGCATCAGAAATCACTACTTTTTCATTTTTCATACTTCCATTTTGTATGATCATCATTGGTATATCCTTCTTTCCTTGAGCTACCAACAAATCAATTATCTGAGGTAATTTCTTGATAGCCATCAAAATAACTAATGTAGCGGTAGACTGAACAGCTAGAAGTACATCTTCTGACAATTGATCATAAGAAGTGGTGCCGGTCATTACCCAAAAACTTTCGGCAATTCCTCGTCTGGTTAATGGAACATTCTGAATAGATGAAAGAGAAGTTGAAGAAGTCAAACCAGGAATAATTTCTACTTCTATTCCAAAATTCTCTAAATATTCTTTCTCTTCATGGCCTCTTCCAAAAATGAAGGGGTCGCCTCCTTTAAGTCTTACTATGTTTTTATGAGTTAGAGCGGATTGTACAATTTTTAAGTTTATCTCTTCTTGAGTGAAACTATGGGCTCCCGACCTTTTACCCACGTAGATCAATTCAGAATTGCTTTTTGCCTCTGATAACAATTCTTGATTCACTAGTGCATCAAAGAGTATAACATCTGCATTTTGTACAGCTTTTAATCCTTTTACAGTAATTAATTCTATGTCTCCTGGACCAGCTCCTACTAATTTTACTTTCCCCTTCATCTTTTATGCTTTGTAGTAGCTGTCCACTACTTTTTTATCAATGCCATTCTCTTTTAAAGAGCTTTCTCGAAAAGCTATACAGTTTGCCAAAAATTCTTCTGCAATCGTTAAATATTCCTTTACAAATTCCTGGGTAGGTTTTTGAGCATTGTATTGAAGAACATAGGCCTCAAAATCGCCATTGAAAGCAATGCGTCCTTCCTTTACAAAATGTTCACTGAAATCACTTATTATTTTCTTATGTGTATTACATCTCACATCATCGGATAATAAGAGTGCCTTAGCACTAATAACCATGGTGGAATAAGCGAAATATGCAGCGTCACCAAAATCACCACTCAGGTATCTCTCCTTTCCTAAAATCAATCTGTCTTTGGCATCATTAACTATTGTACCTACTACATCTAGAATTACTCCTGCACATTCCCCGACGCCTATTTCTTGTTTGTAATGATGATCCTGTCCCCAATCCATTAAAAACTCTTCAGGCAATCCCTCAACTTCAGCAAATTGTTTCAATAATTCATAGAAATATCTTTTTCCTTTTTCGTAGTAGTACGTATTATAATAAGTGTTTTCGTCAGCATTAGATTCGAAATCTTCTAGAATTGTTCTCACAGAATCAGGAATCTTCTTAGTAGGGATTTTAATAACTTTTTCACCTATATACCCTTTCCCTTCTGGATCAATACCTCCTCCTAAAACAACTTGCATAGCTGGAATTACCAAGCCTCCTTTTTTGATTGAGCTTCCACTGAATCCAATATTAGCCGCCATATGCTGACCACAGGCATTCATACATCCACTTATTTTTATTTTGATATGATTGTCTTCTAAGAGGTGAGGAAAATCTTCTTCTAGCATATTTTCCAAAATTTTTGCCAACCCTGTGCTATTAGTCACTCCAAGGTTACAAGTATCAGTACCTGGACATGCTGTAATATCCGCTATAGAATCATATCCAGGATCAGCAAAACCTAACTCGTCTAAAACCGTAAAAAGTTCTGGAAGGTGAGCTTTATGTATAAACTTCAAAAGAGCATTTTGGCTCATAGTAAGTCGAATATCGTCAGCAGCGTATTTCTGAACTACCTTTGCTAATTGCCTTGCTCTATCTGAACTTATATCTCCTAATTGCACTTTAAGGTAGACTCCGTAAAACCCTTTTTGTTTTTGCTCAAATACATTAGTTTTCAGCCAAAATCTATATTTATCCTCATTCTTAACTTCTTTTATTCTCGCGTTGAAAAAAGAAACTGGTTCTGAGCTAGGTTTTACAGTAAAATCTATTGGATGCCTCCTGTGAGGGAGAGCTTTCATCTCGTTAGTGATGAGAGTCATTAAAGTCTCTAAACCTAATGATTTTAATAAAAATTTCATTCTCGCCTTCTGCCTCTTTTCTCTTTCTCCATGTCTATCAAACACTCTAAGCCCTGCTTCCATAAAAGGAATAATTTCATCTTCTGCTAGAAACTCGAAAGCAGTTTGAGCCACCATTCCTACAGCTCCAAGACCACCACCTATCACAACTTTAAATCCTCGCCGTTCCTCTCCATTCACTTTATTGATTCTTGGTATAAATCCAAAATCATGGAAGTAAGTTGCCGCACTGTCTTTCTCAGATGACGAGAAAGCTGGTTTGATCTTTCTACCCATTTCCTGGCATATAGCATTTCTCATGAAGTAATGAGCTGCAGCGTGGGCATGTACTGTAACATCAAATGGCTCATCAGGATCTATACCTGCTTTTTCTGATGCAGTAATATTTCTTACTGTATTACCACAAGCTTCTCTTGCAGTAATAGATTTTTCTGCTAGAGCTGTCCAAACTTTAGGAGAGTCCTTAAGTTTAACATAATGAAGCTGAATGTCTTGTCTCGTTGTGATATGTAGATTACTACTAGCAAATTCGTCGGAGACATCGGCAATTCTAATCAGTTGATCTGCGGTAAGGTGTCCGAAAGGAAGTTTAATTCTAAACATTTGTACGCCGAGCTGCCTTTGGCCATATACCCCTCGAGTAAGTCGGTATAGTTTAAATCTTTCCTCATCCATTTCTCCTTTTTCGAACTTCTGAATGTTAGATTCTAACTCTTCTATATCTTTTAAGTCAGCAGAGGCAATTGATATTTTATTCATGATGGCGTATCTTTTTTAAATAAAAAAACCCTTCAAAAAACTAATCCTGAAGGGCATATATAAAATTTATCTCTTTTTGTAAATATTATGTAATGCATGTCAGAACCGTATTTCTACAGCAGCAACAAAAAGAGCAACAACTTGCTTTCTGTCTAACTTGCATCTGATTTATCATTTCTAAATATTTCATAAATAAAAAACCTCTCCAGAAATCATCCAGAAAGGCTCTATTTTATTTTTAATTGTAAAAATACTCGTCTTCCTGAAAGTTAGCTTTCACAGCAACAAAGACAACAACAAGCATTAATTACAAATATCATTTCCTAATCCTTCTGTATCAAAGATATACTCATAAGCGCAACAAAACAATATTTTGTTGTGTGCAAAAGTGAAAAGTTTTCCAAATGTCTCTCTCACTACCATTATTACAATTTATATTAACACATTCATTTGTCATATTTGCATTTAGAAGCCACTTCAAAGTAATATAGGAGGAGTGTTCAAAGTAACAAATGATATATTAGGTTCTTTAAATGAATAAAATGAAATATTCTGTACTTACTCTTTTTGCTGCTTATTTGTGGTTATGCTCATGTCAGCAAGAAAATCCATTAGACTCTATTATCCTTGAATATGACACTTTCCAAGAGAGTCTGAAAGATGATGATTATCCTTGGCCAAAAATCTCTGACAATGATATATCCGAAAGGCTATCTTTTTATCAAGAAGTTCAAAAAAGTCTGAATAATATTTCCATCTCAACCCTTTCTGAAAAAGATTTGATTAACTACGAAATGCTTAAACATATAGTAGACGATAAAGTTTATAACCTAGATTATAAATCACATCTTATTCCGATTACCTCAGAAGGAGGGTTTGTCACAGGTATTATTTTTTCAATACAGAGAAAGCAGCTGAAAACTGTTGATGACTTAGAAAAGTATCTCACCTACCTCAGAACATTTTCGACCTACATTGATCATAGAATATCTTCTCTCAAGTCAGGGCTAGTATCAGGAAAAAAAAGTTCAAAGTTCATTACTAGTAAATTCCTAAATATTTTGGATCCATTTGTCGCTTCTGCGTCAGAAAAGGAAAACTTATTTCAAAAAGCCCTAGATACATATGAGGGTGAATTAAGCGAAGATGTCCAAACAGAAATAGCCCAACTTATAGAGAATGATGTCCCCACATCTTTGCAAAAGCTTTCTGATTTTTTCCATAATGAATATTTACCTAAAGCATATGACAAAATAGGTGCAGGACAACTTCCAGATGCTGAAGCCTACTATCAACAAAGAGTAAATTACTTCACGACATTGGATATCACTCCAGAAGAGGTCTTTCAAACTGGTATTAGAGAAGTAGCGCGAATAAAGGCTGATATGGAAGGTGTCATTAGAGATTTAGATTTTGAAGGTACCTGGGAAGACTTTTTCGATTTTCTAAGATCGGATCCTCAATTCTATGCTAAATCTCCAGAGGATATTCTTATGAGAGCATCTTGGATTTGTAAAGAGATGGAATTTGAAATGCCCAAATATTTTGGACATATGCCTAGTATGCCTTTTTCCGTAAAACCTGTACCAGCAGCTATAGCACCAAATTACACTGCTGGACGATATTCTGGTGGATCATATAAAGATCATAGAGCTGGACAATACTGGGTCAACACGACTAAACTAGAAAGTCGGCCTCTGTATGCTCTCCCTGCACTTTCACTTCATGAGGCGGTTCCTGGGCATCATACCCAAAACATGCTGGCAGCTGAGATGACAGGTTTGCCCAAGTTTAGAAGCAATTATTTAAGTGCTTTTGGAGAAGGATGGGGATTGTATTGTGAATATCTAGGAATAGAAGCTGGTATATATAAAACACCGTATGAAAATTTCGGAAGGATGACTTATGAAATGTGGCGGGCATGTAGACTTGTAGTTGATGTTGGAATGCATTTCAAAGGATGGGACAGACAGAAAGCATTTGATTTCATGGCTTCTAATACAGCATTGTCTATTCATGAAGTAAATACTGAAATAGATAGATATATAGGATGGCCAGCACAAGCCGTGTCATACAAAATGGGTGAATTAAAAATTAGAGAATTAAGAAAACGTGCTGAGGAAGCTTTGGCTGACGATTTTGACATTAGAGCATTCCATGATAAAATATTAGAAAATGGCTCTGTACCATTGAGCACATTAGAAAGAATAATAGATCAATTTATTATCGCTTCAAAGAGTAAAATTTAATAAGTAAAGACATAAATTATTGATATGTTCTTAATTGATGATGTTCTGATCAATGAGGAGATTTACCAAAAAAACTTCATTTGTAATATTGAAAAATGCAAAGGAGCTTGTTGCTGGGAAGGTGATTTTGGAGCTCCATTAGACGCAGATGAAATTGAATTGATTGAGAAAGATTATGAAGCTATCAAGGTTCATCTGGATCAAGAAGGGATCGATCATATTGAAAAAAATGGAATCTACGAGTATGTCAAAGATTTGAGAAAAAATGCCACTACTCTTCTGAAAGATGGTAGATGTGTTTTTCTTTCTATGAAAGACGGAGTAGCAAAATGTGGAATAGAAAAAGCTCACGAAGCAGGTGATACCGATTTTAAGAAACCTATCTCATGTCATCTTTATCCCATAAGAATAGATCAAAACAAAGAAAACGGATTTGATGTTCTTAGATATGATAAATGGGACATCTGCGGTGCAGCATGTACTCTTGGAGATGAGCATAAAGTGAGGATTTATGAGTTCCTCGAAGATGCCTTAACAAGAAAATATGGAGATGAATTTTATGCCCAATTAAAGGCTTTGGTCCAAAAATTTTCTAATTAAAAGAGGCACTCCTCTTTATTAGTTGTGCCTCTTTTTGGTTTTCTAGTCCAACACTTTTTTACTCAATTCTGGTGTCACTCCCAAGTTTTTCCAAACAAAAGAATAAATATCTGCTTGAAGTTCTATCTGCTGCTTGGTACTTACTGACCCATGTCCAGCATTCGTTTCTATTCTAATCATTACTGGATTAGGTCCATTGTGAGCTTCTTGTAATCTAGCTGCAAATTTGAATGAATGAGCAGGGACCACTCTGTCATCATGGTCCGCAGTAGTCACCATTGTGGCTGGATAAGCAGTTCCATCTTTCAATGCATGATATGGAGAATACTTTTTCAAATACTGAAACATTTCAGGAGAATCTTCCGCAGTACCATAGTCAGCAGCCCATCCCGCACCTGCTGTAAAAGTGTGATATCTCAACATATCCATAACCCCAACTGCCGGCAAAGCGACTTTAGCCAATTCTGGCCTCTGGGTCATTGTAGCACCTACCAATAACCCACCATTACTTCCTCCAGCTATTGCTAGATAATCACTGCTTGTATATTTATTACTGATCAGGTACTCTCCTGCTGCTATGAAGTCATCAAATACATTTTGCTTTTTCATCTTAGTACCTGCTAGATGCCACTCTTCTCCATACTCACCTCCACCTCTGAGATTAGGCATAACATATATTCCTCCATTTTCCAACCATGCTATTCTTGATGGGCTGAAACTAGGTGTAAGACTTATATTAAATCCTCCATAGGCATATAGGTAAGTAGGGTTCTTTCCGTTCATCTTCAGTCCTTTCTTATGCACGATAAACATAGGTACTCTAGTACCATCTTTACTGTTATAAAAAACCTGATTGACCTCATACTCACTAGGTTCAAAATCGACATCAGGCTGACGATAAAGCTCTGAACTTCCTTTAGCTATATCATATTTAAAAATGGTAGTCGGATACGTGAAAGAAGTGAATCCATAATAGAAATCTTTATCATCCTTTTTACCTCCGAAACCATAGGCAGTTCCAATTCCCGGTAATTCAATCTCCTTTTCTAAATTACCCTCCATATCATACTGTTTCACCTCAGTCTTTGCATCCACCAGATAATCTGCAAACAACTTTCCTCCACCGCTACCTATTCCGAGTACATTGTCCGTTTCAGGTATGATCTCTTTCCAAGTTGATTGTGATGGATTTTTCAGATCTACACTTACTAATTTGTAATTAGGTGCATCTATATTCGTCAAAAGATAAAAAGTAGATCCCTCATTGTGCATTACTGATGCTCTTTTGAAATAGTCATCTTGCAACTGAATAAAAGGACTGTTTGATTTTCGCAAATCTCTCACATATACCTGACTTCCACTGGTATTCTGAGAAGCATACACTACTAGATAGTTTTCATCCTCGGTTACTCCAGCATTTATATATCTATTAGGTTGCTTTTCCCCACCATAAATCAGTTCGTCAGTGGATTGATCTGTATTAAGCTTATGAAATTTCAATTTGTGAAATTGTGTTTTTTGAGACAACTCACTGCCTTTAGGTTTATCATAGCTACTGTAGAAAAACCCTTCATTCCCTTTCCATGCTAATCCACTAAACTTTACATCCTTAAGGGTATCTTCCACTATCTGCTTATTCTCAGTATCCATGACGATTACCTTTCTCCAATCAGAACCTCCCTCAGTAATCATATAAGCAACCATACTTGCATCTTCGGTGAAAAACATTCCTCTCAGCGCTACTGTACCATCTTCAGAAAAAGTATTTGGATCCAAAAAGATTTGTGGCTCTTCTTTACTTTCTATTTCTGATCGATATACTACACTGTGATTTTGCAAACCACTATTCTTATAAAAATACTCGTATTTGCCTTCTTTAAAAGGAGCTGATACTCTCTCATAATCGTACAACTCTTCTATCCTCGACTGAAGCTGATCTTTAAAATCAATCTTATTCAGAAAGCCATCTGTTACTTCATTTTGAGACGTTACCCATGTGGTAGTCTCATCACTCATATCATCTTCTAACCAATGATATGGGTCTGGCACGTCTACATCATGATAAGTATCTATATGAGCTTTCTTTTCAGTTACTGGGTATGTATAAGATTCTGGTTCTTCCATGTTTTTACAAGAGAAAATTGAGATAATTATTAAGAAGAAAATGGTCTTTAGAAGGTTCATTTTGAAGAATTTTAAGCGTGGAAAACGAAAATTAGATACAAACGAAGTTAAAAAAAGTAACGCACAAAAAACAAACCGTAAAAACGGAAGGTCGATTAAATCTTTACTAAAAAAATCAATTAAAAGGTGCAATCTTATTCGATCTGAAAATACTGCTATTTTTTGACGCTGTTTTTATACAATTCAACACTTCAATTGGATAACCTAATATAATAAGTTCATTCTTCTGCGAATAGGGCTCTATTTTAATTGTCTATTTACATGATTAAATAAGGTAGGAACAGAGAAATGGTAAAAAAAATCAGGTTCTTCTTTTGTATAGTATTATACTCCACCGTAGGATGGTCTCAATCATCAATTCTGGATAAGTACATTGAAGAAGGTCTACAAAACAATTTGAGTCTTAAGTCAAATGACCTAGATATTAAAATCCGGCAGTCTGTGATCTCACAAACTAAAAAACTATGGAACCCAAATGTTGATTTGAATGGCAGCTATCTACTAGCCACAGGTGGAAGGACGATAGTATTCCCTGTCGGTGATTTATTTAATCCAACTTATGCAACCTTGAATCAGCTTACAGGGACTCAGCAGTTTCCTACAGATCTAGAAAATTTCGAATCGCAACTTACACCTAATAATTTCCTTGATGTGCAATTTAATGGTGCTAAACCCTTAATAAATAGTGCGATTAAGTATAATCAAAAAATCCAAAATGAAATTCTACTGATTCAGGAATTAAATAAGGATATCACACATCAGGACATTACTTTCCAAATAAAAACGGCTTATTACAATTATCTAAAATCATTCAAAGGAATTGCTACTCTAGAAGAGAGCTTAGAAACATTGAATGAACTTCTAAAGTTCAATAAAGTGTTGGTTAAATATAGCAAAGCAACCGAAGATGCTATCAGCGATGTAGACTATCGAATTGCCAATCTTGAAAGTCAAAAGGTTGGCATTTCAGAACAACAAATATTAGCAAAAGCCTTACTAAATCTTTTGGTCAATAAGCCCCTTGATGATGATGTAAATATTGATACTAAAATTCTTCTATCCTTCAATCCTTTAGAAAAAGAATTATTAGATCTCAAAGATGAAGCTTTAGTTGATCGAACTGAAATTAAGCAACTTGGTATATCCGATAAGATCAATACTCTTAATCAATCCAGAATTAAAAAAGAAGGAAATCCAGAGCTCAATGTGTTTGCAGGCATAGGAATCCAAACAGAGGAATTCAATTTTGATGGAGGTGGGCCATTATATACCACAGGCTTGAGTATGTCCATGAACATTATAGATGGTGGCCTTAGGAAAAAGAAAATAGAACAACTCAAATTCGAAAGAGAAAAAATAGATAATGACAAGGCAAGATTGAATCAAAAGATAGAGATTGAAATCACACAGAATTACTATCAAATCAAATCAATAGAAAGTCAAATACAGTCTGCTGAAAGTGCTGAAAGGAGTGCTCAAAAGAGTTACAATATTTTGAAAACCAAATACGAGAATGACAAAATTCTTTTGATTGAATTGTTACAAGCTCAAAACCGTCTTACATCAAGTCAACTCAATCTTGACATCCTTAAATTCGATCACCTTATCAAACTTGCAGAACTGAATAAATTATTGGGAAAATGATGAAACCAATTATGAATGTTATTATGAAGTTGAATGAATTCTGTTTCATTGTTCTAATACTCTCTGCAATATCAATTATGGGGTGTAAAGAAAAGATTGCTGGACTTGATGAAGCTAAGGTTAAAAGTACAGAATATACTTCTGTAGAAGTAAGTCCTGTAGTGGTATCAAACGATCCTATTCCGATATATTCAATTGGGAAAGTGGGTATTGAAGAAGAAGTAAAATTGTCTTTTAAAATAGGTGGAATTATATCAGAAATCAGTGGTGAGGTAGGAATGTCAATCAGAAAAGGAACTGTACTTGCCCGACTTCGTACCAATGAAATTGATGCTCAAGTAATCAAGGCACAAAGAGCACTTCAGAAAGCACAAAGAGATTTAGAGCGTACACAAAAAATGTATAATGAAGGTGCTGCGACTTTGGAAAATATTCAAGACTTGACTACTCTTGTCGAGGTATCAAAAGCAGATGTAGAGATAGCTCAGTTTAATCAAAGCTATTCTAATATTGTCAGCCCGGTAAATGGGAGAATATTAAAGAAAAATGCCGAAGCAAATGAATTGATAGGCCCAGGCCAACCGGTTTTTTTCATTTCTTCGAGACAGTCTTCATCTCTACTTAAAGCTTCTATATCAGATAAAGACATTGCTAAAATTAATTATGGCGACAAAACCAAGATATTCTTTGACGCTTATCCTAATGAAGAATTTGAAGGAAAAATATTGAGATTTTCAGAATCCGCTGATCCTCGCACAGGTACTTTTGAATTGGATATTGATCTCAATGACAAAGGGAAAAGATTAAGGAATGGATACATTGGAAGAGTAGAAATTTATCCCAAACAAATCACACCATATTTCAAGATTCCTATTAACGCCTTAGTTGAAGGTGTCGATGACGGCGTGATCATATTTACCCCTGATGACAATATAGCACGTAGACATGTTGTCTCTCCACAGTATATTGGTAAAGACTATTTTACTGTAAGTAGAAAAGAAGGTTATGACTTCTCACAAGTAATTACTACAGGAGCTCCCTTCCTTTTAGATGGAGATAAAATCAAAATCGCTGAAGCTATCTCACAATGAATTTGACACGTCTTGCAATTCGTAATGCCCAATTTGTCATCATTCTACTTCTAGTAGGAATACTCCTTAGTGTACAGTCCTTCATATCGATGCCTCGGTCAGAAGATCCTCAGGTAAGCTTTCCTTACTATATGATTACGACCATATTACCAGGCACGAGCCCGGAGGACATGGAGACTTTGATTGTCGACCCATTAGAAGAAGGATTAAATAATCTTGACGACATAACCGATATCGAGACTGTTATCCTCGAAAATGTATCCATCACACAAGTAAAAGCATCATTCGAAATTGATCCGGATGATAAACTTCAAGAAGTTATAAGAGAAGTAAATAGCGTAAGACCCAACCTTCCTGCTGGCCTCGCTTCCTTAGAAATAGAACAAATAAAACCTGAAGAAAGGGTCAATTTTTTACTTTATGCTATTAATTCTGATGTAGCATCATATGCTCATCTTAATGATTTTGCAGAAAAATTAGAAAATAGATTAGAACGAGTAGATGGTATTAGTAGCATTGAAATAGAAGCCAATCCAAGAGAAGAAATAAGAGTATCGCTAGACTATCAGCGTATGGCCGCTTTAAATGTGAGCTTTACACAAATAGCCGGAATACTCAACGCCAATAATGCAAATATCCCTGGTGGGGAAGTAAGTGCTGGCACAAAGAGTTTTTCAATAAAAAGTACTGGTGGATATGAAAATATAGAAGATATTAAAAATACGGTCGTATCAGCTGGAAACAATACAATCATATATCTAAAAGATGTAGCAAATATCACTTTTGATCATGAAGATTTGGCCTGGAAGGCAGAATACAATAGGACTAAAACTGTGTTTGTCTCTCTTAAACTGAAAAGAGGAGTTAATATCATGGATGTAGATAGAGAAGCACGAGCCACTGCAGATGCTTTCGCTACAGAATTGCCACCAAATGTACATCTGGATATAGCATTCGAGCAAGCAAGTGATGTAAGGGAGAGGATAAATGCCTTTTTTATCAATCTTTTACAAGGGATTGCTTTGGTGGGAATTGTAATTATGTTGTTTTTAGGTTGGAGGGCCTCCTTTATAATTATTACTCTTATTCCTATTTGCGCTTTACTGGCATTAGCGATTCTCAATAACACAGGCTATGGACTTCAACAGATTTCTATCGCAGCATTGGTATTAGCACTTGGACTACTTGTAGATAACGGCATAGTTGTAATTGAGAATATTTCTCGATTTATAAAAGAAGGCTATTCCAAATCTGAAGCTGCCAGCAAAGGGACTATGGAAGTGGGGACTGCCGTGGCCAGCAGTACAGTTACAACTATATTTTCTTTTTTCCCCCTCTCACAATTAGGAGACGCTGCGGGATTGTTTTTGATTTCTCTTCCACTTACCGTTGTTTTCACTTTAATAATCTCTCTTGTCCTTGCCCTTACATTTTCACCTATTATGGCAAAATGGGTTCTCCGTGCTCAAAGTATCAATCATAAAACCCTTGCTGATCGATTTTTCTTTTGGTTGTCTGAAAAAGTGTACAAACCTATCTTAGATTTTTGTCTACGGTTTGGAGCATTAGTGGTTCTAGTGGCAATAGTGATTACAGCTTCGAGTATTATGCTTTTTCCTAAAATAGGCGTCAGTTTCTTCCCTACAGCGGATAAAGCGCTATTGCTTATTGATATTCGTGGGCCTATTGGAAATAATATTGATGAGACCGAAAAAGCTGTAAATTATGTAGAAAATTTACTTGATACCATGGATATAGTAACTGACTATACTTCTAGCTCAGGAAATGGTATTCCTCAAATATTCTATAATAGAATACCTGGAACCAGAAGAAAAAATCAAGGTCAGATACTAGCAATTCTCAAAGAGTGGGAAACCAGATCATTTTACACTACAATTGCTCAACTTAGAAAAGATTTTACAAAATTCCCTGGAGCCAGAATCACAGTAGAAGAACTTAAAAATGGTGCTCCATTTAGTCCTTTTGAAATTAGGATATTAGGAGATGATCTGGATATTCAAAAGAGAATGGCTCAAGAAGTGGAAGATGTAATGAGAAGTATTGATGGCATCATCAATATCGATAACCCACTCAGCAGGAATAAAACAGAAATAGTTGTAAAACTGGATAAGGAGAAAGCTGGACTTCTTAATGTTTCACAGCTTGATTTTGATAGAATTGTAAGAGCAAGTCTCAATGGATTACAAATAGACGACGTCACTATAGGAGAAGATGAATACGCTTTGGTATTGAGGATGCCTTTTACTGATCAACCTAATGTAGAAGATTTTAAAAAAATATACATCACTAATAGACAAGGTGCTCAAATCCCTCTTTCTCATATTGCGGATGTGAAATTTGAAGGTGCTCCTTCTGTATTGAGGCATTTTGATCTAAATCGATATGCTAGAGTAATAGCAAGTGCTGTCAATCTGGATGAAACGATACCTATGACATTCACTCTTATCGAGAAACTAGATGAATTAGAATGGCCACCAGGATTCGCATATGAAGTAGGAGGAGAATTTGAAGAACAACAACAGACCTTTGGTAGTTTGGGTATAATTCTAGGATTAGCAATGATTGGAATTTTTGCAGTATTGGTCTTACAGTTCAGATCAATCTTACAACCCTTCATTGTATTCGTAGCAATTCTTCTAGCAGTAAGTGGATCATTTGTAGCTCTTTATTTGTCTGGATGGCCATTTTCATTTTTTGCTTTTGTAGGGCTTATAAGCCTCATGGGTATAGTCGTAAATAATTCAATCATTATGGTAGACTATATGAATCAACTTATGAATGATGGCTTGGAGAAAAGGAATGCAATTATAAAAGGATCCATCACTAGATTGAAACCTATTTTATTAACGACTCTTACTACTATACTTGGACTTTTACCATTGGCTTTGCAACGAACTAATCAATGGTCACCTCTTTGTATGACCATCATTGGGGGCATGATATCGTCTACCATATTGACTTTAGTGGTAGTACCCGTTATATACAATTGGTTGACTAAAGAAAAGATAGCACAAGACATAAACATATAAAAGATGAACAAGTAAGAAGGATTCAATATGAGTATTGAATCCTTCAACTTAATATCTGAAAATTCAAAGACAAGAAAAATTATAAACAACCTGAATTCTCTCTCTTCGACCCCATCTCTTGTTAACTTTCCTTTCCACTAATTTTGAAAAACTCCTGTGCTACCACTTCTGTGATATACTTCTCTGTACCATTATCATCTTTATATTGTCTATAGGTAAGTTTCCCCTGTATCGCTACTTCTGATCCCTTTTGTGTCATATTGTAAATATGCTCAGCTGTCTTTCCCCATGCTATGACATTATGCCATTGCGTAATAGTCTGCTTTTCTCCATTTTGGTCCTTGTAATTTTCATTGGTGGCAAGTGAAAACTTCACCATATGTTTATCATTCTCAAAGGTTTTTAATTCTGGATTCTTACCTAAGTGTCCTATGAGTTGTACTTGATTTCTAATTGAATTCATAACTTAAGAATTTGTTCCCTGACCGTGTAACACAAATCAGGAGTGCTTGACAATATTGTCGACACAAAGATGAAGGTGATGAAAATTGAGAGCCGTATAATAAACGATTGTATCCGTTTGTAAACGTTTGTAAACGGATACGGAAAGTGTAAATAGCTGATAAATAAAGGTTTATATTTATTTCAAATATGAAACTTCATTTAGAAGAATAAGAGTGAATCTCCAATTTGAAAGAATATTGAACAATATATCTATGTAAAAAAGAATATCACGACGTATTAAATACCTATTCATTCTGAATCAAATCGAAAAGTGATTCTTGTGAATAGTTTAGCCTCACTAAAAATTTAATCTCATATGAAATCATTCAAAATCCTTGTAGTTCTTATTTCAACCATTATTCTGATTCATAGTTGTCAAAATGAGAATCCACAATCAAATTCTGAATTGTCAAACCTTGATCTACTGAGAGGAAATATTGTAATGTGCAGCGGCAACTCATTCGGAAAGGTAAGTTTCTTCTTGTCATGCAATAATTCTGTGAGGGATACTTTTGACCTGGCCATTTCCTTACTCCATTCTTTTGAATATGATGAGGCAGAAAAGGCTTTTGCAAAAGTTATCGATTCAGATCCCGAATGTCCAATGGCCTATTGGGGGATAGCTATGAGTTTGATGCATCATCCGAAGTTTGGTCCTGGTCGAGAGGGTTTTGAAAAGGGAGCGAAGGTTCTCAAAGAAGCAGAGTTACTTCCAAAAACAACCCAGGAACAGGAGTTCCTTAAAGCAGCTGGAGCATATTATGATAATGGCTGGAAAAGTACTACCCACTTGATGAGAGCAAAGAAAATGGAAGCGAAAATGGAAGTAATTTATAAAAAGAATGTAGATAACAAAGAAGCCGCTATATTTTATGCTTTGTCGCTTTTTGCAACAGCTAATTCAAAAGACAAGACCTATGCAATTCAAAAAAAGGCGGGTGCTATATTAGAGTCCATTTTCCCAGATCAACCAGACCATCCAGGAATTGCCCACTATATCATTCACCATTATGATCATCCAGAATTGGCCCAATTAGCTCTACCTACTGCAAGAAGATATGCAGACATAGCGCCTGGATCTTCCCATGCCCAACATATGCCATCCCATATTTTTACCCGTTTGGGGCTTTGGGACGAATCCATTGAATCCAATGTTAATTCTGCAGCCGCTGCTAAATGTTATGCTGAAGAAACCGAGATGGACGGCAATTGGCACAATGAAATTCATGCTATGGATTATTTGGTATATGCCTATTTGCAAAAAGGAGATAATGTAAAGGCAAATGAACAGTACGAACACCTACAAACGATTAATAAAGTATACCCTGGCAAGAGTTCTCCATATAATTTCAGTGCTATCCCAGTTCGAATGGTTTTGGAAAACAGACAATGGGCCAAAGCCGCTAGGCTCAAACATCATGCGACAGAACACCAATGGGACCAAAGGCCTTGGGAGATTGCCTTATTGCACTTTGCCAAAGCATTGGGAGCATCTCATATAGGTGATGTGAATTCTGCTGAAAAAGAATTGGCCATTTTACAATCGTTGCACCAGAAGCTAGTTGATAAAAAAGATACATATCGGTCTAACCAAGTCTTGATCCAAGTTAAGGCATCTGAAGCCTGGATTCTCTTTGCTAAGGGGAAACAGAATGAAGCCCTTGCATTAATGGAAGAGGCAGCAACTTTGGAAGAGATGACTGGGAAACATCCCATCACACCTGGCGAAGTACTTCCCGCGCCTGAACTCTTGGGAGACATGCTCTTAGCAATGAACAAACCTATGCAAGCTTTGGAAACTTATGAGGTAAATTTAAAAGGACATCCGAATAGATTTAATGGAATATATGGTGCTGCTATTGCTGCAAAAAGCATAGGTGACAAAGAAAAAACAAGATTATATTTCGAAAGATTACAAGAATTAGCTAAAGGAATAAATAGCGATCGAGCCGAGCTCAAAGAAGCCAATCAATTCTTGATTCAAATTTAAGAAGAGGAATTAAGAAAGAGACCTAAAAAAGCATTAAACATCAATATTTGCTAGATACACTCAGTGATCATAAAGCAAAACAAAATGAAGAATCAATGCTAAAATTCTTTCGAATTGTAAGACAAAATTTAACTGCTAAAGGGAAATTAAAAAATTACATTTTATATGCTGTCGGAGAAATCTTCCTAGTAGTAGTTGGGATTCTATTAGCCATATCTCTAAATAATTTAAATCAAGCTAAGATTGCTGAAAATGACCTTCAAAAAAAAGTGCAAAAAATAAGAGAAGAAGTTTATCAAGATAGTCTGCTATTCGAACATATAATAGAATATAACAATCAAAAGATTGAAACCATAGAAAGAATGGCAAGCTTAATCGAAGAAAATATCAGCTACGATGACTACCTACAATTAATAGAATTTCTCAATAGAGAATCAGGAAGGACAAGGACATTTTCTCCCAAATCACAAACTTATACTGGGCTCACAACCTCAGGAGAATTTAGCAAAATAAAAAATGATTCATTAAAGAATAAAGTTGCTTTTCTGTATTCTTATTATGAACACATGTCAAAAATTAACTACAGCACAATTGAAAATTTGCAGTCCTATAGACAAAAATTATTTTCAAATGGAATATTAAGTGCTAAATATATAAATGAAGAGAAAAAACAGAGCGAAGAAGGGTTTCTATACATGAAAAAGAAGTTAAGTGACCCTAATCAAAAAGTCATTTTCGAAAATTATTTATACCTGGAGAAAGAAATGTGTGAATTGGTAACAAAACGATGCCATCAAATATTTGGAGCGATGCATGGATTACCGCTAAGACCACTTAAGAAATAATAACATGGCTGCAAAAAGGAACGAAATTTCACATATACTTGACCATAAGCATTTATTATGACTAGCATTAACAAATGATGAAATTCTTTAGAAAAATACGCCAGAATTTTATTGAAAAGGAAAATCTAAAAAGGTATCTGTTATATGCCGTGGGTGAGATTCTTCTTGTAATGATTGGTATATTATTAGCACTTCAGGTCAATAATTGGAACGAAGAGAAAAAGTCCAATATCAAAGCAATAATCTATAAAGAAAAAATTATTGCTGATTTGAAGTTAGACACTTCAAATATTAATCGGCTAATTAGTCTCTCAACACGAATTCAAGGTCAGGTTAATTCTTATTTCGATTATTTTGAACAAGGCGGTCATTCTGTTGATGAACTGATAGATAGCAGTGCTAATGTAAGATGGAGATATTTTCAATACTTACCCAATAATTCTACAATGATTGATCTACAATTTTCTGGAAATATCGGATTGTTAAAAGAAGAGCACAGGAAATCACTTTTTGAACTAGCAAATAAACAAGTGTATTTGAAGGATATCATCAACAAAAGAATTCTGGACGTAAAAAATGCCATTTATGAAAGAAATAAGTATTTAGATTTTGACCCGTCTGAAAGTAATTTTTTTGAGATTGTTGGCGAACGAAATTCCAAGGATACTAAAGTCAAAGGGCTTTTACAACAACAAAATGTATTCAAGGAAGTATTAAGTTTTACAGGGCAAATGATTTCATTTGGAAGTTCAGTAAGAAATAGAACAGAGAGATGTTTAGAAATATTGATCAAGAATTGAAATTTTAAAAAATAGCTAAGACCCTATGTAAGCCATAGGAACTAAATATTTACACGTGATTTAACATTTGTTGATCTTTTACCACATCATGCATAAATTACTTTCCTTTTTATACTGAACTAAAAAAGAATATTAATGAAAATAAAAACGAGAGTATTCTTTTGGTCGCTGATAATTTCAATGCTCTTCAGTGCATGTGATTTTATTGATAAAAATGAACGGGAAAGACCAAATATTTTGTTCTTTCTTGTAGATGATCAAAGAGATGACCTTATTTCAAGTGCAGGTCATCCGGTTATTCAAACTCCTACAATTGATATTCTGGCTGAGAAGGGCATTCGGTTTACAAACGCATTTGTAACCACTTCTATCTGCGCGGCTAGTAGAGCCTCCATTCTCACAAGCTTATATGAAAGTAAACACGGCTATACATTTGGCAAGAGTCCCTTAAAAACTGAATTCATAAGCAACTCATATCCAGTTTTGATGAAAAGGTCAGGATATCAAACAGGCTTTATTGGAAAATTTGGAGTTTCCATTGAAAAGCAAGATAGTATGCTTGCACAAATGTTTGATTTTTATAGACCTTCTAAAAAATCAGTACCACATTTTGTAGAATTTTCAAACGGTCTCAAACGACATTCTGCTGAAATTAAAGGAGATCAAGCAATTGAATTTATTAAAACTCAATCCACAGATAAGCCATTTTGCTTATCTATTAGTTTTAATGCAGTACATGCAGTAGATAATGATAAGACTCCAGGGAATGAAGGACATTACCCCTATCCAAAGGCAGTAGCACATCTGTATGAAAATATTGAATTGCCTAAACCGGAATTGTCAGATTCTCTTATTTATGAAAATCATCCAGAATTTTTAAAAAATTCATTCAACAGAGAAAGGTACTATTGGCGCTGGGATACAGAAGAAAAGTATCAAGAGAATCTGAGAGCCTATTTTCGAATGATCAGCGGGTATGACAATGTGATGCATAGAGTAATATCAGAACTTAAAAAGAATGGCCTTGATAAGAATACGGTGATCATTTTTTCTTCTGACAATGGTTATTATATGGGCAATAGAGGCTTTGCAGGTAAATGGTCTCATTATGAAGAATCTCTTCGAATTCCTTTAGTCATTTACGACCCACGAGCACCTCTAAAAACTTCAAAAAAAACGATTGATAAAATTGCACTGAATATTGATATACCAGCAACCATGCTTGATCTAGCAGGAGTTTCAAAACCTAATCTATTTCAGGGTGAAAGCCTTGTGCCTTTCATGAATGATAAAAAAAATGAATCTTGGCGCACAGATTTTCTATGTGAACATAGAATGGAGCACAATAAGATCCCTAAATATGTCGGGATACGTGATCAGAGATATGTCTATGCAAATTATTATGAACAAGAACCTCCATATGAGTATTTACACGATCTTCAAAAAGATCCTAAGCAATTAGAAAATATTGTGAATAATATAGAATACAAAGATGTTCTCCAGAATATGAGAGTGAGGTGTGATAACTTGGAAAATGAAGCCAAAAACTAAAAGTCTCACGCAAAGAGAAAATCACTAAAATAGATTCACAAATGAGTGATCTCGTTCAAACAATACAAAGGTTATAAGAGCACTACTCTAATATTGAACACAAAGCTTGGAATAGAGAAACAATTTGGAATGAAATAATGATAGATAAATGTAATTGTAAAAAGTAGAGATTCATCTATGAACGAGAATTCAGTTATACAAGAGCTCTTAGTGAAAGCTTGGGAAATGAGAAGAGTAGGAAATTACGATGACGCTAGACATATTGTAAAGGAAGCTCAAAGGCTATGCAATGATTATGATTACAATTCTTTGGGTAGAATATTCCACATCAAAATGCAATTTGAATCAGATCACCGCCGTCTATCAAAAGCTTTGGAATTGTGCAAGAAGTCCTTGATAAACTATAAAAAATCAAACAATTTGAACAAAATTGCACATTCGACTAGGCATCTTGCCGATTTAGAACGGCATCTTGGAAAAGAGGATGACTCAGAAAATAATTATAGAGTGGCGATAGACATTTATAAAAATAACCCCAACACCAGCAATGGCGACCTGGCAAATGCTCTCCGTGGATTTGGTCTTCTCCTCGAGAAACGTAGAAAGATCAAAGAAGCTATTGCTGTATGGAAAGAAACGAAAGATTTATATCAAGCTTGTAATTTACAAGCAGGTGTAGATGAAGCCAATAATAGATTAGGTTTATTGGCATAAAACATCTAATTCTTAAGTGTGAATTGCTTGAATTCAATATTTGGAAGTTCTAAAATCAAAGATTGACAAACGAAAATGCAGCTGAGAAAAGCCTCTCTAGAAGATAAAACAGAACTGAAGCAAATATGTATTTCAGGATACTCAATTTGTTTTGCTGACTATTGGAATGCAAATGGATTGGAATGGTATTTAAATGAACAGTTTGGCGACCAAAAATTAAAGACTGATTTAGCTAACAAGAATATTGATTATTATCTCATTTATGACACCAAGGACCTGATAGGGTTTGTTAAAGTCAACAGTAATCCAAATCCAACTTTTCCGACTCAAGTCACAACTGAATTAGAGAAAATGTATGTGCTTCCTGAATTTAAAGGACAAGGTATAGGAAGAAAAGTACTAACTGAAGTGATTAATATCATTCAAAAAAGAGGAAGTAGAATGTTTTTTCTTGACGTTCTAGACACAAATAAAAGTGCAATTGAATTTTATAAAAAACTTGGGTTTAATTTTCTTCACAGTTCTCGACTAAATCTTCCATATTTTAAGGACCATTTAAGAGGAATAAATAGAATGATAATGGAGCTAGCATGAAAAACTAATTGTCATTAATAGCTTAATCTAAAAATTTGTAAAACCTTTATGACATTTAAAATCCTTAAATGGAATTTGTAACTACAATAGAATTATCTAAAATTTGGAAAGTTGAAATTCTATCTCTTTGGAATAATGAATATCCAATTCAGCTCAACTATAATACCTTATCAGATTTTGAATCCTTCTTGAATCCTCTGACCGATCAATCTCATATTGTAGTAGTTGATGACAACCAAAGGATTCAAGGTTGGTATTTTGATTTTATTAGAGATAATGCAAGATGGTTTATTATAATATTAGATTCAAAAGTACATGGGCAAGGTTTAGGCACTCAGTTTTTGAACAAGGCAAAGGAAAAGAAATCACAACTGAATGGATGGGTCATAGATCATAGTGATGATAAAAAAAGAAATGGGCAGTTTTATCAATCACCATTGAATTTCTATATGAAAAATGGGTTTAAACTATTATCAGATAATAGGATTAAAAATGAAACAATTTCAGCTGTACATATAGAATGGAAAAAAGAAGAATTCATCTAATTCAAATAAGGATCTAAAACAACCTCATCAGATATTTCTAAATACTTCTAAAAATCCTAGGTCATAATAATTTGAATCTTGATAAAAAATAAACCCATGAAACCTTCCACAAGTTATAGACCTGATCATAGTAGACTGATAATAAGATTAGAGCAAAAGATTTAGCATCACGTCCAAAATGAAGAAACATTTACCAATTGGTTTTGAAAGCTATTTGATATTATTCCTTCAGATTTGAAAAATGAGCAAAGTATTGATAGAACACAATGAATATGCATGAAGAACTGTGAAAATATCGTTCCTTGTTATAGTTCATTAAAATTGAGTTACAATTTCCCTTCTTTTCAAAATGATAAAGAATAAGATTCACCATTCTGTGTACTCCATTTTTCTGCCCTCTGTGTTGATCATTGCTTTTTTACTATACTGGAAGGTAGATTATAGTACTGAATTGAAAAATTTAAATTTGAGCAACATTCATGAAAAACAGAGAGGTGCTCATGTCTTTAGTATAAGAGATACTTCTGATTTTCAGACTATAAGTGAATACAATTTTAATTGGATCACAGTAGTATCTTGGGGGTACCAAAATGATTTTGATAGCCCAAATGTCAGACATCACAATGGTGACAGTCTGATGATACAAAGCAGAGATTCAGCTTGGGTTAATAGAATTATGCTAATTCGAGATAAGGGATATAAAGTCTTTGTCAAACCACATATCTGGATCAGTGACCCCTCAGACGACAAATGGCGATCAGACATATTTCCATCTGATGAAGAAAACTGGGAATTATGGCAAAAAAGTTACAGAGATTTTATTATTCGATATGCAAAAGTGGCAGAACAAGCTAATGCCGAGATGTTTTGTATAGGAACAGAATTATCTCGATTAGCAACTTCTAAGTCCCAATTTTAGCAAGATTTAATAAAAGAAGTAAAAACCGTTTATTCTGGCAAATTGACCTATGCTGCAAATTGGCACAATGAATATGAAAAAATAACTTTCTGGGATCAATTGGATTACATAGGTATTCAGGCTTATTTCCCTTTGGTCAAATTAAAGAATCCAACCACTGAACAGCTTACAAAAGGTTGGGATAAATATTTGCCCAAACTAAAATCTCTTTATGGAAAGTACAATCGAAGAATACTGTTTACAGAAATGGGCTATAAGAGTACCGCTTCTAGTGCTATCAGACCTTGGGAATGGGCAGAAAAATCAACGGACAAAGAAGTTTCTTACTCTCCAGAAACACAAGCCAATTGCTATAAAGCATTTTTTGAATCTGTGTGGGTACAGGACTGGTTTGCTGGTGTACATATTTGGCAATTAAGAAGTAATTACAATATCAATAGGGCAAAGAAAGATTTGGACTTTACTCCTCAAGGCAAACCTGCACAACAAGTTATTGCTGAAGGATTTAAATTGGATTAAATAAAAACATTCCTTGCTTAAAGTTGAAGCCAAGAGTTGTTAAATACTTTTCGTCTGATCATTTCCCTTGGCTAATTACATCCTGCAATCTGAGCCGTAAGAACACTTCCCAATTCCAATTCAAAATCTTCATTAAAAGTTATGGAAGTACCTGCTTGATACAAAACTGAAGCATTATTAGCCACATTACAATCTATCCCAATTGTATCAGAAGCAA
Organism: Saprospiraceae bacterium UBA7328; assembly: GCA_002471345.1. Classification (GTDB taxonomy): domain Bacteria; phylum Bacteroidota; class Bacteroidia; order Chitinophagales; family Saprospiraceae; genus UBA7328. The sequence continues at coordinate 36,424 of DKPS01000181.1, forward strand.
TACTCTGATGCTGTCCTCCGGATATATCTGCAGTAAGGTTAGCATTGGTTACTTCACAATCTCCATCCAAAAGAAATAAAGCACCATGCGTGTCAAAAGGGTCAGACCACTTTTCATCAGTATAAATATTAGATCCTGTGAGGGTGAGTAGAAAGGCTTCGAGATTGTCCTTTTCAGTTTCTGATAAGTTTAGATTCTGACTCTGTGTGCCATCGTCGCCTCCTCTTCTTAATCTCCCATCCAGATTATTATTGAAAGGTGGATTATCATAGTGATCTATCATTTGTCTGATGGTTGTAAAACTTCCATCATGCATCATTGGGCCATTAAGTGAACCATCAGGATTCACAAGGTCTCTTAGCGAAGGTGATCTTGTATTAGTCAGATCGGTACCAGCAGGATTTCCCGCTACTGTAATGACCCCATTATTATTTCTATCATTATCCATATCAAATGTAGGTGCATTATGGCATCTATCACATCCGGCACCTCCTGCGTTTTGATTAGCCATGAATAGATCCTTACCTGCTTCTTCTACAGCAGAAAATAATGCAAAATCAGCATCTTCGTCACCACCAGCATTTGCAAGAGCTTCATCATATTTGGAGTCAAATGAGACAATACTTCTTATAAATTGTGCCAAGGCGAATTGCATTCGTTCCTCTGTGATTGTATTTGTTCCAAATGAATTTTGAAATAAAGTAGGATAGTAAGAAATGTCATTCATTCTACTAATCAGAGAATCCAGGTCTGGTTGTCCATTGGTCCCACTAAATCCCATTTCAGCAAAATCTTGAATTGGTCGAGTAGTTTGATCTTCTAGGGTAGCAGCTCTTGCATCCCAAAAGAAATTTTCCTCCCTACCAAATCTAGCATTAACTAATCTCATACTATGCCTGCCTGTAAATCCCCCATTAAAACCTTTACTTACAGTAGCTGTATCACTAAAAGCAAACTGTTGCTGATGGCAAGAGGCACATGCTACCGTACTATTCAAAGAAAGTTTTTTGTCATAAAACAACACCCTACCCAAAGTGGCTCCAATGTCCGTCATGTCATTGTTATTTGGAGTGTTATCACGGTTATTGGGTACATATGATGGAATCGTCTGACCATCATAATCAAATAGGCTAGTTAGATCTATGGAGGCAGAAAGAAGTATGACCGCACATATTGGTAAAAAAGTGAGTAGTCGATTTTTCATTTATTATCATTAGAGAAATATTGGAAATGGCCAGCTTCTAGTGGTGAAAATGTTTAGATATATCTGTTAAAGAACAAAAACCGATTATTGTACTGTTAATTTTTGGATTTTATTTCTATGCCAATCAGGATTGACCGATCTTGAATAAAATTTACACCATTTAGCACAATATTTGACACTAATAAAATAATGAACAGGTACAATTTTTTCGCATTTCTTTCAGGTTGTATTTTTTGCTTTTTTGTATTTGTTGCTTTTGCAGAAACAATTGATAGCACGAGCAATCCTCTTAAAATCTTCAATCTCCCACAGATTGTAAAAGCAGCTGATGTCAATTCTAAAGTTTTTGTGTTTGCGGGTGAGCAGATTCCACTTACTATGGATGCTAAAGAGAGGTTAGACAGAGAACTATCTGTTAATTCATATTATCACTCTGCAATGATTCAATATCTCAAATTATCTAATAGATATTTTCCTGTTATTGAAAAGATACTTTTGGAAAATGGGGTTCCTGATGACTTTAAGTATTTAGCCGTTGCAGAAAGTGGTTTGAGACATGTCACTTCATCTGCAAATGCCAAAGGGTTTTGGCAATTCAGAAAGCTGGCAGCAAAAGAAATGAATCTAGAAGTAAATGATGAAGTAGATGAACGATATCATATTGAAAGGTCAACAAGGGCTGCATGTCATTATCTTCTTCAACTTAAGAGAAGGTTTGGCACCTGGGTAGATGCAGCAGCAGCTTATAATGTAGGTCCTACTAACTATAGAAATGATCTAAGAGATCAAAAAGAGAACACTTATTACGACATGAATCTTCCTGAGGAAACTATGCGATATATCTTCAGATTAGTGGCAATAAAAGAAATCATGTCACAACCAGACCGATTTGGTTTTTATATAGATCAGATGGAAAGATATCCACCACTCGATAATTATCGTGAAGTTCTAGTAGATCAATCTATAGAAAATTGGGGAGATTTTGCCCATGAGAATGGTGTCACCTATAGACAACTAAAAATATACAACCCATGGCTTAGAGATAATCACCTTACTGTAATTAAGAATAAATATCAGATCAAGATTCCGAATGATGTAGGGAAATAATGCTTTAAAGTTCGAAACGAGTGAGGTTGTAAAATCTTCTCAATCTATCATCAATATTCTTTTGGTCCAGTTTTTTAATATTCCAATTACTAAAATCTTCTACACAGAACGAAGCCATGGCCGATCCGTGTACAATTCCTCTTTTCATATTTTCAAAAGAGGAGTCACCAGTACTTGCCATGTACCCAATAAAACCTCCAGCAAAACAATCTCCTGCTCCAGTAGGATCTTTCACTTGATGTAAAGGAAGAGCTGGTGCAAAAAATACATCATCACCGTGGAATAGAAGTGCACCATGTTCACCCTTCTTTATAATAAGGTACTTCGGGCCCATTTTTTGAATAACTTCAGCAGCTTTTATAAGTGCATATTCCCCAGAAAGCTGTCTTGCTTCTTCATCATTTATAGTAAGCACATCCACACGCTTTAAAACTTCTTTGAGGCGATCCAATGCCACATCCATCCAAAAATTCATAGTGTCTAGCATGACCAATTTGGGCTTTACACTCAATTGATCTAATACACTGATTTGAATATCAGGTGTGAGGTTACCTAACATAATGTATTCGCTGTCTTTATATCCATTAGGAATTTTTGGATCAAAATCTGCTAGTACATTTAAATCAGTTACAAGAGTGTCTCTTCCATTCATGTCATCATGATACTTCCCGGCCCAAAAGAAAGATTTACCGTCTTTTACCACTTCCACTCCATCCAGATCCATACCTCTATTCTTCATATCTGATAATTCCTTATCTTGATAATCATCACCTATAATGGATACAATTTTGATGTCATTCACAAAATAGCTAGCTGCATAGCCTATGTATTGACCAGATCCGCCTATCACCATTTCTTCTTTACCAAATGGAGTCTCTATTGTATCATATGCAACTGTACCTACTACTAATAAACTCATATCTCATTTTGTTAGGTTGCAAATGTAGCCTTTTGATAAATTTTAGATTAATTTGCGGACGGAGATAAATAAAATAAGATGACTTTTAATTTTCTATTTTCATTTGCAGGCCCAGAAATGATCATTATTGCACTGATTGTTTTACTTCTATTTGGTGGTAAAAAAGTGCCAGAATTAATGAAAGGTTTAGGTAAGGGTATTAGAGAGTTTAACTCGGCAAAAAACACCATTGAAACCGAAATCAAAGAAAGCGTCAAAGACGTAGAAAAGTAACTGTTAAGCAATAGCGGCGTGAAGCCTAGCCATAACTTACCTAGATTTTTACCATTCACTATTCTCTTTATAACATTGGGACTAGTAGATCTTTTTGCGGTTTCTTATTATCCATCATTCCGATGGATAAGTAAACCCCTAATCATGATCAGCTTGATAAGCTACTATTTTTTTAGTACTAGAGATCGTTCTCTTTTTAACGTGGTTTTTTTCGCTGGATTGATTGCCGCTCTGCTAGGTGATGTGTTTCTTCTTTTAAATGGAGAAAAATATTTTTTGTTGGGTCTTGGCAGCTTTCTCATAATGCAAGTGATATATATCTTCACTTTTATAAAAGGATCGTATCATAGATCTACTTCAAAAGGATTAATAGCTTTAGTCTTTCTTGTGACCTTAATTTATTTTTTGAAATTACTCTGGCCACATCTCGATGCAATGGCAATTCCAGTATCCATATATTCTTTGATCATTGTAGTCATGGCAATTAGTGCCTTGATGAGAAATAAAAATCTTACTGGTTACAATTGGGTATTAGGTGGTGCCATTCTTTTCATGATATCAGATGGGTTCATTGCATGGAATAAATTTATGACTCCTGTAGCTCTAGGAGGTATAATAGTAATGAGCACATATATACTTGCTCAGTATTTTATTTTGATGGGTATGTTGAAAGGAGTTTACAGTACTAGATCTGAATAAGGCATAACGGTCTTGAGTCCTTTTTCTTCAAAATACTTCTTCACCTTCGATTCAGGCTCATTTGCGACTACAAGCATAAAATCTCCTCCCCATGCTCCCAAAGACTTTATCGTTCCATTGAAATCACTGAAATTCTCTTTTTGTACAGAAGGCACCCCAATGGCATCTGAAATTAAAGATTCATGCTCTTCTAGTAATTTTTCGAAATTGGATTTGTCTTTACACTCTATTATTTGGTCCGAAATCTGACTAATTGTTCTTACCAGTTTATCCGACTTCTGTACTGCTTTGCGATAGTAATTAATTGCAGCCTCTGTGTTTTGCTTTTTTCCTCTGTGAACGAGAAAAAGACATTTTTCAAATGGAAATTTTAGATCCATTTCGGAATAACTGATTTCGTCATCAGTTTTGGTATAAGTAATCGGACTATCTACAAATGCACAGGCCACATCAAATGCACTACCATTCGAAATTTCGTAATAAAGCAAAAAAGGGTTTACATCTGCCCATTCTGACACAGCATATATAAGGCTACTACTTGAGCCTAATCCCCATATTCTTGGGAACTCTAAAAAAGTATTAACTCTGAAACCATTCCAATTATTCAGAAATTCAGAATTCAATCTTACTGCTCCTCTTAATAATTTGTGCAAAAAGAATGAAACATCATCATCGGATGTTCTTATAGGCTTGAAATCGTAAAGGGAAATTTGGGTCTCAAACCACAAGTCACCGTTTTCATCAAAACTTTCCCAGACCAAATCTGATCCTCTCAATGGTTTAACATGAAGGGACTGTCCTTTTTTACAGGGTAGTGCTATAGCTTTCGCACCGTCCATGACAGCGTATTCTGCGGTGAGCAGAAGTTTTCCCCGGCCATAATATTTTTTAACAGCGATGACTTTTGATAATTAGCTTCACAAAAGTAGAAAATTATATAAGTATTTCTTTAAAGTTTAAATGCTTTTGAATCAAGCATTCATAATTAACATAAATATTTAATATGCAAATTAGGAGGCATGGCTACAACAGGACAATTGACTATCAAAATAAGTTAATATAGATAGCGAATGGGCGATCAGTTTCTCAACCCAATCTTTCTAAGATGATTTAAATATTCTCTTACATTCGAGAATGAAACTAATTTATGTGCAAAATGCTCCATGGCAGCAGCAAATTCTTTTTCTGTAGCTTGAAGTTGATTCAAAATATTTGAAAGGTGCATTCTCATATGACCCTGTTGAATGCCTGTAGTAACTAATGATTTCAGAGCAGCAAAGTTTTGCATCAATCCTACTGATGCCACTATTTCCATAAGCTTTGTTGCATTTGGGTTTTGCAGAATTTTAAGAGAAAGTTTTGCCAAAGGGTGTAGATTAGTTAGTCCTCCTATAGTACCAAGAGCTAATGGTAAATCCATAAAGAACTTGAATTGTCCATTATCCATTGTACATGAAGATAATCCTCGATACTGTCCATCAGAGACTGCATATGTATGTCCACATGCTTCTACGGCTCTAAAATCATTTCCAGTGGCAAGAACCACTGCGTCCACTCCATTAAAGATTCCTTTATTGTGAGTTGTAGCTCTATAGGGGTCCAACTTGGCAATCAATACTGCTCTATAAAATTTTTGAGCGAAAATCTCAGCAGAAATACTATTTGAAAACTTTCCTAAATCTTGTATAGGACAACCGACTTCGACTCTAACTATACACTCTGGAGTATAATTAGAAAGAATGCAAAGAACAATATCAATTTCTTTTTCCTTGCCAAGAAAGTTCGGAGCATTTTGAATAAAGAATTTCCACTTTGCAGCAATTTTTTCTAAAACTGTATTGATAAAATTAGCGCCCATTGAATCACAGGTCTCAAATTTCATTTCAATTTTATAATAACCACTTTTCTCCTCTGTCATGTCAATTAGATTCATTGACAAAATCCCCCCACCTCGAGATTTCATTTTAGCCGTGAAGTCCTCACAATCACTTTCTAATTCTTCCTTTTTGACTTCAAAAAATAGTAAGATTTTCTCTTTTGGTCCATTCCAAAAGAAATGTACATGTCCTAATTTTATAGTACTTAGTACTTCAGCTTTTATGCCTCCTCTCGTCTTCCAAAATTTAGCAGCATTACTTGCTGCAGCGACAACTGATGATTCTTCAATCACCATCGGAACTACATACTCCTCATTATTTATAATGAAGTGAGGTGCTACTCCAAACGGCATGGGGAAATTAGCTAACGTGTTTTCGCTAAATCCATCCAATATTTTTTGTACATCAGTATTAATATGTTGGTATGAGCTAAGAAATTTATTCAAATCAGTATCATCTGATAGCCCATGCTCTTGTACCCAAGCTGTCTTTTGTTGTTTATTTAGTTTTGAAAATCCTCCTGCTTTGTCTTTTCCTTTATTCACCTTACTACAGTTAAATATTGAGCTGCCATTTTATATCCTTCTATTTGTGCTTCTACATATTTTGCCAAATCTGAATAGTTTCCTAAAGCATGATTTAAAAAAGATGAGGCTTGCCCGTAAACACTATTTAATTCACATTTTTTATTGAGATAATAACCTGAAAGATAATCTTTTACACCTCCTGAGATGATAATGTGTTTCATTTTGGCTTTAATATTATCTCTACTAATATCATTGATGAACTGGACCATTTCTTCTGCGGTATGACCCAAATTTATGAATTCAGAATGATAATTCTCTTCCCTGCGCAAAGCTTCGAGTTTGGTGAAATTTGTTCCTCCAAACCCTGCTAGCTCAATTCCTGCAATGTCCATAGATAGCATTGCTTTCAAACTTTCAGGTCCGAAGCCCTGACCAACTTCTTTTATTACAATTTTCGTTTTGACATTGTCAATAACTTTTTGAATACAGTCCAAAGGATTCATATCTATCATATCTCCTTCAAGTTGCATCCATTCTTGCATTGGGTTGATGTGAATGAAAAGGCCATCAGCCTTGAGTTTGGAAATTAGATTTATAATAGTTTGAAAATCCTCATTTCTTACAATTTCTATAATCTGAGCAATACCTAGATTTGCATATAGAGGTTGGATGCCTATAATCTCTCTTACATCAAAATCTAAGAAAAATTCATCACTTTTTAAAAGTTGTCGACATGAGCCTAACCCCATTCCCAGTCCAAATTCGTTACATGCCCTCGCTAGATTTTGATTGATATGAGCCGCTTTTTCCGTGCCTCCAGTCATGCTCGACACCCAGATTGGTGCTTCCAGTTCCGCTCCCAAAAAGTTTAGCGAAATATTTGATTTTTCACTTGCCATATGGTTGATAGCAGGTTCATAATTGAATCTAGTATCTCTTTTGTTCTTACCAGTCTGAGATTCTAATGCCAAAGCAATATGATCCTTTTTCCTTCTAATAGCCGATTTGTCCTTGTTTGAATTCATATAGATCATACAAACATAAGTACTAACCAGAAGGTTGAAAGCGTTTTTTGACCGTCTTTTAATTTTAATTGGCTGCTTAGACAATGTCAACTAGGAAAATAGGATTTAATTAACCCTATATGCAGAATCTGAGTAGTTGTATAAAAAACGATTTTTGATGAAATATGTAATTGGTCTTATTGTCCCCCTATTTATTTCTTATTCACTCAGTGGACAGATCGATCGGCAATCTGCTTTCCATTTTAATGAAGCAATCCTTCATTTCAAAGAAAAAAACTATAATGCTGCAATAAAGTCTTATGACGAAGCTTTAAAAATTACACCTGATTATGAAAAAGCGCTATACAACCGAGGCAAGGCCAAATTGAAGCTCAAGAATTATAAATCAGCGCTTTCAGATTTCAAAAAGACAGGTGACATTAATCCAAAACATGCTAAAGCGCACCTATACAATGGTCTCTGCCAAATGCGATTAAAAAATTACCCTGCTGCAATTTCATATCTCAGCAAGTCAATAGCTATAGATAAATCATCTTATGCATATACCAATAGGGCACTATGTTTCATGCAAGAAAAAAAATATGACAAAGCTATAAAAGACTATGCCCTGGTCCTTAATGATGATTCTAAAAATGTAAAGGCAAGGCATAACAGAGCAATTTGTCTTCTCAAATTGGATAAAAAAGCGGCGGCCTTAGCAGATCTATCTAAGATCTTAGACATTGATCCTGAACATAATGATGCAAGATTTGCTAGAGCACAGATAATGAGCAAAGAAGAAGATTTTTCTAAAGTGATTTCTGATTTAAATCACCTAGAAAGGTCTCAGTACGATAATAAAAAGATATTCTACATGAGAGGATATGCTTACTTAAAACAAGGTGATCTAGAAAGCGCAAATTCTGATTTTGCTCGTATGATTGACCTAGATCCACAGCATGGCTCCGCCATAAAAAATGCGGCGTTCACAAGTTATAAACTCAAGGCTTTTGATGATGCAGTAAAGTATTACTCGTTAATACTAGATATTGAGCCTGAAAATGAAAAGCACTATCTAAATAGAGGACTGGCCTGTCTGCAAATAGAAAAGTTTGATCAAGCCCATAATGATTTTTCTAAAGTGATTTCTTTCCAACCTGAAATGGCTTTAGCCTATTATAACAGAGCTAATGCTCTTATTGGAATGGAAGACAAGCCCTCAGCATGTGAGGATATGAGGCAAGCAGCAAAATTGGGTTATGAAAAAGCATTTAAACATATCTCCTATGCATGTCAGAATTAATTCCATATTTCTTTTACTAAATATTTGTTGATTCTAGGGCCAAAAATCAGGAGTAACATGATTATTCCTTTGCCAAAAGGGTCTTTCAAAATTTTATTTTGTGCGATAATTAAACTGACTATCAACAAGTTACAATCAGCACATGAAAATATTATTGTCTTTTTCTTGATTCCACCTTTTAATAAATATACTTTTGCAGCCGCTTTTGAAATAGCAAAAAATAACTGCGGTGAATACATTAAGTTATAAAACGAAATCCACAAGAAAAGAAGACGTTGAGCGCGATTGGTATATAGTAGATGCTACTAATGTACCTCTAGGCCGTCTTTGTACCAAAATAGCTAATGTGCTGAGAGGTAAACATAAGCCTTCGTACACTCCACATATTGATGATGGTGATAATATTATCGTGATCAATGCGGAGAAAGTTAGATTAACTGGTAACAAATGGAATGACAAAGAATATTTAAGATATTCTGGATATCCTGGAGGATTAAAATCAAGAACTGCTGCTGAGCAGTTAGAAAAGAAACCATTCTTCATTGTAGAAAATGCCGTGCGAGGTATGCTACCAAAGAATAGATTGGGAAGACAAATGTTTAAAAAGTTATTTGTGTATGTAGGAGGAGATCATCCTCATGCAGCGCAGAAGCCAAAAGAATTCAAATTCTGATATGGATACTATTAACACTATAGGAAGAAGAAAGGCCTCAGTGGCTAGAGTATATTTAAGTAATGGCACTGGCAACATAGTTGTGAATGGTCGTGATCTTAAAGAATACTTTCCTCAGCCAGCCATACAATTCAAAGTAGTACACCCTTTAGAAATAATTGGAGTACTGAAAGAATATGACTTAAAGGTCAATGTGAAAGGTGGAGGGTTCAAAGGACAAGCTGAAGCTATACGTCTAGGAATCTCTAGAGCACTTGTGAAAATCAATGAAGATTTTAAATCACCATTGAAGGAATTGAAATATCTCACTAGAGATGCCAGAGTGGTAGAAAGAAAGAAATACGGAAAGCCAAAGGCAAGAAAGAGTTTCCAATTCTCAAAACGTTAATATTAAGACAATGCCAAAGATTGAATATAAAGAGTTATTGGATGCTGGTGTTCATTTAGGACACATGAAAAAGAAATGGAATCCCAAAATGCAGCCATACATTTTCATGGAACGCAAGGGAATTCATATCATAGATCTTAATCAGACTATGAAGTCTATGGAAAAAAGTGCGAATGCACTTAGATCTATAGCTAAATCTGGTAGAAAGATTCTTTTTGTAGCTACAAAGAAGCAAGCAAGAGATATTGTTAAAGAAGCTGCTCAAAGTGTGAATATGCCTTTCGTAACCGAGAGATGGTTAGGAGGTATGATGACGAACTTTGCTACTATCAGAAGATCGGTAAAGAAAATGCAAAGTATAGATAGAATCTTAGCAGATGGCTCATTGACAAGCATCACTAAGAAAGAAAGATTGACCCTTTCTAGAGAAAGAGCAAAGCTAGATAAAGTGTTAGGTGGTATTTCTGGATTGAATAGAATACCTGCAGCTGTATTCATAGTGGATATTACACATGAGCATATTGCTGTAACAGAGTCTAACAAACTAGGATTGAGAACATTTGCATTGGTAGATACGAACTCAAATCCTAATCTTATTGACTTCCCTATTCCTGCAAATGATGACGCTTCAAAATCAATAAGAGTAATTACTAATTATATGATAGAAGCGATCAAAGAAGGACTAACGGAAAGATCCAAGGTACAGGAAGAATTACCTCAAGCCACTACATAAGTGAGCCTGAAGTAAGTTTTAAAATATTATTAGTAAAAAAGGAAATATAATATAATGGCAATAAGCGCATCAGACGTAAAGAAGCTTCGAGATATGACAGGAGCTGGTATGATGGATTGTAAAAAAGCCCTCACTGAAGCTAATGGTGATTTTGATAAAGCCATAGAAGAACTGAGAAAAAAAGGGCAAAAACTTTCTGCCAAAAGAGCAGATAGAGATACTACAGAAGGTGTAGTCATCGCCAAAACTTCAGGAAATAGAAATAATGGAGTAGTTGTAAAATTAGGTTGCGAAACCGATTTTGTTGCTAAAGGTGAGGGTTTCATTTCAATGGCTGATAAGATAGCTGAGATAGCATTAAAAGAACTACCTACTACCGTAGATGATCTCAAAGCTACAGCTTTTGGAGATGGAATGACCATTGGAGAGAAAGTAATAGAACAGACAGGAGTCATAGGAGAGAAAATTTCTCTTAATGAATATGCCAAAATTGAAACAGCAGCAGGAGAAGGACAAGTACTTCCTTATATTCACATGGGATATAAAGCAGGTGTACTAGTAGCTCTTAACTTAGAAGGGCCACAATTTGTGGATGCGGGTAAAGATGTGGCTATGCAAGTAGCTGCAATGAAACCAATTGCTGTGAATCAGGATGGTGTAGATCAAGCTACAATAGATAAAGAAATAGAAATAGGTAAAGAGTTGGCAAAGAATGAAGGAAAGCCAGAAGCGATGCTGGAAAGAATCGCAACTGGTAGGTTAAACAAATTCTTCAAAGAAACTACTCTACTACCACAAGCATTTGTGAAGGACTCTAAGAAGTCAGTTGACGGATATCTGAAAGATCAAGATCCGAATCTGACAGTTACAGATTTCAAACACATTTCGTTAGGATAAATTAAAAAGAGCGATTCAATTTTTGGATCGCTTTTTTTATGTTTATACATCAATATATATTTACTACTAAGCTTAAAGTCCATTATGCCCTTGAAATATAAAAGACTGTTACTCAAACTCAGCGGCGAATCTCTAATGGGAGATAAATCATTTGGGATAAGTGCCGACAGACTTCATCATTATGCATTAGAGATAAAAAAAGCAAAAGAGTTAGAAGGGGTAGAAATAGCTATTGTGATAGGTGGTGGAAATATTTATAGAGGGCTTCAAGCATCAGATTCAGGTATTGAGAGAGTAACTGGAGATTATATGGGCATGCTAGCCACTTGTATCAATGGAATGGCTCTGCAGAGTGCTTTAGAAAATGTAGGAGTGTATACTAGGTTAGTCTCAGCAATAGAAATGAGAGAAATAGCTGAACCCTATATCAGAAGAAGAGCAGTAAGACATCTTGAAAAAGGCAGAGTAGTTATATTCTCTGCCGGAACTGGAAATCCATATTTTACTACTGATTCCGCTGCTGCTTTAAGAGCAAATGAAATAGATGCTAATGTTATCCTTAAAGGAACCAGAGTAGATGGAATATATTCTGAAGATCCTGAAAAAAATCCGAACGCTAAGAAATACGATGCAATCAGCTTCGATACCGCCATTTCAGAAAATCTAAAAGTAATGGATATGACCGCATTTACTCTTTGTCGAGAAAATAATCTACCGATCGTAGTATTCGATATCAATGAGAAGTACAATCTATATAAGGTTATAAAAGGGCAAGAAGGTTTAGGCACTCTTGTAAAGGACTAAATGTAACTTTTGCACTCTCTCCCTCGTCTATTCACTTTTACCTCACATCAGACTTATAGAACCTAATCCCTATTTTTGAATAGAACTTATTCAATATGCTCAAAAATATCCTACTTGGTTTAGCATTGCTACTTTTTGGTTTTACATGCCACAATAGCTTCAATTTGTACCATCAAATCAGAAAGCAAAAGGAACTCAAAGAAGATCATGCTGCGATAAATATGATTACTTATGGGCTTTTTGACATACAAATTTGGAAGGAGCAAGCTCTTGACATCTTTAAAAAGAACATTGAAGAATATGAAATTGAAGCTTCAGCATATGAAGAATTAGATCGAACACTTCAAGTCTATTTGAATCAATTATATAAGCAATATTTCGAATCTGGAGATCTGATTGATACTATTCTGGAGAAGTTGATTGAAAATGGAAGTCTAAATCAGATGTTTGCAACCATTATTCAAAAAAATATAGGCTCTCAATTGTCAAATTTAAATTTGGAAAAAGAGATACCTGGATTATCAAAATCATTACTTCAAGAAATAAAAAATAACGAACCTCAAATCAAAGCTTATTTTCAGTCTGAACTTCTCAGTATGGTAATGTCAGATGTACAAGGAAAACTTGCTGATAGAAGAAAACCTTATTATCATAAATATGAATTTGATACTTATAAAGAGACCAATGCTTATCTACTAAGTCAAATAAAAGTCATAGAATCAAATGAGCGTCCTGCTTTAACACAAAATATACTTCTTCTCTCTGTTCTATTAGCGCTGCTAATGATAGGATGGAAATGGATAGGATTTAAAATGATGATATTAGGGTTGACCTTAACATCAATTGCATTTTTGATACTTGGCATTACCTTTCCAATGATCGATATAGATGCAAGACTGAATGCCTTTACTATCAGCCTTATGGGAGAACCAATATCATTTGAAGAGCAGGTTATTTATTTTCAGAGTAAATCTATACTTGATGTGACTAAAACCCTTTGGGAAGGCCAAGGCTGGGACTTAAAGCTTGTAGGTGCCTTAGTGTTCTGCTTTAGCATTGTTTTTCCATTGATTAAATTGATTTTATCAGCATTTTATCTTTTTAGCAAAAAAGTAGCCTCTAGCAAAGTAGTTCAAAATGTAATCTTTCACTTGGGGAAGTGGAGTATGGCTGATGTTTTTGTAGTTGCTATGTTTATGGCATATATTGGATTCTATGGTATTATTACATCTCAACTCTCGGGAATTTCTAATAATCCAAATGGGTATGCTGTGGAGACATTAAATTACTCTCGTCTGGCTCCTGGAGCTTTGTATTTTACTTGTTATTGCATTCTTTCAGTGTTTATTGGGATTTTGATCAATAATAAATCTAAAAAGAATATTAGTTCCACCTAATCACAGGATTACATATTAAGAAAAATATAATTCGGTTAAATTCCATAAAACGCTCAGAATATTTGTTTTTTTCAGCCTATCTTTGATATACCGCAAATCAAACAAAACTGGGACTGGTAGGATTTCATCAGACGTGGTTACCTAATACCACAACGGGAAAGACTGCCTTTTTTTGGCGGAATTAACTGTTATAGACAACTACTTTATGTTTTTTAAAACTATTATCCAAGGGCGACTTGAGTTCAGCAATCAAAAGAGTTTTGACAAAGTCCTTAAGATGTATCAATATAGGACAGAATCCTATTATAAAAATGATGTACTCTTAGAAGAAGAAGAGATTTTTAATAGAGATAGCTCTTCACTAGATGTTCCACGTTTTGTAGGACAAGCTTCAGAAAAAAGTTGGAGAAATACAGTTAGTCTATTGGGATATTGCTCTCAGTTTGCCGTTGCGGGATCTATGAAGGCCTGGATGACAGATAATGGCACAATCATGCATTATGATGAAATAGAGCCTGAAAGTGATAAAGCTGCAGTGATCCAATTTAAAAAAGGCAAAAAATTTTCTGAAGAAAAGGGAAAAGAAACTGAAGCAATTCAAGCATTAAGCAAGGCCATTGAAAAGCACCAAGGACATGCTAATGCATACGAAAAACGTGCTCGAGTATTACTTCAACTTAAAAATTATGAAGAAGCTCTTGAGGATTATGGCAAATCAATCAACCTTGATGATAGTATTCCTGAAGCCTATTATGGTCGTGCAGAAATCTACATAAGAAAAGGAGAATGGAAAAAGGCAATAAGTGATTTGGAGTTAGCCTTGAAGAAAGCAATCGCTTTACAACCAATGTATTGGACATGTAGAATGAAGAAGGCTGATTGTCATATTCGCTTGGGAGAATGGGAACAAGCCAGTTTTGACTTGAAATTTTTTACTAATAGACCTTTTAAAGAGGACAACCCTAACTATAAGAAAAAAGCTTATGGCTTTTTCCGATATGGTCAGATTCTTATTGAGGAAGAAAAATATGATGAGGCATATGTAGCATTCTGTAAAGGAATTGATCATGACCAAGGCACGAATCATATAAGCATGGAAGAGATGTTTTATTATAGAGGATTCAGTAGAATGAAAATGGGAAAGAAAGGTTATATGAATGATATCAAAATGGCAGCAGCAGCTGGAGTTAAAGATGCTAAGTCATTTTTATCTGAATTAAAGTAACAAACAATATAATTTTGCTGAGGGCTATTTTCGTTAGATTATAGCCCTTTTTCATTGTTGTTATGTATATAAAATTACTTTTAGTACTTCTTCTAAGTGGTATATTCTCTGACTTAAATGGCCAAAGTATAGAGTCTAGTTCATTTAATAAAAAAGACTTATCAAAATTCGAGAATGCTCAAAAAGAACATAAGAACAAACAAGTCAACAAAGCACTTAAGGTTTACTGTAAATTATTAGACAAATATTCAGGGCACCCAGATCTAGAATTATGGACAGGTCTCGCATATAAGGATATCGGAAAGAACAAGGAAGCTCTTAGGCATCTCAAATTTGCAACTGATAATGGAAAAAGCACAAATGCACTTTTATATAGTACAATTGGAGAGCTTTGTAAAAAAGAAAAAAAATATGAAGAGGCCATAGAAAACTATGAAAAATATCTTTCTATCGCCGATTCTTCAAAAAGAGGTTACTTTCAAGTACAACATCTATATGAAGAGGCAAGATTTACAAACGCACAAATAAAAAACCCTGTCCTTTTTAACCCAATTTCAATTTCTAGCAATGTAAATACGTCGTCATCAGAGTATTTGCCACAATTCACAGCTGATCATGCCAAGATGTATTTCACAAGGAGACTAAATGGTCAAGAGGATATCTTTTTTGTTGAAAAAACAGAAAATGGGTACGGTAAAGCCGAACCTTTTATTCTTATTAACACTGAGAATTTTGATGAAGGAGCCCATTCAATATCGGCCGATGGAAATACTTTCATTTTTACTCATCATGATGATAAATATGGAATGGGAGGACATGACTTATATATAACATCAAAAAATAATGGTGAATGGTCGCGGCCTAAAAATATGGGTAGAAAAGTAAATAGCGTTTTTTGGGATTCTCAACCATCCTTGTCTGGAGATGGAAATATTCTCTTTTTCTCAAGTACACGGGAAGGGGGTTATGGTGGAAAAGATATATGGTATTCTATCCTATCAAAAGAAGGGTTCTGGTCATCTCCCATAAATGCTGGAAATGTTGTCAATACTTCAACAGATGAAAGTAGTCCATTTCTTCATACTGATATGAGAACATTGTATTTCAGATCAAATGGTCATATAGGAATGGGAAGTTTTGACCTTTTTGTAGCAAGACGAAAAAAAGGTGGTGGTTGGTCTGAAGTTAAAAATTTGGGCTATCCTATAAATACAGAAGGGCAAGAGGGAGCACTAAGTATTAGCCTAGATGGAACAAAAGGATATTTCGCTACTGACTATGATGGTAAAGTACTGCAAGATCATCTTGACATCTATGAATTCGAATTGCCTATGGATATTCGTCCCGAACCCTGCACCTATTTGAAAATACGAAGTATTGATGCTGGAACTAAGATTCCTGTTGGCAGTATTTTAGAGATTATTGATATATCAACAAACACTATCATTTCCTCTAAAAAAGTAGATTTTAATGGAGAAGTACTTATTCCTATTCCTTTAAGACAGAAAATGATGATAAATCTAACTGCAGAAGGATATATATTTTATTCTGACCATATCATAATAGATTCTATTGCTCATGGTATGGCACCATTTGATAAGACCATTCACTTAACTAAGATTCCTGCCCCATCAACATTCGATGAAGGGAAATCATTTGTTCTAAAGAATGTATTTTTTGAATCAGGTACTGCAGAGCTTCAACAAATATCCTTGATGGAAATAAAGAAACTTGCTGATATTCTCATGAAAAATGAAAAATTGAAATTGAAAATCATTGGACATACTGACAATGTAGGTGAAGACTATGACAATAAAGTACTTTCTGAAAAAAGAGCATCCTCGGTTAAAGAAGCACTAATATCTTTAGGCATACAACAAAATAGACTTGTCACAGAGGGTAAAGGAGAATCAGCACCCGTACAAGACAATTCCACAGAAGCAGGAAGAAATCAAAATAGAAGAACGGAATTCATATTATACTAGAAAATGGGACGACGCAAAAAGACTTTAGAACAGGTAGAGGTAATCGATATAGCAGATAAAGGTCATTCAATAGGTAGAACACCAGAAGGTGAAATAATTCTAATCGATGGAGCCGTTCCCGGCGATAATGTAGATACTATAATTCTTAGAAAAAAGAAAGGTCTTAAGTTTGGAAAAGTACTTAAAATCAATACCTATTCGGACTATAGAACGAATCCGTTTTGTGACCATTTTGATCAATGCGGTGGATGTAAATGGCAGAATTTAAATTATAGTAAACAAGCTGAATTAAAAGAAAATGCCGTAAGGGCAGCTATGAGAAGAATAGCAGATGACGATGAAAATAAAGTAGAGCCAATACTCAAGGCAGAACAAACTAGCTATTATCGAAACAAACTAGAATATGCCTTTTCGAATAAACGATGGCTTACTGAAGAAGAAATACAGAGTGATAAAACCATAGAAGCACGAAATGCAGTAGGGTTTCACAGAGCAGGAGCTTTTGACAAAGTAGTAGAAATTGAGAAATGTCACCTCCAAGAGAATCTTAGCAATGAAATCAGAAATCACCTCCGTTATTTAGCATTGGAAAAAAACTACTCTTTTTACGATATTAGAAATAATCATGGACTTCTTAGAAATCTAACCATCAGAAATACTACTACTAATCAATGGATGGTCACAGTAGTATTTGGTGAAAAAAGTGAGGATATAGAAGACATTATGGCTAATCTCTCAGCAAGGTTTCAGAATGTTAAATCTTGGCATTATATAATCAATGAAAAACAAAATGACAGCATTCATGATCAAGAGGCATTACATTATAGCGGTGAAAGAGGGATAATAGAAAACCTTGGGCATATCCAATGCCATATAGGGCCTAAATCATTTTTTCAAACAAACAGTACTCAAGCAGTTAATTTATATCAAACAGCATTAGAATACGCAGATCTAAAAAAAGAAGATGTGCTATATGACCTCTATACAGGTACCGGAACAATAGCTCTATTTGCATCAAAAAGCTGCATGTCAGTAGTTGGTATAGAACAAATACAAGAAGCAATAGACGATGCGAATAACAACAGTATACTCAATAACATATCCAATTGTCAATTCTTGGTAGGAGATGTAAAAGATACTTTATCCATAAATTTCAAATCCAGATATGGTTCTCCTGATGTCCTTATTACTGATCCTCCGAGGGCTGGAATGCATACCGATGTAATAAATACCTTATTAGATCTCGCCTCTCCCAAAATCGTATATATTAGCTGTAACCCCTCTACACAAGCACGAGACATAAAACTTCTAAAAGAAAAATATGAATTAGTAAAGTGTAAACCAGTCGATATGTTTCCACAGACCAGTCATATAGAAAGTGTAGCCTTATTACATTTAAAACCCTAATTATTTTATATGCAAACTTCCAAATTCATACAATTAGAAACAGAACTAGATGCTTATAAACCAGTAATGGCTAAAGCTGCTGATCAAGTTATTGAAGAAGAGGTATCTAAATACCCAATAATGGTTGTATTTCAAGAGGACATAGAAATAGGGATCAATCTGGTCGACAGAAAAAAAATTGATGGTAATTGGTCTGTTAACCTTTCTACACTAGAAGAATTTGCAAGTAAGGGATTGATACAAAATCATAAGATCGATTCCTTTCGAACTATATATAAAGACAAAAAAAAATTTATTTGTTTGTTTGTTTTGAGTGAATTAGGAGCGCAATTTGTATTTATATCTAAATCTAGAAAAGAGTTGCTCTAATATATAAGTGAAAAAAGAAAGAAATGAAAGGAATAATATTAGCTGGAGGTTTAGGGACTAGGCTATTCCCATTAACTATTGCTATGAGCAAACAACTCATGCCTGTATATGACAAGCCAATGATCTATTATCCATTAGCAACTTTAATGAGTGCAGGGATAAGAGAAATATTGATAATCTCAACACCTCAGCATTTACCACTATTTGAGGATTTATTGGGTGATGGAAAAGAGATAGGATGTGAATTTTCATACATAGCTCAGCACGAACCGAATGGTTTAGCTCAGGCCTTTGTTCTCGGTGCTGACTTTATTGGAAATGATTCTGTAGCTCTTATTCTTGGCGATAACATATTCTACGGCAGAGGCTTATCCGAAACGCTCCAAAGTTGTGTAGATCCTGATGGAGGTGTTGTCTTTGCATATCAAGTAAAAGACCCTGAACGATATGGTGTAGTTGAGTTTGATGAAGATAAAAATGCGCTGTCAATAGAAGAAAAACCAGAAAAGCCAAAATCAAACTGGGCCGTTCCAGGAATATACTTTTATGACAATGAAGTTGTGAACATCGCTAAAAACCTAAAACCAAGTCCTAGAGGAGAATATGAGATTACTGATGTCAATAAAGAATATCTCAATAGAAAAAAATTAAGTGTTGGAATATTTGAACGCGGGATTGCCTGGTTAGATACTGGTACTCATCAATCATTGATGCAAGCAGGACAATTCATTCAAGTTATTGAAGAAAGGCAAGGACTAAAAATTGGATGTATAGAAGAAATAGCATTTGATCAGGGCTTTATCAATGAAAATGAACTTGAAAAATTAGGGAATAAATTTATTAAAAGCGGTTATGGTGAATATCTCCTGTCTTTGCTTGAAAGATAACAGTTCTTACCTTTCATGATAGAATCAAAGCGACCTATTGAGTTTACTGATGATCAACAAAAACTGCTTGATTCTATAAGCCCAACTCGTATTATACTTCCTATCTTAATTGGTCTAGCAGTTATTGCATTCATAATAAAAGGTCAACTAGATTTCGATGAAATTCATTATATAAACTGGGATGTTCATGTTCTATTTTGGATAGGTGTAGCCATAGTTGTTTACATTATTCGACATTTACTAATAGCATGGAGGCTAAGATTGTTATCAGAATATGAGTTTTCATGGAAGAAAAGTATAGAGCTTGTATTCATCCTAGAATTTGCAAGTGCAGTTTCACCAACAAATTTTGGTGGTTCAGCTGTTGCCTTTTTCATGCTTATTCAGGAGACAATATCTGGTGCTAGAGCGACTGCCATTGTAGTTTACACAATTGTAGCCGATACAATCATTTTTGTGATAACCATTCCTGTCTTAGCACTCTTAATTGGCATGAATGCTTTTCGACCAGAGCTTGACCTAACTAGCCATTTTGACGGCTTAGGAACCACTTTACTAATCGTGTGGGTAATAATGACCATCTATGGGTTGCTTTTTTTATATGGCTTGTTTATAAAGCCCAAACACCTAAAGAGGCTACTAAATGTATTTGCGTCATGGAAAATTTTTGGTAAATCGAGAGAAAGGATTCGTAAAGCAGCAGCAGATATTGAGATTACTGCATTAAGTATTAGTGAAAAATCATGGTCCTTTCATGGACACGCCGCATGGATGACTTTCGCACAGTGGATTTGTCGTTTCTTTTCCATTACAGCCATTTTAATAGCATTTAGTCCCGAATTACAAGCAGATATCATGGATCACATCATACTATTGTCCCGAGGTGAAGCGCTATATGCTGTGACAGCGTATAGCCCAACACCAGGAGGAAGTGGTGTAGCAGAATTGATCTTTAGTCGTTTTTACAGTGATTATATAGATCAAAATGCGGCGTTACTTGGAGCAATTTTTTGGAGAGTGATTACCTACTATCCTTATCTATTCTTAGGAATAATCATTATTCCAAATTGGATAAGGACCCTTATTAATCGAAGAAGATTGTTAAAAACTTCTTCTCAAATGTAAAATCGATGAAAAAAATATTGTTAGCATTAGTAGTTATAGTCTTAGGTTTCTTAGCCTACAAATTTTTATTAGGAGGTATAGGATTAGAAGTGGGGAAAACAGCTCCTGATTTCGAAGCAACTTTACAAGATGGAAGCCCTGTTATGTTATCTGATTATCAAGGAGATTACGTATTACTCGACTTTTGGGGTTCATGGTGTGCACCATGCAGAAGAGAAAATCCATCTTTAGTCAAAATTTATAAAGAATTTGAAAATAGAAAATCAGTCAAAGGTGAAGGTTTTGAAATAGTAAGTATTGCATTAGAGAAAATTCAAGGGCAAGCTGAAGGAGCAATTAAAAGGGACAATCTTTATTGGAAAAACCATATAATTTCAATAAGTAGAATTGTGCTATTGTCACCTTTAGCTCAGAAATACAATGTGAGTTCTGTTCCTGCCAAGTTTCTAATAAATCCTGAAGGTAAAATTATGAGTGTTAATCCAACTATCGTAGACTTAGAAAAAATACTGGAAAACCATCTCCAATAACCTGTCATTTTGTCTCTTTTATCGATATGGCAGAAATATTGATGGTCAATCTGTGAATAATCATTCAAATAAGCTATGGATAGCAAAAAAGAGGCAGAAGAAATAAAAGACGTGCCGAAAGAAAAGGTACAGGAGGCATCAAAAAAGTCCCCTAAGAAATCAAAGAGGTCATCTAAATCTGATAAAAAAGCAGAAAGATTATTAGAACTTGAAGCAGAATTAACTGAATCTAAGGACAAGCATCTTAGGCTCTATGCAGAATTTGAAAATTACAAAAGACGAACTGTAAAGGAACGCATCAATCTAATGAAGACAGCCGCTCAAGACACATTGTCATCAATGTTGCCGGTGTTGGACGATTTTGACAGAGCTAAAAAAAGCGCTGATGATGAAAGCACTGATGAACAATTCTCTGAAGGTGTGACATTAGTCTATAATAAACTTAAAAGCACTTTGCAATCAAAAGGGCTCAAGATAATGGAGACTACAGGAGAATCATTTAATCCTGAATTTCATGAAGCAATCACCGAAATTCCATCGCCTTCGGATGATATGAAGGGTAAAATCATTGATACTATAGAAAGTGGTTATCTACTCAATGATAAAATCATACGATACGCCAAAGTGGTGGTCGGCAAATAACAACAATGGCAAAAAGAGATTATTACGAAATACTCGGAGTCACTAAAGGTGTGAGTCCTGATGAGATTAAAAAAGCATATAGAAAGATTGCATTAAAATATCATCCTGATAGAAACCCAGATAATAAAGAAGCTGAAGAGAAGTTTAAGGAAGCTGCCGAAGCCTATGAGGTTTTAAGTGACGATGACAAAAAGGCAAGATATGATCGTTATGGCCATGCTGGAGTAAATCAGGGAGCCGGTGGTGGATTTACGAACATGGAAGATATCTTCGAACAATTTGGAGATATTTTTGGTGGTTCTGGTAGCCCATTCGAAAGCTTTTTTGGAGGTGGTAGTAGGAGAAGTGGAAGTTCTGGCCAAAGAGGATCTAACTTGAGAATAAAAGTGTCCCTTACTTTAGAAGAGATTGCAAAAGGAGTTACTAAGAAAATAAAAGTAAAAAAACAAAAAGCCTGTACCACATGTAATGGAAGCGGTGCCAAAGACTCAAGTTCGATTAAAACTTGTGCTACTTGTAGTGGCGGTGGATATGTTCGCCAAGTAAGGTCCACATTTATGGGACAAATGCAAACGACCACAGCATGCCCTGCATGTAGTGGAGCAGGAAAAACAGTCACTGCTAAGTGTGGCTCATGCAGAGGAGAAGGAAGAGAATATGCAGAAGAATTAGTAGATATAGAGATCCCAGCAGGAGTAGCCGAGGGTATGCAACTATCCATGAGAGGTAAAGGTAACGCAGGAAAATCTGGGGGCTCAGCAGGAGATCTGCTTATTGTTATTGAAGAAAAAGAAGATGATAGATTTATAAGAGATGGAAATAATATCATCTACGATCTATTTATGAATTTTGCCGATGCTGCTTTAGGCACATCTGTAGAAGTGCCTACTCTTTCAGGTACGGTTAAAATAAAAGTACCTGCTGGAACACAAGCAGGGAAAATATTTAGATTGAAAAATAAAGGATTACCTGAAGTACAGGCCTATCGCACAGGTGATCAACTGATCAATATCAATATTTGGACTCCTAAAGAACTCAATTCAGAAGAGAGGGCCCTCCTAGAAAAACTCAAGGACATGCCAAATTTCAAACCCAATCCTGGAAAATTTGAAAAGGGATTTTTTGAGCGGATGAAAGATATGTTTGAATAATGCGACATGGTATTCTTATCATATTTGTCTTTCAAATTTTATTTTCCTGCACCCCTGAAACGATCATAGATTCTAAGAATCTTTATTTTAAAGAAGGTTGGAATTTTACAAACTCTTTAGTCGCTGAATTCAACGATTTAAATGAAAGTCATAATTCTATAAATGTTTTATTGAAATTAAAATATTTACATGATTTTCCTTATGAAAATATTTACCTCAGAACGACTATCATTTCTCAGAATGATACTATAGTCAAAGAAGTAAAATCCTTTGAGTTGCAAAATGAAGTAGGGCAATGGATAGGTAAGAAAGTTGGAAATGGTTACTCTATAAAATATCCACTAATCAATAGTTCTAAAACTTCTAATTTGAGAATTGAAGTAGAACAATATAGTAGAGATCAAATTTTAATGGGGATTGAGTCTGCAGAAATTATCATTGAACAATCGGAATAGAATGTGAGCTTAGTTGTATAAGAACATGCTCCTATTTCTATCTAACTCCCTGAAATAAGGGTCTTTTAAGTCTTTAATAAATCGAATACCTTCTCCAGTAGACTTCATTTCTGGTCCTAGTTTCTTATCGACATTTGGAAATTTATCAAATGAAAAAACAGGATACTTTATGGCATAACCTTCTAATTTCTTTTGAACATCAAAGTCCTTTATTTTATGTGTGCCTAACATCACCTTAGTAGCAATAGTTAAAAATGGCACCTGGTAGGCCTTTGCAATAAACGGAGTTGTTCTAGATGCTCTTGGATTGGCTTCGATAACATACACTCTCTCAGGTTGGTCTCCTTTTGCTGCACTTATCGCAAACTGAATATTGATTAACCCTTTGATACCTAGGGCTAAAGCAAGCTTCTTTGTGTATTCTTTCATAGTACTAATGACCTCATCTGAAAGACTATACGTAGGTAACACTGCAGAGCTATCTCCAGAATGAATTCCAGCTGGTTCTATATGCTCCATTATGCCCATAATCATAACATCTTCACCATCACAAATGGCATCTACTTCTGCCTCTTTTGCACGTTCTAAAAATTGATCAATGAGTACCTTATTGTCTGGCATGTGTTTAAATATATCCAAGACCTGACGTTCTAATTCTTCATCATTTATTACAATCTTCATTCTTTGACCACCCAAGACATAGGAAGGTCGTACCAGAACAGGGTACGAAACTCTATCAGCAATGGCAATGGCTTCTTCAGCAGTATCAGCTACACCATATTCTGGGTATGGAATATCCAGCTCTTTGAGCAAATCAGAGAAGGCTCCTCTATCCTCTGCCAGATCCATGCTTTTAAATGGAGTACCGATGATCTTAATACCCTTCTTGTCCAGTGTCTCAGCTAATTTAAGAGCCGTCTGGCCGCCTAACTGAACAATTACACCCTCTGGTTGCTCTAAATGAATAATCTCCTCTAAATGCTCCCAAAAGACAGGCTCGAAATATAATTTATCAGCAACATCAAAATCGGTAGAAACCGTTTCTGGGTTACAGTTCACCATAATGGATTCATAACCAGCTTCTTTAAGAGCCAATAATCCATGTACACAACAATAATCAAATTCTATTCCTTGCCCTATCCTGTTAGGTCCAGACCCTAGAACAATTACTTTTTTATTATCAGAACGGACACTTTCATTCTCATCTTCATAAGTAGAATAGAAATACGGTGTTTTTGCTTCGAATTCTGCAGCACATGTGTCTACCATCTTATATGATCTGCGAAGTCCTAATTCGAGTCTTCTCTTAGTCACATCCTGTTCTTCTATCCTCATTACCCAAGCCATTTGAGCATCAGAGTATCCTTTTTGTTTCATTTTAAGCATGAAGTCATAAGAGATATCGTCTGGTACAGGAATACGCTCAAGCTGTTTTTCTAAATCAATGAGTTCTTTGATTTGACCGATATACCACGGATCTATTTTTGTAAGTTTTTGTATAGTTTTAGTTGGCACCCCAAGAGCCATGGCATCTTTGAGTCTAAATATCCTGTCATCCCCTGCTTGTTCTAATCTATCAAATATGTCTTGTGTTCTTATCCATTCTTTCTTATCAGCACCTAGGCCAGTTCTTCCATTTTCTAAGGATTGACATGCCTTTTGTAAAGCTTCCTGAAAACATCTCCCAATAGCCATTACTTCACCAACAGATTTCATCTGCAATCCTAATTTGTTCTCTGACCCTTTGAATTTGTCAAAGTTCCATCGTGGCATTTTCACTATTACATAGTCTAGAGTAGGTTCGAAGAAGGCAGAGGTGGTCTTTGTAATTTGGTTTTTTAATTCATCCAAGGTGTAACCAATAGCCAATTTAGCCGCCACTTTGGCAATAGGATAACCCGTTGCCTTGCTTGCTAATGCCGATGATCTAGAAACGCGTGGGTTTATTTCTATACAGATTAACTCCTCATTTTCTGGATTCAAAGCAAATTGGACATTGCATCCTCCAGCAAAATTTCCCATGCTTCTCATCAAAGCAATCGCATCGTTTCTCATTTGCTGATACGCAGTATCTGATAATGTCATAGCGGGTGCAACCGTGATACTGTCCCCTGTATGTATTCCCATTGGGTCCAGGTTTTCAACTGTACAAATGATGACTACATTATCATTGGCATCTCTTAAGAGTTCAAGTTCATATTCTTTCCATCCTAATACTGCCTCTTCAACTAACACTTCATGAGTAGGTGATGCATTGAGTCCTCTTTTCAAAGCTTCATCAAATTCTTCGGACTTCATAACAAAGCCTCCACCAGTTCCTCCCAAGGTATATGATGGTCTGATCACTAGTGGAAATCCAATTTTCTGGGCAGCTTCCTTTCCTTCCAAAAACGAATTTGCTATAAAGGACTTCGCAACATTTAGACCTAAGTTTTCTACAATGTGTGCTTTGAATGCTTCTCTATTTTCAGCCAATTCTATAGCATCAATATCAACACCTACTAGCTTTACATTAAACTCTTCCCAAACCCCTTGGTTTTGAGCCTCAATAGCAAGATTCAAAGCTGTTTGGCCTCCCATTGTTGGTAAGACAGCATCTATTTGTCTCTCTTGAAGAACCTCTCTTATACTTTCTACAGTAAGAGGTTTAAGATAAATATGATCAGCAGTAACTGGATCAGTCATTATGGTCGCTGGATTTGAGTTAATCAAACTCACCTCTATTCCTTCTTCTCTTAAAGCTCTGGATGCTTGAGAGCCAGAATAGTCAAACTCACATGCTTGACCTATTATGATAGGACCACTACCAATAATTAAGATTGATTTTATAGATTGATCTTTAGGCATTGTAGATAAAAATTCGGGCAAATATACCTATAAGGATAATATAACACCGCGTAATAACTGGGTGTAATTGATTCTCTTTTTTTAATGAATATTTGCAAATGAAAATATCCTATCAATTATTGAAAAGAATATGCAAATATGAATCAGACTAAATCAATTTTGATTACGGATAAGGTACATCCATTTTTGATTGATAAATTAAAAAATGATGGCCATGAAATAGATTATCGCCCTAAACTTCCACTATCAGAAACGCTCAAAATAGTTCAAAATCATCATGGCATTATTGTAAATAGTAAGACCATTTGTGACCAAAACCTAATTGATAAAGCCGATAATCTTCAATTTATAGGGAGGCTTGGATCTGGACTTGAAATCATAGATCTTAATTATGCAAAAGCAAAAAGTATTCATGTCATTCGTACTCCAGAGGCAAACTGCGATGCAGTAGCTGAGCAAGCATTAGGAATGTTACTCAGTTTATTTAACAATCTAAAAATTGCAAATGCTCAATTAAAAGATCTCAATTGGCAAAGAGAAGAAAACAGAGGGATTGAGATAAGAGGAAAGACTATTGGAATTATTGGATTTGGGCATACTGGTCCTGCTTTTAACAATCTACTAAAATCTTTTGGTGCGAAAATCATCATTTACGATAAATATAAAGCTCCATATGATTCAAAAGAGCTACTAGAAAAAATAAAAAATGAAGCAAATATCATAAGCATTCATCTGCCTCTCACCCAAGAGACAATAGGATTTGTAAACAAAGAATTCATAAGAGAATGTAAAAATTCATTTTTTCTGATTAACACTGCTCGTGGTAAGAATATCATCCTTAAAGACATAATCAATGGATTAGATGAAGGAAAAATACTAGGAGCATGTTTAGATGTCTTTGAAAACGAAAAGCCTACAACGTATTCGACCGCTGAAAGGAATTCATACCGAAATATTCATAGTAGAATCAATGTAATTAGTACACCACATGTTGCTGGATGGACTCATGAATCCCTTTTACGCATAGCTAAAAGCATGTTAAGACAGATCAGAGAAATAAATTTTTGACACATGTAAGATTTGACAATATAAATTGAATTGCTATAAATTTGCCGTCACAATAATAAGAGAGGACGTCATCAAATTTTGACTTCCTCTTTATTTATTTTAGTAAAAAAAGAAGTTGGGTAAGAAATCAAAACCTGATACCTTAATAACAAAAATAGAGAGATGAGCAAGATATCGTACATGACTAAAGAGAGTTATGATAAATTAAAAGAAGAGCTACAAATACTTAAAGAAGTGGGTCGAAAAGAGGCAGCTCAAGCTATTGCAGAAGCAAGAGAAAAAGGAGATTTGTCTGAAAATGCTGAATATGATGCTGCTAAAGATGCACAAGGCATGTTAGAAGCTAAAATTAACAGCATGGAGAAAGTCATGGCAAGTGTACAGATACTAGACGAATCGGCTGTGGACACATCAAAAGTGTCCGTATTGACAAAGGTGACTATCAAAAATGTAGCAGCAGGAAAAGAAATGACCTATAAATTAGTTTCAGAATCTGAAGCCAGTGTAAAAGAGAAAAAAATATCAGTTGAATCTCCAATTGGAAAAGGGCTTCTAGGTAAAAAAGTAGGCGAAATTGCTGAAGTGACTACACCTAGAGGCACTATGAAATTTGAGATTATGAACATTACAATTTAGGGTAATGGCAAGTATTTTCACAAGAATTGTCAACGGTGAAATTCCATCCTATAAAGTAGCTGAGTCAGATGATTATTATGCCTTCTTAGATATCAATCCATTGATGAAAGGGCATACTCTTGTGATTCCTAAAGTAGAAGTTGATTATATTTTTGACTTGGATAATGATACTTATAATGGTCTATTCGCTTTTGCTAAAAAAGTTTCTCATTCTATTAAGAATGTTATCCCTTGTGAAAGAATAGGTGTCGTCGTGATGGGAATGGAAGTACCTCATGCTCATATTCATCTCATCCCTATTAATAAAATGAGCGATATGGACTTTACGCGACCAAAACTCGAAATAGATTCTGCGGAGTTTCTGAAAATTGCAAACAAGATTGAAAGGGGATTATAATCAAATTATAAACTTTCCGTTCTCATAGATCATCGTTCCATCAGCATAGATACTACCATTCGTCATATCACTAATAAGGTCCCAATGAATTAAAGATTCATTTCGTCCTCCTGTCTGATGATAGGATTGTCCTAGTGCCATATGGATTGTACCACCTATCTTTTCATCAAAAAGAATATTTTTAGTAGGAGTAGTAATATCATAATTAGTCCCAATTGCTACCTCTCCAAAATATCTGGCACCTTTAATTTTCATTGCAGTATCAAGTAAATCTTGTCCTGTTTCTGCTTTCCATTTTATGACTTTGCCATTTGTGATTTGAAGTTCTACATTTCTTACTTCTTCACCTTTGAACATTGTAGGATAATCAAAGAAAACTTTCCCATTAACAGAATCCTCTATAGGCCCAGTAAATACTTCACCACTTGGCATATTTGTTTGTCCATCACTATTAATCCATGTTCTTCCTTTTACTGAGAAAGTCACATCAGATTTAAGCGACTTATATCGAATTATATCAGTCTTATTCAGGTAATTCACAATCTTTTGTTGACTTGTCCTAACCTTTTTCCAAGATGCAATTGGGTCCTTATCATATAACTTACATGCTCTAAAAATAAAATTTTGATAATCCTCTAAAGCCATTCCAGCTATCTGTGCTGATGCATCTGTAGGATATTCACATAAAGTCCTTTTTAGTTTTCTTGTTCCTGTTCTTTCAGAATAGATTTTATGAATAGGACTTAGAGCTTCAGATCTCTTTTTTAGGTTTTCTTTGTTTAGGCCCTTGTCCTCAGCATGATTAAATGGAGCTCGCATAGAAATGTAGGCATCGTACTCCTTAATTGCTTTTTCATAAAGTGTGGGCAAAAAGCTCAACTGATCATCATTGCCATCTTCCATCAGAATTCGTCTTTTCCCTCGGAAATCTAATTCAACTTCTGGAATCGCTCCAATTTTTATAGCCTCTCTATATACTTCACGTGCCAAATCCTCGGCCAATGTTGTAGTTTTAATTAATACTCTTTCACCTTTATTAAGACTCAGACTGTAATTGACTAACAAATGAGCATACTTCTTAATCATCTCCATTTTTTCAATTGCCTTTAATCCTATTTATCAAAACCTTAAACATCTCTTCTTCACTTCCTTCTGGCGGACCACCTCCAGAATCCGAAACCACATAATTTCCTTCATTATTAAGTTCTAAAGGAAATCGAAATACATAAGAATTTTCATCTTGATAACTACCATTGAGTGATCCATACCTCAAGTCATTAATCTGTAATTTTCCATCATTCCTGGTTATTACATTGTAATATCCATTGGTAAACCATTTGAGGATTCCTATAGTCCGATCATCCTTACTGTTTCGAATAATATTTTCATTTTTATCTATCCTTGTGAAAGTGATATCTTGGCTATCAAACAATGAATAAGACCCCATGTAGTATGCATTTCCATTTTGCGCAATTCCTTGCCAGAGAATATTGTTCAGGATAGTAGGTGTAGTCATAAACCTTTCATATGCTATACCTTGATTATCTAATGCTTCTGAAAAAGACGAATCAATTCTTATTTTATTAAAAACAGTAAAAAGCAAGTACAATGAACTCACCATCAACCCACTGTAATTAATCCATTTCCTTTTTACACTATTCCTGCTGAAAAAAGAACAAACAATCACACATAATAAAAATGGAACAGTATATATCGGGTCGGCCACACTTATGGTATTAAAAGCTACCCTATAATCAGAAAAAGGCTGGAACAATTGAGTTCCATAAGTAGTAAATGCATCTAAGAGTGGGTGAGTGAAAATGGTCCAAAAGAATAACTTTTGCCAGTCTTTGGTACTTGCTAGTGATATCTGAGTATCTGAAAAGATATAATTCTTTGCTAATCTTCCAATAATGAATAAATACAATCCTAGACTTACTAGAAAGGCAATAAGATGAATAGATTGTTTCTTTAAGATTATATTAAGCAGCAATAGAATTCCAAATATGAAAGCTGCCCAACCAGCAAATGCCAAATACCTATAGTACTTCGATTTGTAAAATTTTTCAGTGAGCCATCCAAAAATTAATGCCCCAACAATTGAGAAAAATATAGAATGAGAAATCCCTCTGTGAAAGGCCAATGAATCCACTTCGGACATAAAAAAATTTGCTAACACATCTAGATCAGGAATTGTACCTCCCACAGCTCCCCAGAGTAATGCTCTATTCCCAATTTTCCTGCCGAGTATAACTTCTCCTACAGCAGCTCCAAGGGTGATCTGAGTTAATGAATCCATATTTTAATTGAGCTTCATTTTTGTCATAGC
This sequence comes from Saprospiraceae bacterium UBA7328, assembly GCA_002471345.1. Classification (GTDB taxonomy): domain Bacteria; phylum Bacteroidota; class Bacteroidia; order Chitinophagales; family Saprospiraceae; genus UBA7328. The sequence goes on from DKPS01000181.1 coordinate 67,282, forward strand.
CCTTTGTGCAGCAGATTGTTCAGCAGCTTTTTTATTGAAATCATCAGCAACAGATATCTCTTCACCATCAATTACTACTCCTACTTTAAATCTGTCTCTTTTTTCATATTTATATTTACTCACCAATTTGAAATCCACAAGAATATTATTCTTCTGACCCCATTCTAACAGTTGACTTTTAAAATTGTCATCTGTTTCTTCAAGCTCATGAACATCTAAATATCGCAACAGTATTTTTTTAATGACATAGTTCTTTGTCTTGTTGTATCCTCGTTCTAAATATATAGCACCTACCACGGCTTCAAGTGCATTGCCTAACATAGAATTACTTATCCTACCTTGAGAATATTCAGATAAAATAACATCAATTCCCATGAATTTTGCAATCTTATTTAGCGTTTTTCTTTTGACAATTTTGGATCTCATTTTGGTTAGAAATCCTTCATCACCTTGGGGATATTTTTTAAAAAGGTACTCAGCGACAATAGAGCTTAAAAGTGAGTCTCCAAGGTATTCTAACCTTTCATTATGTTGATTCTTATTGTTGTTATTGTTCATGGATTTGTGATAGAATGCTAATTTGTACAAATGCATTCTAGATGGTACATATCCTAAAACCTGTTTGAGCTGTCTTGCTAGCCTCTTGTCTTTAGAAAAGTAGTAATTATATATTTTCCTTATCAGCAAACTTATAGTTAATCAAATCGCCTAAATAATATGGATGCATTGTGTCCTCCAAATCCAAAAGTATTACTCAATGCATATTTGATTTTTCGTTCTTGGGCTTCGTTAAAGGTAAAATTGAGTTTGTTATCTATTTCCGGGTCATCGGTAAAATGATTGATCGTAGGTGGTATGAAGTTGTCAGTAATTCCAATAATACAAGCAATAGCCTCTATAGCTCCAGCAGCACCTAAAAGATGACCTGTCATTGATTTCGTAGAACTGATATTTAATTTGTAAGAATGATCACCAAAAAGCTTTTGTATTGCTTTTACTTCTGCTTTATCACCTAAAGGCGTTGAAGTCCCATGTACATTAACATAATCTACTTCATCTAGATTTATTCCTGATTCGTTTACTGCATTCTTCATAACATTCATAGCTCCTATTCCTTCAGGATGAGGGGCCGTCATATGGTGGGCATCAGCCGTAGCCCCACCTCCCATTACTTCTGCAAGAATGTTTGCTCCACGAGCCTTAGCATGTTCATATGATTCCAGAATCAGGGCTCCACCTCCTTCACCAAGTACAAATCCTTCTCTATCTGCATCAAACGGTCTTGAAGCTGTCTTCGGGTCATCGTTTCTAGTGGAAAGTGCTTTCATTGCACCAAAACCACCTATACCCGTTTTACATATAGCCGCCTCTGAGCCACCTGTGATTATCACTTCTGCTCTTCCTAATCTTATATTATCGAATGCCAAAGAAATTGCATGAGTAGAAGATGCACAAGCTGAAACTACTCCATAATTCACTCCTCTCAATCCATATTTCATGCTAATTAAACCTGAAGCAATATCTATAATTAATTTAGGTATCAAGAAGGGATTATATCTGGGATTGCCTTCATTTACAGCTTCCTGTGATATTTCTGTTTCTAAAGTATCGAAACCTCCAATTCCACTCGCCCATATTACTCCACCTCTATCCAAATTAAAATTCTCGAAATCTAGACCACTCATTTCAACAGCTTCTGCAACTGAAACCATAGCCAAATGAGAAAATGGATCCATTCGTCTTGCTTCACGTCGATGAATAAACTCCTCAACATTGAAGCCCTTTACCTCACATGCAAACTGAGTTTTGAATTTAGAAGCGTCAAATCTAGTAATTGGCACAGCTCCACTTACACCATTTTTGAGACCTTCAGTGTAGGCCTTTATATTATTGCCAATAGGAGTAATTGCACCTAAACCTGTGACTACAACTCTTTTCATAAAATCAATTTATCTGCTTTAAAGGTATAGCTGTCAACGTTCATATTCCATTGAAAGATAGTGGAATTGAATGTTTTAGAAACAAAATATCCGCAAATGTAATAGTAACAATTGCGGATATTAATAAATAGAGGATTAAATTATCCTAATCTACTTTGTGCTATTGAGGTAATTGATTACCTCTCCCACTGTTTGTATTTTTTCTGCCTCTTCGTCAGGAATTGAAATGTCAAATTCTTTTTCGAATTCCATAATCAGCTCTACAGTATCTAGTGAATCTGCTCCTAGATCGT
>DKPS01000053.1 GCA_002471345.1 Saprospiraceae bacterium UBA7328
GTCTTGCTATTACTACTATAGATGTTTTATTCTCTCCCTCTGATAGCACCTCACCTACAATAGTAGGGTTATCAGGGGTACCATCAATGCTCACAAAAGCGAGCTCAAGGGATCCTTGCTCAACTGCTTCATCCACACTTGTTGGCAGACGATCATCACATGAAAAATTTAACATTGAAAGAAAGAGCATTAAAAGAAACCAGATTAAATTATTTTTTTTCATATTACTCAACCTCACTTTGTTCAGAATTTAAATCCTGTGTTTCATTATAATCTTTTATAGATGAATTTTTTGTTACGTATTTTTCGTATTTAATCATTTCATCAGACTTCACAATACCCGAATATTCATCAACGACAATTTTTGGGGTAATTTGTATTATAAGGTCGGTTTTTCTCTCAATAACGCTTCGTGAAGTAAACAGCTTTTCACCTAACCATGGTAGCCTATGAAAAAAAGGTAATTTATAAGTTGTTTGCTTTTTATCATTACTTAAGAGACCTCCTATAACAATAGACTCACCATCTTTTACTCTGATAGTGGTTGAAGATGTTCTACTTTTTACTCTAGGAATATTTGCATCAGGACCAATGAATTCAAAAATAGTTGAAACTTCTGGTTCAACTTTAACGGTAATATACCCATCAGTATTAACTGTAGGAGCAATATTTAATTTAATACCCACTTCTTCTTTCTGGACTTGCACCTGCCCTCCGACTCCTCCGGAACTCAATATGTATGGAACAATGTCAACCAGTTTTATACTGGCCTCTCGACCATTTATTGTAGTTAGCCTAGAATCTGCAAGAACCTCGGCTTTATTGTTCCTGAGTAACATATCTAGTGTCAAGTCAAAAGCAGTCAATTGCCTGCTAAAATATTTTGGAACTATTCCTGTCTTATCTTTCTCGAGCAACCCACTCAATCTATTAAATGGCATGGTTGCTGGTAAACTTCCAATAGTTTGGTCATCAGGAATAATAGAACCTCCTTCAGTCGTTAAAGGAACACCGTTTTCAGCTAAAATAGTGGTATATGAAGAAATTTTGGACCAATCTAGTCCTGTTTTATCTTCGATATCAGCAGCAACTTCTATGAGCCTAGTTTCTAACATAATTTGAATTGCGGGAACATCAACTTGCTCTACGACTTGTATTATTTCAGCAATTTTTTTAGGAGATGCGTGAACAAGAAGCTTATTTCCAGGAATATCCACTTGAACTTGATCTGAAATATCCTGTAATAAGCTCTTCACATCTTCAGCTGCAGCATATTTAAGAGTTACCACATAAGTTGTAACACCTACTTCCTCTTTCAATTTTTTAGGATCCGCAACTAAAAAAGAATTCCCAACAACCTCATAACTTAATCCAACGGCCCGAACTACTAGATTTATCGCTTGTTCGATAGGAACTTCATCAAGATGAATAGAGACTTTATCTTGTTTATTAACATTCGGATCTGTAACAATGTTGTAACCACTTTCTTTCGCTAAAATTGCAAGAATACTGGGGAGAAAAGCATCTTCAGCATGGATAGTTATTAAAGTATTATCTTCCACTTCTTGTAAATCTTGAGCGTAAGAAAGAAAATTTATTAGCCCAAGTATAATTAGAGTTGAAAAAATCTTTTTAAAATTCATATTAAGTATTCCCTTGATATTTTTATTTAAGTCTTTTATCAGCTTGCCTCAAATCCCGGTGCAGGATATGATTTTATGCCACTACTTGTTTCAATTTTCACTTGTGTTCCATCAATTGATATAATTGTTCCAATATTAGGAATTTCATCACCTATCGCAACTGTAAAAGCTTTCCCTCTGTAGTCGATTTGTGCTTGAAATGAATTTTGCCTCTGATAAACAAATGCTACTCTGAGAGCATTTCTATTTCTTTTTACTTTTCGACCAGAACCATCAGCTAGACCTAAAACATTTGTTAATAGCATCGGGGTATTATCTACAGAGAATTGAAACTTACTTCTATCTTCGAGACGACTCTCCAGATATGAAATAATATTCTCCAATTCTTTATCTGTTCCAAACTGGATATTTGAAGATCTTTTTTTCAATTTATTGTATTTTTTATTCATTGGAAAAATTTTAAAACTCATTGCTAAAATTGAAAGGATTGTCATTCCAATGAGCAAATTCCAAATGGTTAATGATCTATCACTCATGAAGTAACCTTTGATTTTGATTTCACTAACGTAATTGTAGATAAGTTGACCGAAAATTCTTGAAAAATAAGTTTCTCTTCATCGGTATTAGCTTTAATTCGTTCAATTCCATTTTTCACCTCGAATTCATCAACTGTAATAAGCCTGGGGGAACGTTCAATTTCTGATAAAAATTTCCCAAACTGATCAAAGGTGCATTCAAGGGTAATAATATATGGTGCTTTGAAATATGTCATTTTATCTATTCTAGGTTTTGGTTTTATACCAAGTAAGCGAATATCTAAATCTTGAAGCATATCAGTTAAATTATTCAAAAAGGGTAGATTTGCATCATCAGCTAATGAATCTGCTTTCGATAAGGCTAAATTTTCTTGAAATAAAGTAAAAACTCTATCTAATTGACTCGCCAGAATCTGTGCACTTATTAAATTTTCGTTCAGTTCCTCTTGCTCTTCCTCTAAAATTTGTATTTTAAAGGGTTTGTCTCCAATAAGAACTGAAGAGCTAATCCAGTAACTTATTGATAAAAATATTAATGTACCGAATAAAAAAATGTTTCTTTTCTCTGCCATCTTGAGCCCTTATTAAAATAATTTCTTATTGCTTTTCTTAATACTAGCTTCGATTTCAAACCTTATGATATCTTGCCCTCTAATATTTACTTTACTATGCCCAACATATTTTATCCGTTTGAAATCATCCGAAAACTCTTGATTGTTCCTCAAAGTTTGTACGTATTCATCAATAATTTCAAAATCTTTACGATCTTCAAATGTAAGTGCAATACCTTTTAAAACTATTTTGTTACGTTTAAACCTCAATCCAGTAATTGCAATA
>DKPS01000115.1 GCA_002471345.1 Saprospiraceae bacterium UBA7328
GTTTTTTGCAATTATCTATGATGGTGTATTCTTACTTTTATTATTGAGTTTGAAGGACTATCCCTTGGATAAACTAACTATTTCACTGATAACATTAAATCCCATCGACTTAGCTCGAATATTGATACTCATGAAATTAGATATGTCAGCTATGATGGGGTATACAGGGGCTGTTTTATCCAAGTTTTTAGGTAGGAATCTTGGAATTATTTTCGTTTCTGTTTCACTATTGTTATGGACATTGATTCCGCTGTGGAGGATGCACAAGATTGGAATGAAGAAGGATTATTGATTTTTTTCAATAATACTCAAACGTTCGACAAAATAAAAAAATCATCTCTTCATTTACAAGCTCATGCGCAGTTTGAATTCATTCTAAAAAACCATTTCATAATAGGTTTAATGAATTTGTATTTCCTCGGCCCTAACTTCAGATTATCTAAATTGGAGCAATGTCAAAAGAGCAGTTACCTGTCATGCCTAGATGGAAGATTTTCATAAACCTTCGAGCTTTTATGAAGAATCCTATCCCAATGATAGATAAAGCTATCTCGGAGCTTGGGGATTCTTATATCACATATCCAGGAGGAAAGAATAAAACTATAATAACTCGTGATCCAGGTTTGATTAAACATGTTATGCAAAAAAATCACACCAATTATGAAAAGTCTGAAATGCAAACTGATGTACTTGCAAAATACATTGGGAAAGGTTTATTGACTACTAATGGATCTTATTGGTTAAGACAAAGAAGAGTGATTCAACCTGGATTCCATAAGAAAAAACTGAATGCACTGGTAGCCATAATGAATAAGGCGATAGAGGAATACTGTGATGAGTTTGAGATCCAGATAGATTCAGAACCAGTTGTGAATATGACAGAAGAGATGACTAAAATTACTCTTCATGTTGTAGCCAAAAGTCTTTTTAGTACTGGCATTGATCGGAGTAATACAGAGTATTTAGGTGAAAGTATAACAAGGCTGCAACATGCTATTGTAAAGCATATAAGAATGCCATTTTTAAATTGGTGGAGATCTTTAACTGGTTATAACAAAGCATCAATAAAACTAGCAGCTGATACTCAACAGATGTTAATGAATATTGTAGAAGAGAGAAAAAGAAACCAAGAAAAACCGGATGACCTTTTGGATATGCTCTTAGAGGTGAGATATGAAGATAACGGAGAAGCGATGTCTGACCAACAAGTATTGGAAGAGTCATTAGTGCTTTTTGTTGCGGGTCATGAAACCTCCGCAAATGCTATGTCTTGGATGCATTATTTGTTGGATCAGAATCCAATAGAAAAAGCCAATATTCAAAAAGAGATTGATTCTATGGATGATCTAGATTTGACTATAGATTCAGTAATGAAAATGCAGTATATCTCTCGAGGAATTTCAGAATCAATGAGAATCTACCCTCCAGCCTGGATCACAGATAGAGTCGCTCTTGATAAAGATGAGTATGAAGGAACTAAAATTGAAAAAGGGGACATAATTGCCCCATATATTTATGGAACACACCAAGACCAAAGGAAATGGAGTGAACCTCAAATTTTTAGACCTGAAAGATTCAAAAAGGAGAACATATCCAAAAAAGAATCTTACTCTTATTTTCCATTTGGTGGAGGCCCTAGATTGTGTATTGGTCAGCAGTTTGCACTCGTAGAGATGCAGTTGATTATCTACCATTTATATAAAAGATTTGATTTTGAGTTGATTCCAAATCAAAAAATAGAAATGGAGCCATTGGTGACCCTAAGACCCCGAAATGGCATTATGATGAATGTGACAAAAAAGTAGTACAAAAGGAATTTTTATCTCTTTCGAAAATAGATGTTTAAACAGTGGTCAGTATTAGAATGATGGTGATTAGAAAATGTCCATTATCAGTCGTGAAATAATCAATTAGAATAGTAACTTCATGAGCTTAAAATCATGAAATGTATACTATCAATTTTAATTTGTTAGCTTTTTGCCTATTGTCCTTTTTGAGTTGCGATTTTTTATTTTCTCAAGGGTTTGATGGGTATTATCAATATCCAGATGTCCATAACGACAAGATTGCTTTTTGCGCAGAAGGAGATATCTGGACCGTTTCTCTTAAGGGCGGTCTAGCTCAAAGATTGACTACTCATGATGAGGATGAAAGATTTCCGAAATTTTCTCCAGATGGTCAATCTATTCTTTTCTCTGCTAGTTATGAAGGCCCTATTGAGTTGTTTACTATGCCAATAAATGGAGGAGAGACTACTCGATGGACTTATGAAAGAGATGCATCATATGCCAATGCCTGGACTAAGGATGGATCTATTGTTTATGCAACAAGAGCATACAATAAAAAACCTGATTATAGACTGGTGAAAATCGATGTGAATTCTAAAGTTAAAAGCTTTATTCCTTTGGACCAAGCAAGTGAAGCGAGTTTTGATGAAGATGGAAACACGGTATATTTTGTGCGCCCTGCCTATCATGGAAATGTGACTAAAAGATATAAAGGTGGAACTACAAGACAGGTTTGGAAATATACCGAAGGAAGTGAAGAAGCTATAAAACTTACAAAAAACTATGCAGGTGAAAGCCACCATCCTATGTTTTATGATAATAGAGTATATTTTATCTCTGACAGAGATGGCATGATGAATATATGGTCAGTCGATACCGATGGAAATGACTTGATTCAGCATACAGAACATGCTGAATTTGATATCAGATATGCTAATATCTCTGATGGTAACATAGTGTATCAAATGGGTGCTGATCTATGGAAATACAACGTTTTAACTGATAATTCAAATAAAATTGAAATTACCCTTAGATCTGATTTAGATCAGTTAAGAGAAAAATGGGAAGATAATCCATCTCAATATATCACTTCAGTTAACACTGATAAGAAGGGAGAAAAGATAGTAATCACAACAAGAGGGAGGGTATTTGTCAAGCCAGTGAATGATGGTCGTCTGGTGGAATTTACCAAAAAATCTAATGTAAGGTATCGGGACGCTACATTTTCTCACGATAGCAAAGATGTAATTGCGCTTTCAGATGAATCTGGAGAATTTGAATTTGTAAGCATGGCAGCGAATGGTTTAGGAGACCATCGAAATATCACTGAGAATGGAAGTGTCCTAAGATATGCTGGAATACCTTCTGGAGATGGGAAATGGATAGCTTATGATGATTTGGAGAATAATATGTTCATTTTAAATGTGAGTACGGGAGTAAGTACTAAAGTATCAACTAATGAAGAAGGAATTTGGGACTTTTCCTGGTCTCCAGATAATAAATGGTTGGCATTCGTTCAGAGAGCTGATAATACAATGGCTCAAATTATAATTCACAATACCGTTTCAAATGAAAGCTTTGAGTTGACAACGGATAGAGCTAATAGTTACAATCCAAGTTGGAGTCCAGATGGGAAATTTATTTATTTCTTATCAGACAGGAGTTTCACAACATTAGTGAGAAGTCCATGGGGTGCTAGACAACCCGAGCCATATTTTGATGCAAGTGAAAAGATATATCATGTTAATCTACAGAAAACTACAAGATCTCCTTTTAGGCCTAATGATGAACTTTTTAAGGACTCAAAAGAAAACAAAGACACTTCTGTAATTGTCAGAATAGATCAAGATGGAATAAAAGAAAGAATAGAAGCGATACCAATTAAAGCAGGTAACTATAGAAACCTCGCCGTTAATGACAAAGCACTATACGTAATTTCAGGTGAAACCGGAGTGGGCGCTAAAAGCAATCTAAACTATATAAAAATTGATAATAAAGAACCTAAAATCAAAAATATGGTTTCTGGTATCCGATCATTCAAATTGTCTGGAAATGGGAAAAATCTACTCATATCAAAAGGGAGAAATTTTTATATGGCTAATGCGGGTACAAGCTCTATTGGGAACCTTGAGGAGAGTAAAATAGATATGAGTGAGTGGAAATTTTCTATAAATACAAAGGAAGATTGGAAACAAATATTTACTGATGCTTGGAGAATGGAAAGAGACTATTTCTATGACAAAAATATGCATGGAGTAGATTGGAAGGCAATGCATGATAAATATCTACCTCTTGTAGATAGGGTCACCACTCGGACTGAGCTCTCAGATTTGATAGGGAGATTTGTCGGAGAGTTATCGGCACTTCATACGAGTGTCAGAGGTGGAGATATAAGAGATGATAATAAGAATATATCTGTGGCAAACTTGGGTGGGATGTTTAGTAGAGATGAAGAGAATGGAGGATTTAGAATAGAATATATTTATAAAGCAGACCCAGATTATCCAGAAAGTAAATCTCCATTGGATGATCCTTATTTGAATGTGAGGGAAGGGGACCTAATCACAGAAGTGAATGGCATAAAGGCCTTGACTGCAACGGATATAGGAGCATTAATTCGGAATCAAGCAGGTAAGCAAGTAAGGTTGAAAATTAAAAGAAGTAATATTTTTCATGATATCATTGTAACGCCTATTGGAAGTGATTTTAATTTGAGGTATAAAGATTGGGAGTATGGGAACCGTACATATGTTGATGAAATGTCTCAAAATGATATAGGATACCTTCATCTCAGAGCAATGGGAGGAAACAATATCAATGATTTTTATAGAGAGTTTTATCCAGTTTTTAATCGAAGAGGCTTGATCATAGATGTGAGATATAACAATGGAGGAAATATAGACAGCTTTATCTTAGAGAAGCTGATGAGAAAGGCTTGGATGTATTGGAAATCCAGATCTGGAAAACCATATTGGAATATGCAATATGCATTCAGAGGACACATAGTTGTATTGGTGAATGAAAATACATATTCAGATGGTGAGGCATTCGCTGATGGATTCAGAGAATTGGGTCTTGGTGTAACTATTGGAACCAGAACATGGGGAGGGGAAATATGGTTAAGTGGAGTTAATAGGTTGAGTGACAATGGTATAGCCCGAGCACCTATGATGGGTGTTTATGGAAATGGTGAATGGAGAATAGAAGGTCATGGTTTTGAACCTGATATTGAAATCGATAATTTACCTCATGCTACTTTTAATGGAAAAGATGCTCAGCTGGACAAAGCAATAGAGCACTTGAAAGGTCTCATAGAAAAAGACCCAAGAGAAGTCCCTTCTCCACCTCCATATCCAGATAAATCATTCAAGAATAATAGTAAAAGTAATTAGCGTTCATTTCGTAGGGAGAAGTAACTTGCTATGGTTAATCTGAACAATTAAAGGATTCTAAAGATCGAGCTTCATTAGGAGGTCTGTCTGAAGTTCGTCTCCTAGTTTGAAATCGTGGGTGTCAAAGGTGTCAAAACCCATTTTTTTATAAAATCCTATAGCATTTTCATTTTTATTCCATACGCCTAGCCATACATATGATTTGCTAAGATTACGCCCTATTTCTTTTGAGTAAGACACTAATTGAGCCCCAAATCCCATTTTATGAAAAGTCTGATCCACATAGATTCTTTCTATTTCGATGGCATTTAGGTCGGCTTTGTCCGTTTGAGCATCATTGATATTCAGCTTTAGATATCCAGCTATTTGTTCATTTTTAATGCCTTTATAAAAAAGACAATTGGGACTATCGTATTCTTTTGATAGTTGCTCATCTGAAAGGTTTTGAGTAAGATAAATTTGCATGTTTTCAGG
>DKPS01000031.1 GCA_002471345.1 Saprospiraceae bacterium UBA7328
TTTGCAAAGGCTTTTATAAATTTGTCAAACGCTACTAACGTCGACCTGAATACAGAAATTTGGGATGAGATTAGGACTTCTGGATTACACAAAGTTTATGCAAGCTCTGAATTGATTAGTAGTATTCAAGATTACTATAAACGTTATAAAAGGTATGCAAACAATTGGCAAAATGGTTACCGAAATAGAATTGAAATGAGAGAACTTAAATATGAGTTTCTAAGTCATAGTGACCTTGAAATGATGAGGTCAGAACCGACTAAAAAACCGAGTCATTCAGCCTTCAAAGCGATTCTTAATGAGCCTGATGTTTTGACGCTAACCAAATCTATAAATCACACTTCAACTCTTTTTGTTAGATTATTTACCCGATGTAAAAAAGAAGGAGAAGAAGTCATTAAGTTAATTGAAGCAGAAACTAAATCATCAAAATAGATCAAAAGCATAGCTGGTTCTTAGTTCAGCATAATAATTCACATTTCCAATTTACTCAATATCATATTCTATTCTTTTTCGTCATCCTCTTCCCCACCCTCTTCTTCAAGTGTTCTAAGAACATCTTGCCATGAGAATTTTTCACCTTTCCCTCTCACATAGTAATCCATCCATGCCATTTCACTGACTGCCTTGACTAAGCGATTTCTTGTATCAGGAATGCCGTGACTTTTGCCAGGATACATGAATAACTCTGTATCCACACCAAGCTTCTTTAATGCCATGTGCAACTCTACTGATTGAGGGCTGGGTACTCTTGGATCTCCTGCTACCACGTGGACCATAGTTGGAGTTTTCGCATTTTTGATATACTTCAAGGGAGATTGCTCCCAGAATGGTTCAAAATCTTCATACAAAGGTGTATCACCTAAGTAATAACGGCGATTTCTTTGTACATCGCTTTGTGCATACATGGAGATCCAGTTCATGGTTCCTGCTCCTGAACTTATGGCTTTAAAACGGTCTGTATGAGTAAGAATCCAATTGGACCAATGACCACCGGCACTCCAACCCATCGCACCCATTCTATCTCCATCCACAATACCTTCTTCAATCAAATAATCTACACCAGTCATGATGTCGTCAAATGCCTGAGGAAAGTAATTGCCGACGATGTCGGTTCTGTGTGCTTCACCATAATTAGTGGATCCACGATAATTAGGGCAAAACATGACATATCCAGCTCCTGCATAAACTTGCCCGCTATTCTCATTAAAACTAAGGTAATCTGCACCAGCTGGACCTCCATGGATCGAAACAACTAATGGATATCTTTTACCCTCTTCGTATCCAACAGGAAGGAAAACCACACCTCCTACTTCTTTCCCATCAGTTGAAGTATAATTGATCTCATACTGTTTTCCTAAGGCAAAATTGTTGACCTCAGGATTAGCATCTGTTAATTGAATCCAAGACGATCGATCTTTCACAGACAGGAGATCTTTAGTAGTATACAATGTAGATGAAGTTTTAGGGTCACTATAATTGATTAATAGCACTCCAGTGTCCTCATCTTGATTTACGGTCATTCTCGCTTTTTCATCAGTAATCATTTGGACCTCTGCATTATTGACATCTATTGACATAAGTTGCCTAGTAACTTTTATCCCAGCATTGAAGTAAATGGTGTTTCCATCCTCAGACCAAAAATTTACTCCAGGATAATCCAAGTTAGCTCCTAGTTTCTTAAATGCCCCTCCTTCGTCATTTACTGTTCTTAAGTAGATCTTTCTGCTGTTCATATTATATCCACTCATATCATCACTAGATATAAATGCTATCCATCTTCCATCAGGAGAAAAGAATGGGCCTGCCTCGGCGACCTCCTCATTTTCTGTTAATCTTTCAATACTATTATTTGTCACATCAAATAAAAACAAGTCAGCATTGATCCTTTGTTCTGTGATATTCCTTTTATAGCGACTTGAAGATGTTCCCTTGTATCCGACCCATTTGCCGTCATCTGAAATAACAATTCCAGATACGGTATAGCTCGCATCTTCAGTGATTCTGTGTTCTTCTTTCGATTCTAAATCTATGTACCACAGACTTTCTAGGGGCGTCGCATAATTTTTCACATCCACTGTAAACCCTTCCTCCATCCGAGTGATATTATCAGTATCCTGATGATCTGGTCGTGTAAAGTATATGCGTTTCCCAGTTGGAGAAACTTCCCAATCTTTGATTGAGGTTTCTCCTGATGTTAATAGTTCAGGTTCTGCCTCCGAAGGATTACTGGCTGGCAATGCAAATAATTGAACATCTTCTTCCTTTCCACTTTTAAAAATCAGCCAATGTCCATCCTCACTGAATTCATATCCCGACACTCCTTCCTTGACTTTGGTTATTTTCCTGGCTTCACCTCCATCAGGTTTCATCATATAGATTTGATTCTTATCACCGTCTCGATTAGAAGAAAAGATGAAATAATCACCATCTGTTGACCATTTTGGTGAGGTTTCACTTTTCTCGTCTGTAAAAGTCATTTGCTTGTGATCACTCAATCCATCCTTTAATGAAACAAGATGTATATCGCTCTGACTTTTTGCGGAATCCCAATTGGGTACAGTCATGGTGTAAAGCATCCAATTGCCATCAGGACTAGGAGCATAAGAACCAGTTCTCTTCATCTTACGCATATCTAAGAATGTCATTGGACTTAAATCGTCCTCACTAGTGTCCGTAGATTGTGAGGAGAGAGGGCCAAGAATCATGATGAAGGAAATTAGGGAAGAGCAGACAAGTTTCATATTACTGGAGATTTGCTTTTAATAAAATATGATCATTAAGATAACCACTACACATCAATTCTTATCAAGACTATTAAATATAAAAGATTAAAAAAAGGTCAATGATAAAACTTAGCACAAGCTCTTGTTGATGTTGAAGGGGTATTTTCGAATCATTTTTAAGACATAGTGGTCTTTTATTATCTTCACTAAATGCTCACCTTCCTCAGAAAAATAAGAAAGTCGTTGATTGAGTCTGGATCATCCAGGAAGTATCTATTATATGGCATTGGAGAAATCACCCTTGTCGTCATCGGAATATTGATCGCGTTACAGATCAACAATTGGAATGAAAAAAGATTGGCGTTAATAGAAGAACAAAAGTTGTATTGCACTATTCATGAGGAAATGGGTTTGTCCAAGTTCTTTCAAGAAGAAGGTGGAAAAATCTATGCTGATGCCATTTCTTCGAGTGAGCAAATTCTAATGTCAATTAATGATCCGTCAATAGAAATCACACAAGAAGAAATTAACAATGGAATTCATGCTTTTGAAAGTCGATGGTTGGGTGGAGCAGGAAGTGTAACCAATATCTACGACCTATTGATAAGCTCTGGAAAATTAGAGCTCTTGTCCTCTATTGAAGTAATAGAGAATATGAGAAGTCTCAACTCACATTTTGAGTTTCTATTGACTTATGAAGAACTTCAGGCTCAGTTTGTAGACAATCAACTTTATCCCTATCTGAATGCTAGGATCGATCGAATTTCCGCTTCATCTAAACAGTTTGATCTTGACGAATCCTTGCACGTAAGTCGATTTAAATCCACAAACGAGCTACTACTTAATGATAAAGAGTTTGCGAACTTGTTGATCGATTTCATCAGACATACACGGGTGCTTGTACTTACATACAAGAGGATGGGAAATTTCATTTCTAAAATTGATTCAATAGCGATATCCAAATGTCCTTCGATCAATTCTGAAGAATTAGATGTCAAGTAATAAGAAAAATCATACTCACAATTCTTAGAAGAATTAGACAGAATTTTCTTGATAGTGGTATTACTCAGAAGTATCTACTTTATACTATGGGAGAAATCGCCTCAATAGTCATTGGAGTATTGATGGTGTTAGATCTGAATAATCAGCAAGCTCAATTCAAAAAGAAAAGTGACTAGTGATTCAATACCTTTCCTTCTTCTTGTTAACTTAGCGAAAGATGAAATTACTTTAAAACCATTCTATAAGACATTGACCTGATATCTTATCTTTAGTCCATGTGAAGACTTACGTTACTTAAG
>DKPS01000182.1:0-353 GCA_002471345.1 Saprospiraceae bacterium UBA7328
TTTTGGAAAAGAACATGCTAAAGGCTCGGATGCCCCAGACCTCAAAGAATTTTTTCAATTTGGCCAAGAAATAGATGCTGATCATCCTTTGAAAAATGAGTATCCTGACAACGTGGATGTGAGTGAAGTTCCTCATTTTTCACAAAAAGGAAGAGAGCTATATCAAGCTTTCGAACAGGTCGGTGGTCATCTATTGAGAGCAATAGCAATTCATTTAGAAGTACCAGAGGACTACTTTGCAACAAAAATAACTGATGGACTAAGTATATTAAGAGCAATACACTACCCCCCAATAACTGAGGAACCAAAAAATGCAATAAGAGCTGAGCAACATGAAGATATTAATCTAATTA
>DKPS01000182.1:664-49526 GCA_002471345.1 Saprospiraceae bacterium UBA7328
GAAGATATTAATCTAATTACATTATTAGTCGGAGCATCTGCGGGTGGACTTCAATTATTCAACAAACAGGATGAATGGCAAGATATAGAACCTGAAGAAAATGAAATAGTGATCAATGTAGGAGATATGCTACAGAGACTGACTAATAATTATCTTAAATCAACAACACATAGAGTTGTAAATCCTCCTCGCTCTGAATGGCACAAACCGAGATTATCTATTCCCTTTTTCCTTCACCCTAAGGCAGATATGGATCTTTCATGCTTAGATAGATGTATCACTGCAGAAAACCCAAAACAGTATGACTCGATTACAGCTGGTGGATATCTAGATCAACGATTGCGTGAAATAGGTTTAAAAAAGTAGTTTAAATGGATATGATACTGTCAATTTAGAAAAAATAGTATCTCCAATCCGATATTTTATAAATTTTAGAAAGGCAAGTTTCAAGGTCTTTTCTATGTTTGTGGCAGAATGGCAAAAGCGGACATATCAGCACATCAATATTTTACGGCAAATCCATTTGTGTGGTTGTCTCTTATTTTAAAAAATAGGGGTATCTATTGGAAGAAAATTCCTAAGGCTATTGTGATTACTATAGTAAGCTTAATAACCTCTCCTATACAATTAGCCCAGTACTTTTATTATTTAGCAAATAGGTCTAAGACTAGAGAAATAGAAGATCCCATTTTCATTATTGGCCATTGGAGAAGTGGAACAACATTCCTTCATTACCTGATGTGTAAAAACCCTAAATTTGGGTATCTAACCTATTTCCAAGGTTTTCTGCCGACGATAGCTCTTGTAGGGGGTGTGGTTGTTAAAAAAACTCTTTCCTTTTTGATACCTAAAAAAAGACCACAGGACAACATTGAAATCTCCTCTGATCTACCACATGAAGAGGAAAATTCGATTTCGAACTTTTCAATGTACAGTGCTAGTCACAGTTTTTTCTTTCCAAAGGATGAAAGCTTCTATAATAAATTTGCACTCCTTAAAGGACTGACTAAAAGGGAGTATAAAAGATGGAAAGGCAGCTACAAAAGAATGATAGACGAAATAGCTATTGCCAATGATTTCAAACCTTTAGTGGTCAAAAATCCGCATAACACAGGCAGAATAAAAGGGCTACTCGACCTCTATCCTAATGCAAAGTTTATTCATATATATAGAAATCCTTACGACGTAATACCTAGTACCTATCTCATGTATGATATGGTGATAAGGACGCAATATCTGAATGACTATAGTAAGGAAGACACCATGAATAAAATCTTCTATTATTATAAGACTAGCATGCAACAATATTTTGATCAGAAATCATTAATTCCTAAGGAAAATCTTTTTGAAATAAAATTTGAAGATTTCCAATATGATGCAGTCAAGAACATTAAAGATCTCTATAGCCAGCTCAATCTAGACTATACACCAGATGTAGATCAAAAGGTAAAAGAATATGCTGAGTCTAAAAAAGGGTATAAAAAGAATGTTCATAAATTAGAGGGTAAGCTCAAAAAAAGAATTGAAAAAGAATGCCATTTTGCATTTGAAACCTTAGGGTATCAACCAGAGCAATTAAGTGAAACCGTAGTATAGTTCTCACTTATATCTATCTAAATTGAAGATTTTAATAGAATTGAATTAATAACTTAGAATTTACACAAATTGGAAAAAAGACAACTCGGAAATACGGACCTTAATGTCAGCAAAATATGTCTTGGTACCATGACTTGGGGAAGTCAAAATAGTGAAAAAGAGGGTCATTCACAGATGGATTTTGCCCTAGAAAGAGGTGTTAACTTTTGGGATACTGCAGAACTTTATGCTGTACCTGCTAGTCCAGAGACCTCTTTTAAAACTGAGCTTATCATGGGCAATTGGTTTAAGAAGTCGGGCAAAAGAGATCAAATTATTCTAGGCACTAAAATAGCAGGACCAGGACCTTATACAGAACATATCCGAAAGGCATCCGATTATACTAAAGCTAATATAAAAGAAGCTGTAGAAGGTAGTCTGGATAGACTTCAAACTGATTATATTGATCTATATCAAGTTCATTGGCCAGCAAGAAGTGCAAATTTTTTTGGTGTACGAGGGTATAAGCACCACGACGCTTGGGAAGACAACATTCTAACTGTGATAGAAGGGTTAGAAGAAGTGATTAAGGAGGGTAAAATTCGTCATTTTGGAATTTCAAATGAAACTCCTTGGGGGCTGATGAGTTATCTCAAATATGCTGCAGCGCTGGGCAAACCTAGATGTGCAAGTGTACAAAACCCTTATAACCTGCTGAATAGGACATATGAAGTAGGTATGGCAGAAATGTCCATTAGAGAAAAATGCGGTTTACTTGCATATTCACCTATGGCTTTTGGTGTGTTAAGTGGAAAGTATCATCAAGAAAAACCAGCTAAAAAAGGGAGGCTATTAGACTTTCCTGGAAAAATGGAGCGATATAGTACAGACAATTGCTCACAAGCTACAAAAAGGTATATGGCCATAGCAGAAAAATATGGATTGAGCTTGGCACAAATGTCACTTGCATTTGTAACTCAGCAGCCATTTGTAACAGCTAACATTATCGGTGCTACATCATTGGATCAACTTAAAGAGAACATAGAGAGTGCAGATTTAGTCCTATCTAAGAAAATACTCAAGGAAATAGACGCAGTACAGTCAGAAATCCCTAATCCTGCTCCATAGTGGGATTAAACATTGTCCTTTACGAGCCCGAAATACCAAATAATACTGGAAATATTGGAAGACTTAGTCTTGCCACTGGCAGTAAGTTACATCTGATAAAACCTTATGGATTTGAGATCAGCGATAAAAGGATAAAGAGAGCAGGTTTAGATTATTGGAAAAATGTTGAGTTAAAAGAATACAGCTCGTTTGAGGACTTCATGAATCAAAATAGCCCTAAGTCCATTGCATTCTATTCTTCACATGGTACTAAAAACTACCTAGATCTAGAATATCAAGAAAACACATATTTAGTTTTTGGAAAAGAATCAGTGGGGCTACCAGATGATATTACTTCAGAATACTCAAAAAGCTTATATACTATTCCTTTGTTTAGTGTACATATTCGCAGCTTGAATCTTGCTAATTCTGTAGCCGTAATTGTCTATGAAGGACTAAGACAATTAAATAATTAACCTTTTCCAACCTTCCATTTCAAAAGGGAAGAAGTATTGCACTTTGCGATTCAAAACATACCGACATTTGAAATTCTCCATACCGCGCCAAATTTTGGCAATAAAAAAAGCCCCAGTTTTAAACTGAGGCTTCTATTCTACTATTTCTTATTACTTCTAAGAAAGATACTTAATAGCAAATGCTATTAGCTTCTTTTTGATATTTGAATATGGAGGTCTGAAATTTTCCATTCCATCTATTGGTGACCATTGTTTCATAACACTTTTAGCATTGGAAAAAGCTTTGAATCCAAATTCTCCCATTCCTTTGCCAATCCCACTATTATTGCTACCTCCGAAAGGTAAATTATTATTAAAATAGTGAACTGCATTGTGATTGATTACTACTCCACCAGAACGGGTGTTGTCCACGACTCGGTTTATATTCTTTTTATTCTTACTGTATACGTAAAGAGCTAATGGCTTTTCTCCCTTATTCACAAAATCTATAGGTTCTGACAAATCGGAGAAAGTTCTTAGAGGAAGTATTGGTCCAAATATTTCTTTTTCCCATACTAATGCCTCATCACTAAGGTTACTTACCACAGTGGGGGAAACAAAATTATCTTTTTCATCAAGTTGACCTCCGAATTCTATTACTGCATCCCTTTCAAGAGCATCATCCATATATCCTTTGATTCTCCTGAAATGATTGTCATTTACAATTCTATTATAAGAATCTGATTCTTGGATATTTTCGCCGTAGTAATCGTTAGTAAACTTTTTATAGTACTTCATGAACTCCTCCTTCTTGCTTTCATGTACATAGACATAATCAGGAGCAATACAGATCTGACCGTTATTCATTCCTTTAGCCCAAGCTATTCTTGATGCAGCATCTTTGATGTTAGCTGTTTGGTCTACAATAGTTGGACATTTACCACCTAATTCTAAACTTACACTAGTAAGATGTTCCGCTGCAGCTTTCATAACGATCTTGCCGATACTAGGAGCTCCTGTAAAAAATATATGATTGAATGGTTTCTTCAATAATGCTGATGTCTCGGGAATAGCTCCTTCAATTAACGCAACTTCATCTTCTTCAAAAAGGTCATCGATAATTTCCTTCATAAGTGCGGAGCTATGGGATGTATTTTCAGAAGGTTTTAGCATAACCGTATTTCCAGCAGCAATTGCAGAAATCAATGGAATAAATGTCAAATTAAAGGCAAAATTCCATGGCGATATAATCAATACGACGCCTTTGGACTCGTATTTGATCCAAGACGACATGCCCATTTGAGCCAATGGTGTATCCACCTTCTCATCTCTCATCCAGCCAGACAATCTATTATTTGTAAACTTGGCTGAAGCTACAATAGGAAATATTTCTGTAAGATCGACCTCAGCTTCATTCTTTTTGAAGTCCTGATATGATACCTCCTTTATTCGTTCTCTATAGGTATTTTGAATAGCATTTTGGA
The DNA here is from genome assembly GCA_002471345.1 of Saprospiraceae bacterium UBA7328. Classification (GTDB taxonomy): domain Bacteria; phylum Bacteroidota; class Bacteroidia; order Chitinophagales; family Saprospiraceae; genus UBA7328. The sequence continues at coordinate 5,286 of DKPS01000182.1, forward strand.
TCTTTTTGATCTTTGCCTTTCTCTCCTTTGCAGTGGACTGTCCTACTTTATATTGATTTCTTTTCTGCGAGTCAAAAATCCTATTAATCTTCTCACTTACAATTTTGATATCTACTGCTGATATTTGTGACATAGTTGATGGTTTAAATTAAGATCAATTTACAGTTTTCAAATGATAATTCTTCTTATACATGATTTACAAGTTCATGTAATGTTTAAAAAATTATCATTTGATACCTTCTAGAACCCTTTTGACTATACCATCCATTGCTTGTCTTTTAATCCATCTGGCTACAATCACCAAGTCATTTTCTGGATCTACATATACCATATTGGTGCCGGCTCCTAAATGAAAAAATGAACTTTTAGGTGCGCTTGGAATTCGTGGGTTTTCTCCACTGTTCAAGAACCAATTCATAAATCCATAACCATCATTTGCTTCAGTAGGAGTAAGTGCCATCGAGACCCACTCATCGGATAGAATCTGCTGGTTTTTCCATTTTCCTCTCCTTAAAGTAAGATATCCAAATCTGGCCTGATCTCTGGCAGAAAGCATCATTCCACCTCCCCAGTGTCCACCACCACTCACTACTTGTATGTATTCTCCATCTATGACTACCCAAGAATTTTCATATCCTAACCACCTCCATGTTGGAGATGCCCCTATAGGGTCCATAATTTGTTCTCTTAGTATTTTGGGTAGAGGCTTTCGCCAAATATTAGTGGCGGCTAGTGCTAAAAGGTTGACTCTAGTATCATTGTATTCGAATACACTACCTGGTTCTTTTCTTGGTCGACTTATCCATTCTTTTGGTTCTCCGGAAAGTCTATCAGCCCATTCAGGCTTGCCAAAAAGAGTACCTTCCCAATCACTAGTTTGTCTTAACAAGTGATTCCAAGTGATCTTACTGTTATGCTCTGTGGCGAATAAATCATGTACTTTGTCGTCTTGCATGTAGTCCGCCTTATTTGGTCCTCTACTAGCTTCAGCAAACAATACTGGTCCCATATAACTCTGCACCTTTTCATGCACGTCTCTTATGAGTCCTTGATCATAAGCAAGACCTACTGTAGAAGATAGAAAACTCTTGGACACACTAAATGTCATATCCACTCTATAAGGTTCTCCCCATTCTGCAATTATATATCCGTCCTTAATAATAATACCAGTCTGGTCACCTCTAGTTTTATGGGGCCCTACCGCATCTCCAAAAGGTTCTTTCCCAAATCCCAAATAATGTGCATGTTCTAGATTTCTAGGACTTTCGCTTTCATTTTCTTGAGCATACTTTACTGCTTCGTCTATTGCATTTTGATTCACTCCTACTTCAGCAGGTGATTTTTTCTCCCAATCTCCCCAACTCCCAGGATAGTAAGAATCCTGCCCAAAACCACTCATCTGTATTATAAAAACAATGATTAACACACCTGTAAATTTCTTTATCATATTCATTTGATTAAAATTCAATTTGAAATTCAATATACATCTTAGGTCCCAAATTTTCCTTTTTTTAATCAATGATTGTCCAATCATACACGTTAATGAAGTATGCATGTTTACATCAAACAAATCATATATACTTCACTTTCATTATCCCTAATTGGAATTTCCTGCAGTTCAGAAGATCCAATCTTATCCAACTCTGAAAATAACTGCCTTCTTGATAATGAAGAAGAAAACTTGGTAAGGGAATTTTCTGGATTTGCACATGTCTTTCAAGACTCTGATCCAACCAAGATTGATAAATCTTTAGACCCATTGATAACCTATTTAGGAAATGCAAAGATTGTTGGATTAGGTGAAGGCACACATGGAACGAAAGAGTTCTATGATATGAAGCACAAACTATACAGGCATTTGGTTTTAGAAAAAGGATTCAAAGCAATTGTATTTGAAATCCCCTGGGGTAACGCACTTGTCGTTAATGACTATGTCCTTAATGATGTAGGAGATGCTGATGAAGTCATAAATCAAACTTGGTACTGGACTTATGACACTGAAGAAGTGAGAGAGCTTGTAAGGTGGATGCACGATTATAATCTTGACAAATCGACTGAAGACAAAATCTATTTTGTTGGCTGTGATCCACAAGGGCCTGATTTTAAACTTGAAGAAAAGTTAGTAAGAGAATATGTACTGTCCATATTTCCAGATTCTGCTTTTTTTATTTCTTCAGCTTATCAAAGCCTTCCAATAGGGAACCTTTCTTCATATGCGGATGATGATCAGTTCATACACAATTCTAATATCAGTGGTATTCAGAGTGTATTACAACTCTTTGAAAATCAAAAAGAAATATTTATAACAAACTCATCATTATTTGAATACGAAGTTGCCAGGATGGCCGCACATCTCATAAAAGAAAGAGAGCGTATATACCGTATTCAACAATTTGGTGCACCCAGAGATTCCTTAATGGCATTCTATGCCTTATGGTGGAGTAGAATTTTAGGCGAAGATGCTCAAATTGCCACTTGGGCACATAATCTTCATGTTATGGATGGTGGTTCGTTTAACTCTGCACTTATGGGTACAGTCTTAAAAGACGAACTAGATAATGATTACATCAATGTCGGATTTAGCTTTAGTAAGGGATCTCTAAATGCATTTTTAGCTGATAGAACTAGAAATGCCATTGGTGGAACAAGAAGACAGACATTAGCCAAACCAGTATGCAATTCCACCAATCAATTACTTTATGAAGTAGATGGCGATCAACAATATTATATTTTTGATGAATTAGGTGGAGAAGCAGCCACATACTTCAACAACCCTAACCCGTTTATGCAATGTGGAGCTGGATTTAATCCCATTTATGTCCAGAATTATGTCCAGAATTTTCCTTTATCTCAATCCTTGGATGTACTTATTCACTTTGATGAAACTACAGCAAGTGAATTAAAATAGTTGGTATCAAGATTATTCAATTTTCATTCTCTCCGGGTCCCAATTAACAATTCTATTTTCAAAATAACTCACATTTGTGGCGAGAGATGGACCTGCTGCCCTCAAACCAAATGTTCCATCTTCAACAATTTTCTCTCCTTTTCTTATAGCATTTGCAAAATTATTCCAATGATCAAGATGATCACTATACCCTTCGGGAGTTCTGTAATCCAGTTCATTTGGCTCTATAACTTGTGACTTTTTATCAGATTTGTAAAAGGCTTCGTACCATTTTTTAAATCTCTTTTGTTCAGAACTGCTAAATGTCATATAAGAATCATATCCTTTATAATTAGGTCGATTATTGAGTCCCACCTTTTCAATTTTAATACTCCTACCTCCTACTGTCATTACACCTTCAGTACCTATCAATCTGGCTCTTGACCCACCTCCTGATCCATCCGCAAAGTTGACTCTCATTTGTACGTTAAAAGCTGGATGAGAAGATTGTGCTCCATAATCATAAAGCCCTAATGTGACATCCGGCACATCTCTTCCATCTTTCCAATATCTCAGCCCCCCGGTAGAAAACACCCTTTCTGGTCCTATGGATCCTGTGATTACATGCAGAGAAGAGAATAAATGCACAAATAAATCCCCTGCCACACCAGTGCCGTAGTCCTTATAATTTCTCCATCTGAAAAATCGATTAGCTTCATAAGGAACCTTAGGAGCATCACCTAAATAGTCATCCCATTTCACAGCTTCCTTGCTAGCATCAGTAGGTATAGAATATTGCCATGCACCCACTGCAGAACTTCTATCATAATTGATGTCAGCCATAATCAATTCACCAATTGCCCCACTTTGAAAAAGTTCTTTTGCCTTTTCTACTATGATTGAACTTACTCGTTGGCTTCCTATTATCAAAGGTTGCTTTGATTCCTTTTCAGCTTTTATAACGCTATGCCCTTCTTCTAATTTATGAACCATTGGCTTTTCACAGTATACAGCCTTCCCCGCTTTGAGAGCAGCAATTGTGATATGATCATGCCAATGATCAGAGGTTGCAATGCACACCGCATCAATATCACTTCTATTCAGAATATCTCTATAATCCCTCGATGTATATAATTCACCATAATCCTCGACCATTTTATCCAATCTACCTTGATACAGATCACATGCTGCGACTATCTTTAATCCTTCTACCCTACTTGCTGTTCTCGCATTGATTTGACCTTGAATACCGCATCCTATTACTGCAAGTTGAATTTTATCATTGGCAGAAAACTCTTCATTCCCAACAGAGCTCTTTGGTTCCAGAATAATAGGCTTTTTCAGACTTTTTCCAATTCCACTGATTATTATTCCACCAATGGATAGATTTTTAAGAAATTGTCTTCTTTTAGAATAGCTCATTTTAATTCCTTTTTTATAGTGAGGCAAAAGTTCATTTATACAAGATACATTCAATCTCAAGAATATTTTCCTACATTGGAAAATCTAAAAATAAATAATGAATAATAAGGTCAAATTTCAGCTGTCTACAATGATGTTTCTCCAATTTGTAGTCTGGGGAGCATGGTACTCAACGATGGGTGCATATTTAGGAAAAATTGGCTTTTCAGGCCTGAATATTGGAGCAGCGTATAGCACGATTAATTGGGGAGCAATCGTCTCACCTTTTATTGTAGGAATGATCGCTGACAAATACTTTTCTGCTCAAAGAGTGATGGGTATTATTCATCTCGTTGGTGCAGCTCTATTGTACTATGTCTCATTAGAGACCGATCCATCTACATTCTTTTGGACTCTATTGGTTTATGGGATTATTTATATGCCTACAATAGCGTTAGCCAATACTGTGAGTTTCAATCAAATGGAAGAACCAGAAAAAGAATTTCCATTTATCAGAGTTTTTGGAACCATAGGATGGATTGTAATAGGAACAATCATTAGTTACCTAAATTATGACGATTCACATTTACAATTTCAGTTAGCAGCCGGTTTGTCTTTGTTATTAGGTGTCTACTGCTTTTTTCTGCCGGATACCCCTCCAAAATCAAAGGGCCAGCAAACTTCATTAAAACAAGTTTTTGGATTAGATGCTTTGAGTCTTTTAAAAAGCAGAAATTTTTCAATATTTCTCTTCTGTTCGTTTCTGATTTCTATCCCTTTAGCATTTTACTTCAGCCTTACAGGTATCTTCCTTGGAGAGTTAGGATTTGAAAATATTTCTTCCACAATGACATTAGGTCAATATTCTGAAATTATTTTCATGCTTCTTATGCCACTCTTTTTTGCAAGGTTAGGTATTAAGAAAATGCTTCTTTTTGGGATGTTGGCATGGATGGCTCGATATGCACTATTCGTATTGGGAAGCGATGGTGACATGGTTGCTATGCTCTATTTGGGAATCTTACTTCATGGCATTTGTTATGATTTCTTTTTTGTCACAGGACAAATTTATGTGGACAACACAGCACCAAAAGAAATACAAGCTAGTGCACAAGGCCTGATCACTTTAGTGACTTATGGTTTTGGAATGCTAATAGGAAGCTGGTCTTCTGGCTGGTTTTTAGATTACTATACTTTGAGTGAGGCTCATCTTTGGAAAAGCGTTTGGCTGATACCAGCTATAATGGCTTTAGTAGCGGCTCTAGCATTACTATTCTTTTTTAAAGACGTAGAATTGAAGAAAGAGGAGTCTTGAAATGACCCTCTTTATTAGATTTTCAGAATATTTTCTTCTACTTCTGGCTATACATTGGTTATCCTGTCAAGTCAAAGAATCGATTTCAAAAGAAGCAGAGAAGCCAAATATCATTTTAATCCTTACGGATGATCAAGGTTGGGGAGATTTGAGCATGAACGGTAACCAACACATTTCAACTCCTAACATTGATAAATTGGCAGCTGATGGAGCTGTTATGGAGAACTTTTACGTAAGCCCTGTATGTTCGCCAACAAGAGCTGAAATACTTACAGGAAGATTCAGTCCGAGAAGTGGTGTTTATTCTACGTCAGCAGGTGGAGAAAGAATCGATTTGGATGAGACTACAATAGCTGATATTTTAAAGTCTAATGGTTATGCCACGGCTGCCTTTGGTAAATGGCACAGTGGAATGCAATATCCCTATCATCCAAATGGGAGAGGTTTTGAAGAGTTCTATGGCTTTTGTTCTGGGCATTGGGGTAATTATTTCAGCCCAATGCTTGAACATAATGGGAATATTACAAAAGGAGAAGGCTACATAATTGATGACCTAACTGATAAAGCAATAGACTTTATTAATGAGAAAAAGGCAAGTCCTTTTTTCGTCTACCTTCCTTACAATACTCCTCATAGTCCTATGCAAGTCCCAGATAAATGGTATAAAAAATTTGAAAACATAGAAATCTCTCAAAGAGGATCGGAAGCTGACAAAGAGAATATGGAACATACCAAAGCCGCACTTGCCATGTGTGAAAATATAGATTGGAATGTAGGTCGCATTCAATCAAGAATTAGAGAATTGAATCTGGAAGAGAATACAATAATCATTTACTTATCAGATAATGGTCCAAATGGACATAGATGGAATGGCGATATGAAAGGTATCAAAGGATCTACAGATGAAGGAGGAGTTAAATCTCCTTTGATTATTCAATGGAAAAATAAAATTGAGGCAGGTCTAAGAATCAAAAAAATTGCAAGTTCAATTGACTTATTACCCACCATTTCAGAATATGCTTCGATCACTCCATTCACAAATAACCCTCTTGATGGAAAAAGTATCGCACCTCTTCTTGATCAAAAGAATGAAAACTGGAGCGAGAGATATGTCTATAATTATTGGAAAGGAAAGCTAAGCATTAGAAGTCAACGATTTAGGCTAGATCATCAAGATCAATTATTCGATATGGAAACTGATCCTAGTCAAGCTACAGATGTTTCAATAGAGTATGCAACTGAAAAAACTGAGATGATGGTGGCAAAAGAGTTCTATCAAAATGAAGTTTTAACCGAACTTCCAAAAAATGATTCTCGACATTTCACTATTGGTCATCGCGACTATAAGTATACTCAGATACCTGCACGAGATGGAACTGCACATGGTAATATAATAAGGTCAAATAGGTGGCCGAATTGTTCATTTTTTACAAATTGGACTGATATCGAAGACAGAATATCCTGGAAAGTCTCAGTTGAAGAATCAGGTGACTATGATGTGGTCTTATATTACACCTGTGCAGAAGAGAATGTAGGCACCACTATCTCCTTGACTTTTGGAGACACTCATATTTCTCAAACGATAAAAGAAGCACATGACCCACTTCTCACAGGAATGGAAAACGATAGAGGAGAACCCAGAGCTGAGTCATTTGTAAAAGATTTCAAACCATTCAAACTAGGTCGAATATACCTTGCTCAGGGAAGTGGGGAGTTAATCCTGAAATCAGAAGAGATTGTTGGAGGCAAGTCAATTGATTTTCGATTGATGATGTTTGAAAAGGTATAGCCATTTTCTCTAGACTAATTGTAACTAAAAAAGAAAAACTGAATGAATAATCATCAGACTCTCTTTGCTTCTTTCTGAACCTTCTAATTTTACGGAAAGACAATTACCTATTACGCCATTTTATGATTTTTGTCTTTTATTTTCTCTTCCCATTTCGTTTTTAACCCTTCCAGCCGTGAGCCGTGTATCATGTTAATTCACAAGCACATATATAGACCTAAGGTCTATAGGAAATATCACGTTAGACTTGTAACAAGCTGCATCACAACTCATACTCTATCAACTTCTTATCAGAACAACAGGCATAATATTAAAAAGAACCAAAGCCATTTTCCCTCTTGGAGATCTTGATAGGCATTAAATTTCAATCTCTTCAAATTCTCCTTCCAAAGCATCAAGGATAATATCGTCATCTTCATTCTGAAAAACAAAAGGTGGTGAAAGGATAATTTTATTTCATAATACTCTGATGATAGTATCAGGCTTTTCTTAATGAATTCGATTTTATCATTTTGATGTTCTTCAAATACTAAAACAGATTAATATTCGACCCTCAAAACAATTGTTCATTATAGATTCTATATTCTATCACAGACAATAATATCATTGAAATTGTCAACACAACGCGTCTCTATTTCCTGTTGGTGTTAATTATTGGCTCTTTTACCCCAGCTTTTGTCATTTACTTTGGAGACTGCCCAAACTATAAGCCATGAATAAATCATAATTGTAAATACAAAAAATCTAACCGGATCCAGAATGTTAAGAATTTTTGTTTTCCAAAAATGAAAAATGATATATAACAATATAATGTAGGCACTATGAACAAAAATAACCATCTGACCTGTAAACAAAAGATAGGCCAATAATACTGGTATACTTACTATTAATATGTTAAAAATAAAGCTGAGAAGAAAGTAAGAAGTGAAAAAAATAGGCTTTTTAAATGAAGTTCTGATAAGATATATCGAATTAATAAACCAGCTCTTAACCCATCTTATTCGCTGTGTAATGAATGGCATTAGTCTATTTGGAACAATGGTCGATGCCCTAGCAGTCGATGCATATTTTACTTGATAATTGTTCTTTATTAAGAGAGAGGTGAGATATCGGTCTTCGCCATAATCAATGGGAAATCGAAATACTTTTGACTCTATAAATTTTTCTAAGACATTATTGATTGGCTCCCTTCGATATCCAGAGAAACAACCCGGACAACATAGAACTGAAGAATAGTGAGATTCGAAAGCTTTAAACAAATGATGGCTTATAAAATATTCATAGCCCTGGATACGAGTAAGAACATTATCTGAAGCATTATATACATTTGTATATCCTGATACGGCTGCCGTATTTTTATCGAAAAACATTAGCAAATTTGTTACAGAATTAACTTCTAAGAAAGTATCGCTATCAATGGTTATTAATACTTCTCCTTTGGCTTTTTTGAATCCAGACACAAGCCCAGCTTTTTTGCCTTTGTTACTTTTGAAATTCATGATATAAACCTCTCCATTATATTGTTTCTGAAAACGCTGAATTTCATTAAGTGAATTATCTGTTGAACCGTCATTAATAATTATAATTTCCATTTGTGATCTTGGGAAATCACTTTTTTCAATGTTCTTAAGAACGTTATAAATATGCTGATCTTCATTATATACCGGAATAATTAAAGAAATGAAGTAGTCCAGATCACGATGTACAGGAGATTGTTGTTGAACTTTTATTGCAATTACTAAAAGAAGTACAAAAAAGAGAATAAATATGCCCACCATTACGAGATTGCCAACAGATGACCATGCTAACCCTCTAGTTTCGCCAATAAAAATCAACCATCCAGCAACAGCAAAATTAAACAGAAGTATAAAAGTTAATGGGAGATAGCTGTAAGCTATTTTCAAGACACTGCTTAACATCTAACCATTTATTCGGTTGTTTTTATGGTGACATTCCCTCCCCCAACTACAGGCTCGGTGAGAAATACTATCGAATCTGAAATTAGTTGAGAGGTGTCTAATTTTCCCTGGCCTATTTTTACCCCATTATTTGAATTGAGATTAAAACCATCTAATGTGATAATGGATGATGATTCGACATAGATATCCCCATTATGAGAACTAATTCCACCCTGATCTACATCTATGATCCCCTTACATATAATTGATATATCACCTTCTCCAGAAAAAATTCCATTGCCACTAACCAGCAGTTTGTCAATAAGAACCATTTCAATACTTCCATTCTTTGTTTGGATTCCACTACCTCCTTGATTGTTGAAAACACCAACGAATGCTCCATTTCCTTTTAGAATAAAGTTCCCTCCACTAGTTTCGATGCCTTCTCCAGAAATTATATAGTCTCCAAAATGATCAAGAAAAACTTCACCTCCTTCAGTCCTCAACCCCATATTGAAAACTCTCATATCTTTTGCACCATATGAATAAATGCGACCTCCATTGGATTTTATTCCTTCACCTGAAATTTCAACATCTCCAACATGGTGAAAAATGACATCATTTTCAACTCTTATACCCTGACTCTCTACAGAAATATTTTCTCCACTGGACGAAATATTTTCAGCCGTAATTCCATTCCCGGTAATATTTATATCATCAGTACAAGTAAAAACACAACTTCCATTATCAAGATTTACACCATCATTAGAGATTTTAATATTTCCTCCATCCACAGTCATATTCCCTCCAGATGTATTTATCCCCTCTCCATTTATGCTAATACTGTCAGTGTAACACATTATAATTTCTCCTCCTCCTGTTTTTATACCAGAATTAGAAATAGTAATCTTTTGTCCTGTCGATTTGAAAAAACCACCATTAGTTTTTAGTCCTGGACCAGTAATTCTGACATCTCCACCTGCCCAAATTTCAAAATTTATAAGAGAAACACTTTCGGAACTGACTGAAAGGTTTACATTATTCTTAGCCTTTATAATAAGAATTGAATTCGAATGACTTGGTTTGAATAGTCCCAAAGCAAAACTAATATCTCCTTTCTCGTTTTCCAGTATTACTGTATTTTGCTCCAGAGCATTATCCAAATCTGCCACATCAATACCAGCATTGAGTTTCATAGGACATATAGTATGCAGCCCATCCACAAACTTGCTTTCAACAAAAAATGACCTTCCTTTACCTCCAAAATCATTAACAATTAAGTTCTGCGCAAGAAGTGGGTTAATAAAAAGTAATCCAAGGATTAATACTTTTCCAATATTTCCCATATAGTTCCTTAACTCACATATCTGTAAACTTGTTTAGGACTGTACGCTTACATTATTCTGGATCTTTTTATCTTGATTCAAAACAGATGTACCTACAATCATCATCAATAGAGATAAGACAATTAATGACCATTGACCTAATGTTGGAATTGGCGATGCTACAATTAGACATGCTACACTCGAAACAGTATCCAATATAATATTTCCTCCCCCTAATTGAACCGGATGAATTTGTGTCACTGACCCAGTTTCGGTAAGTACTCCTCCTGTAGATGAACCAAAACCTGTGTTAATAGCCCCACCACTCGTGGAAATGTTACCATCCTTAGCCTGAACTTTCACTGAACTTCCATATGTCCATATTCCATTTCCGCCAACTATTACATTCCCAACAGTTCCAATATCTACTGTTCCTGTTCCAGATGTAATACCACCACCATTTATATCAAAATTTCCAGTATGACAAAAAACTATATTCCCGTTACTGCTTGTAATTTGGCAAGAATTCATAATAAATTGTTTACCCTTAGATGTAAGACTTCCTCCATTTGTGGCAATACCACCACCTGAAACTGAAACATCTTCTAAATGCTCGATTACAACATTTCCATTTGTCTCAATACCTGAGCCTTGAAGGGTCAATTTATTACCAGATGAAAAATAATTATTGCTAATAGTGCCCCCTCCTGAAATAGCGATATCACCTATTATTTCCAATTTGACATCCCCTCCAACAGCACTTATACCATTACTGGTTATATCAGCGGATGCTGCCTTTACTTCTATGTCATTATTCGTTGTTACCAATGATCGTCCTGAACTTGTTAATCCACCTGTTAAATCAATAACAATCTTACTATTCGTTGCATCAATTCCGTTACTATTAAAATCTGCCGATACAGCATTTACTGTAATATCACCACCGTTGGTTATAAATCCATCTCCTGAACATACCAAAGCACCTGAAAGAGTTATTGATATTTTTCCGGTACCCATTTCTCTAAGATTACTACCATTACCGTTAAAATTTACTGCTGATGCTACGAACATGCCATTAAATGTCCTTATGGAATGCCCTGTTAAATCTATTACGTTGGTCACAATAAGTTCTACATCTCCACCTCCAGTATCTATCCCTCCATTCATAATATCAATATCTTTCGCTACAATTTTCACATTACCTCCATTCGTATGCAAAGCTTTACCCACTGTTTCAAATTTATTTGTAGCGGTAAAATCTCCAACTCCCCCACCAGTTTCTAAACCACCATTTTGAATTCTTATATCAGCAGCTGTAACAGTCAAATTACCCCCTACCAACAAAGTTTCTGTAACGCCTATCAATGCACTAGCACCAGCAATAATTGAAACATTTGTCATATTGGTATTAGCTTGGAAACCTCCTCCTCCAGCAGTATCCAAACTCATTGTGAGAGTTACATTCGCACTTGCAGTAAGTGAAAGAGTACGGCCTCCAGTCCCAGGTCTGAAAGTCCCTGGAGTAAATATAATACTACCCGAAGGGGTATTAATATTTACGTTGCCAGTTGCCAAGGCTGCATTAAGAGTAACGTCCGTCAGCTGACAAGGTGCACCAGTAGGAGAAAAAGTAGTAACTCCTGCTGCGACTAAAGTGTAAAGATTCATATCACCTACAGAACCACTTGAATGTACTCCTATAGTCAGGTCCTGAGATTTTGAGCTTAAGCAACACAAACATATAAATATTACTAATATGTAGTGCTCGTTTAGTCGGTTCATTTGATTCAATTAATTATTCTGTATTTAATATCTCAAGATAACAATTATACCTATAAATTCAACACAAATTATAACATTCGATAAAAATCTACTTATAACGATCTTTGTATCCCATATTGGCCAATAAGTTTATTCTCAAGAAGTTCGTTTTCATCATAAGTCCTACCTTCCAATATTGAAGAGATAATCTGTGAAGTTCTCAATTCCCCATAAATTGATTACTTACGACGTAGTTTATCCCGAGGTTTTGTGTTTCTGACATTTGCCTAGAGCAAAAGGCAGTCATTACCGGTGAGTTTATTGCATTCCACCACTTACGGGTACTTATGAATCAACTCATATAATATTTCATTTTGACCAAACCTTACTTTTACAGAAATGTAGACACCCTTTGAGAATCCCATGTTTTCTAAATTAAAGCTAGCTTTTCTGACATTTGTTCTGAAAGAATATTCTTTTTTGAAGGACCTATTTCTAATTTAAAAAGAAGCGGAGGTTCATAGGATTGTAGCTGTTCTTCAATTGACAGATTCAAAGTTTTATAATGAACCAAAAACACTCCTTTGCGATAAGCAAAATAATCACTGCCTATTTAGTATAATACCTCACCTCTAAGGTCCCTCAATCCTCTAAAGAATGGGAGACACTCATATTTCTCAAACGATAAAAGAAGCACATGACCCACTTCTCACAGGAATGGAAAGCGATAGAGGAGATCCCAGAACTGAGTCATTTGTAAAAGATTTCAAACCATTCAAACTAGGTCGAATATACCTTACACAGGGAAGTGGTGAGTTAATCCTGAAATCAGAAGAGATCATTGGAGATAAATCAATTGATTTTCGATTGATGATGTTTGAAAAGGTATAATTTTTAATAGATCCAATTAGCAATAAAAAAGCCTGAAGTACATACTTCAGGCTTTTTTCTTAATGAAGTGATTTATCTAGTCTTCATCCAATGCTTGGTCAATCAAGTGATTGATGTGGTTTCTGTGCGCCTTTGTATCAATACTCTTTCCTTTGTTGGACTTCATCATATCTTGAATCTCATTGACTTGATACAACATAGCTGATTTTGAAATGTTATCATATTTGCCGCCTTCCATACCAGAAAGCAGTCCTTTTATGTAACTGATTTGAAGATTTTGTCTTGCTGGATTTACATTTCCTTTAAGATCTTGAGCAAAAATTCCTTGTGTCAAATCACTTAGCATTTCTGCTACTGAATATGTATTGCCATAATGCCTCGAATTATTCATACGTCCTAACACTGTGGGATGAACAAGATGTGACAAGAGACCTCTTTGATAAGAGGCAATTCTTTCAAGAATTTTAGGGTCTTCAGTCCTACCCCAGAAATTCCATCCTCTTCTCTGATATTGTAAATGCTTGTACAAATTTCCAGATGCAGAAAAAGCTTGTGGGCTGAATGCATGCTTATTCAAAGTATTCATTGCTTCTTTTTGTCTTGATTTAGGGACTGGAATAAATGGAGCAACGTTCTCTTTCTGGCCCACCATATTTCTATCGATATATACTCCTCCTACATACCTTGTTGTAGATCTTAGGGCACTATATTGCTGACCTAAAAGCATTCTAAAGCCTGTATACATTTTTTGATATGACTCACCATCATCAACCATTCTATCCATAAGTTTCCCCATTGCATTTTGACAAATAGTTATCCTATCTCTTGCATATTGAATAGCGTCACTACTGAGATCCCAAGCATTGATACGTGGGTCAATTCCACTACTTGACCCAAACATTGCGTCAGCATCATTAGCAAACCTCAATTCATCTTCAACGGACCTTTCTAGTATTTTTCCTAGTTTTTTCTTTTCTGCATCAGAATCAGATTCAGATTCAGAATATGCATATTCTATTGCCCACTTATCATAAGGACCAGGTACTACAGACTGAAAATTACCTTGATTTGATTTATCCACAGCCAAGTTCATTGGATTATAATCCATTACAGAACTGGTAAGCCCTAATTCTTCAGTTTTTGCTCTATTATGTACTTCTTGACTATCCCACATCTGGCTTGAAATATAATTGTGCGCTAATCCAAGAGTATGTCCTACTTCATGAAGTAATAACTCTATAATTGACTCATTCACCATACGCTCTCTTTCAGCTTCTTCAAAATCTAAGGCCGTGGTTACAGTTTTGCCAAACATTAGTTTTTTACTCGTTTCATAATTTGCCATACAGATATGCTGGTTAAACTTATGGCTTTGATGTTCAGCTTGATCATCTTCTATCATCTGTTCGATACTTCTTGTATCTAAAGCATATAAATCACTTTCAGTTACAGAACCTCTTAGGAATACATAATCCAGCATAATGTCCGCAGCTAAGATTTGGCCGGTCCTTGGATTAACAAAACTTGGACCCCAGGCTGAACCTTGATATGGAGTAGCGGTCCACCTCAAAACATTATATCTCACATCACCTGCTTCCCATTCGGCATCATCAGGTTGTTGTTTTACAACCACAGCATTCTTAAACCCAGCAACTTCGTATGCCATGTTCCATCGTTCTACGGCATCTTTTATAATTGGTCTAAATTTCTTAGGTGTAGTATTCTCCATCCAAAAAGTTATAGGTTCCACAGGCTCTGACAACGCAGCCCTTGGATTTTTTTTGACCAAATGCCATCTGTGGATCATATCCTTATATGGAGTTGCTGATTTGCTCAATTGATCATCCACTTCAGTAGTAAAATGCCCTACTCTTGGGTCTTCATATCGCGGTTGATAATCATTGTCTGGCATTTCCAGAATCGTGTGCTGAATTTGAATATTGCTGAACCTAGCATCTGTAGTTGTAGGCAATCCATAGTTAGTAGGTCTCTTATTTTCAAAAGTATAATCAACTACTACATCTGTATTTTTAGGATAATTTCGAATAGAACTGATCTTTGTCTTATCCTTGCTCATACTCCCTATTTTAAAAGGATTCTTGGGTCCTTGGCCCGGAGGGTAAGAAAAAGTCAATTGGGCTAAATCTTCTGATTTAAATAACCCATCGGCAGCAATAAGAAAAGTATCCTCTTTCTCACTGGCCACTTCTATTTTTGCTGAACTAAAGATTGGTTCATTAATATTAGCATGAGAAGATTTGGCCAAAGCATGGTCCTTATCAAAATGATATCTTGTATTCTGTTCTTTAAATTCAAGCTTATCGTAATACTTTCCAATTTTAAATACTTTTTCCCAACCGTAGCTTCCTTTTACCCAGCCAAAGTTCATCCCTCCATCCTCAGCATGGAAAAAATGGATAAACTCTTTATCCAATTGATCTTTTCTAATAGCCATGTAGATATTGCCTTTGGCTGTGTCTTGGTATATTGGAAACAATTCATCTATTAATCGGCAAGATTTGGTAATATCCGCTATGGTCTTTTTCTTTTCCTTTTTGTCTTCTTTTTCCTTAGTGTCCGCTGTTTCTTATTTGTCTTTAGCCGCCTCTTTAGAATTTGTCTGTGAGTATACTGAGAGGCTAAACAAACAAAGAATGAATATGCCAATTGCATATTTGATAGTGTTTTTCATGACGATGTCGTTTTATATAAGGTGAAATAATTATTTACAACTTTATTTTTTATGATTTGACTAATTGTCAATTAAGTGGTTTGTTGTTGCGAATTCTAGTATATAAAGAAATGTTAAGACAAAATATTATGTCATCGGCCAAAAAGTGGCGCTATCATTACAGAATCCAATTTTGTCAGTTGGTTTTCAGTTTCAACTACACCATCAAGATGCTTATCAGAAAGCTTTTTTAGCTCAATCACTTTCTCTGTCATCTCAGCTGCTAAATTATATTTTTCAGATGGATCTACTTCAAGATTATATAGAAGAGGAGGGTTATGAGATTGTGCTTTTTCACCTATATATGGATTTAGAGTTTTATAATGAATCTTATACTTCCCTTTGCGATAAGCGAATAGCTCATCTCCCAGATAATAAAACATCTCGTCTCTAATCTTCTCCTTATTTCCTAAGAGTATCTGAGAAAGATCTACCCCATCTTGTCCTTCTATGCCGTCTAACTGAGTATTCGAAATACTTGCAATGGTATTAAACAAATCCATTGTTGATCCTAATGCATAAGATGTGGATCCTGATGGAATATGATTTGCCCATTTAGCAATCATCGGTACTCTCATGCCTCCTTCAAATGTACTTCCTTTACCTTGATGTAAAAGTCCCGCCGAGCCTCCTGTATCTCCCACAGTCAACCAAGGTCCATTATCAGATGTAAAAATCACTAAAGTATTCTCTTCCAGGCCTTCCTCTTTCAATGTCTTCAATATCTGTCCAACACTCCAATCCACCTCTTCTACTACATCTCCAAATAACCCTCTTAAACTACTTCCTTTAAATTCTTCACTAGCAAAAAGAGGTATGTGTGGAAAAGTATGTGGCACATATAAAAAGAAAGGATTTTTTTTATTTCTCTTTATAAAATCTACACTTCTCTTAGTATAGGCTTGAGTCAGTTTGGATTGATCCGGTTCTGAATCAATTAATTCATTTCCATCTAAAAGAGGAATTGGAGGAAATAAACTTGCACCTTTCCAGTCATTTGTGACAGAGCTCATGTCATTGCTGTAAGGAATTCCATAGTATTCATCAAATCCATGTTGCAATGGCAAGAATTCATCCTTATGACCAAGATGCCATTTTCCAAAAATTCCAGTTGCATAGTTTTGACGTTTTAAAACTTCGGCGATTGTTGTCTCTTCTCTTGGAATTCCACCAAGAGACCATGGAAAAAATACTCTCATGGACGAAGATGCCAATCCAAACCTCACAGGAAGTCTTCCTGTAAGCAAGGCTGCCCTGCTAGGTGTACATACGGATGCTCCGGCATAAAATTGAGTGAACCGCATTCCTTCCAGTGCCATTTGATCGAGGTGAGGAGTTTTTATGGTAGGATGGCCATAGCATCCTAAGTCACCATATCCTAGGTCATCGGCGAAGATTAGGACGATATTAGGTGGATTTGCACCCTTTTGATCAAGATTGCAACTGAAACCAATTATCAGTAGAAATAGATAAATGAAATATGTTCCTAAATGATTATTTAACTTCCTCATTGTATCTTGTTCCATGTGTTATATTTTCAGCCCATAATTTATAAAAAATAGGTTTTAATAATTCATTTCTATGCTTAAAAAATTGACTTCTATTACCTTAGGTATTCTCTCACTCATAATAATTATATCCTCATGTCAACAAGAATCAAACGTGAGACCGACGATTTTTGAACCAAAATCTATAGAAATTTCTCATGCTGGGGCTAAATCTATGGCTGATGAAACGCCACTACAAGTTGCTCTTAAAGTTCATGAAGACTTAGAAATTTCGCTATGGGCATCTGATTCTATTGTAGTGGATCCTGTAGCTATCAGTATCGATGAAAAAGGAAGGATGTACTATACAAGTGGAAGTAGATTGACTCGTTCTGAATTTGACATAAGAGGGCATAGGAATTGGATGACCGCATCCATATCATTCGAAACAGTGGAAGATAGGCGCAATTTTCTAAGAAAGACTTTCAGTGAGACAAATGATGAAGGAGAAAAATTCTTGGAAGACTTAAACAACGATGGATCATTAGACTGGAAAGATTTGACAGTAGAAAAGGAGCAAGTTTGGATTCTTAGCGATAGTAATGACGATGGACATGCCGATAGATCAGACCTATATATTGAGGATTTTAATGAAGAAATCACAGATTTGGCTAATGGTGTATTTCATCACCATGGGGAAGTCTTTGTAAGTGTAGGCCCTGATTTATGGAGAACTCAAGACACTGATGGAGATGATCGGGCTGACGAAGTAGAAAGCATAAGCCATGGCTATGCTGTCCATATTGGGTTTGGGGCTCATGGCATGTCCGGTGTGACAGTTGGCCCGGCAGGACGAATATGGTGGGGCATTGGGGATATAGGTGCTAATGTCGTAGATAAAACAGGAAAGAGATGGAAATATCCAAATCAGGGAGTTGTCGTAAGAGCGGATAGAGACGGAAGTAATTTTGAAGTCTTCTGTGCCGGTGTGAGGAATACACATGAATTTGTCTTTGACAAGTTTGGAAATTTAATAACTGAAGACAATGATGGTGACCACCAAGGGGAAAGAGAAAGGTTAGTTTATTTAGTAGATGGTTCTGATTCAGGATGGAGAGCTAACTGGCAATATGGAAAGTATACTGATCCGGACAACAACAGTTATAAGGTCTGGATGGATGAAAAAATGAGCATCCCTCACTGGGATGGACAAGCTGCATATTTTCTTCCTCCAATACAGAATTATGTAAATGGTCCAACTGGAATGGTATATAATCCTGGTACTGCCTTGAGTCCTCAATGGTATGATCATTTTTTCATTTCTGAATTCAGGGGATCACCAGCTAATTCGCCGATCCATGCCTTTAAAATGAAAACAGCGGGTGCCTCTTTTGAATTAGACACAACTTTGATTGTAATCCATGGTGCTCTGCCCACTGGCCTAGATTGGGGACCAGAGGGCGCATTATATTTTGGGGATTGGATAGATGGTTGGGGAACTAAGGATTATGGTAGAGTTTGGAAACTAGATACTCCTGGAGGAGCTGATAGACCTATCAGAAAAGAGACCAAAAACTTAATTCAATCTGATTTTTCTGAAAAAACTTTGGAAGTTTTGTCTGCTCTTCTAGAACACCAAGATATGCGCATAAGGCATAAAGCTCAGTTTGAAATAGTGAGAAGAAAAGAGGGGTTAGAAATCTTTAAGGCCGCATTGACTGAAGGTAATGAACAGTTGAAAAGAATTCATGCTATCTGGGGCATAGCCCAATTGGCAAGAGATAAAAAAACTGCAGCTGAAAACTTAACCCAATATTTAGAAGATTCAGATGAAGAAATAATTGCCCAATGTGCCAAGTACCTAGGCGACGTCAAATACAAAGGAGCCGAAAAAGCCTTAGTCTCACTAGTTAATCATAACAGCCCTAGAGTACAATTTTTTGCAACAGAAGCGCTTGGAAGAATTGAGTATAGTCCTGCATTCTCTACTATTCTATCTATGCTAGAAAGGAATAATGATAAAGACTTATATCTGCGTCATGCAGGTATTTTGGCCCTAAGTCGAATAGGAAATGCTAAAGACCTTTTAGCCTTAAAAGAAAACAGCTCAACTGCACTGAGGACGGCTGCAGTTGTAGCTCTTAGACGAATGAAACATCCAGAAATCGAGGATTTCCTGAATGACCAAGATGAATATATTATAGCAGAAACAGCCAGAGCAATTAATGATGATTACTCTATTCCCGAAGCATTACCAGCACTTGCAGAATTGCTAAAAAACACGGAATCGACAAATGAAGTTATTATAAGAAGATCTATAAATGCATGTGTTAGAGTAGGAAGAGATTCGGATCTCACCAGACTTGTAAATTACGCTTTGAACCTTGAAGCACCAGATGAGATGAGAGAAGAGGTGATAAAAGCACTAAGTTCTTGGACAGCACCTTCAGTTCTGGATAGAGTAGATGGAAGGTATAGAGGTGAAATAGAACGAGATGATAAGCAACTGAAAGCTATCTTTAGTCCTAAATTATCTCAGCTTCTGTCTGAAGAGAATTCAGAAATTCAAAAAGCAACTTTGGACGCAGCCGCCAAATTAAATGCTCTTGATCTTTCTGATCAAATAGAGAAATTATTTATAAACAGTAAATCTTCCAGTATCAGGAAATCAGCATTAAATAGTTTAGTCAAACTATCTCCTGATCATTTAGATAAAATTATTGAATTAGGTTTAAAGGATCGATCATATTCGGTAAGGTCTGCAGCATTATCAGCCATTTCTTCTTCTGATATTTCTGACAAAGACGCTGTACCGCTTTTCATAACTGTACTAAATAAAGAAAATGCAAACATTAGGGAAGTCCAGGCTGCATTGAAAGGCTTAGGAAGCATTAAAGAACCCAGTTCAGAATCAGCACTTCTCGATCAATTTGAAAAATTAAAAAATGGGCATTTAAAGGAAGAAGTTCACCTAGATCTTATTTCAGCTATGGAAGAACATGGAACAGAGGAGCTCAAGTCTAAACTAACATCTCACTTTCTTGATTTGAGTTCTGACCCTTTAGGTGAATACTTAGCTGCACTAGAAGGCGGGGATAGCAGAATTGGAAGAGACTTATTTTACGGCCACGAAGCAGCTCAATGCGTTAGGTGTCATTCTATCTATGAATGGGGAGGTGATGCTGGCCCAGGACTTGGTGATGTAGGCCAACGTTTGGATAAAAGAGAAATATTGGAATCCATGGTAATGCCTAGTGCTACCCTATCTTCTGGATATGAAGTTGTGAGTCTGGCACTAAAAGGAAATGAATCTGTGGCCGGTTATGTCAAAAATGAAAATGATCAAATCATCAGTATAGAAAAAGGTAATAAAGAATATATTGAAGTTAACAAATCTGATATTCTTGAAAGAACAAATATTCCTTCTAGTATGCCGGATATGAGTAGAATTTTAAGTAAAACTGAAATCAGAGACTTAATTGCTTTCTTAGGTGGATTAAAAATTAAGAGAGAATCCTGAAATAAGATAAACAACTTTATCCTCACCTCTCATTTTAGATATTTAGATACAATATCCGTAATTGGTAGGGCACATATTAATTTTGTATTTATAATGATAAAATAATTGAATATTAGCCGCAATGACAATTCAATGGGGCCCATGAGTATTAATTAAATTATTAGATTGCAATAATCTGATTCTCAAATTGTTAGGTATTAACATATGAAAGAAATAAGCATTAACCTCACTATTAAATGCTACGACTCTTACGAAGAGCTTAGCGATTCTGATGAAAGAAGACTTTGTAATTCAGCTTTTGAATCCTTAAATCATGCATATGCACCTTATTCTAATTATAAAGTTGGTGCTGCTGTTTTGTTAGATGACAATCATATCGTTGAAGGATCAAACCAAGAGAATGCAGTCTTCCCATTAGGACTATGTGCAGAAAGAGTCGCCATCTTTTCGTCCAACACACTGTATCCAAAAGCTAAAATTAAAGCCATTGCTGTGGTAACATTAGGTGATGTAGAAAAAGGGAAATTCCCAGGTTTCCCTTGTGGAAGTTGTAGACAGGTGATGATAGATATGGAATACCGTCATCAACAGAACATCAAAGTATTTGTCTTAGATAAAAATAAAAACCTCCTTGTAGTAGATTCCGTCAAAGAATTACTTCCCATAGCTTTTGATCATAGTGCGCTTTGATCTAAATTGAAGATTTCATACCGATAGATTGATAAAACTGACCCCAAGAATTCAAATGTCTTTTGATTTTCTAAGCTTTTATAAAAAAGCTGAAACGATCTATACACAAGATTCACCATTTATATATTCTTTTTGTGACGAAGTTTTAGAAGACTATCACAATATAACATTACCACGCACTCAATCATATCGCACACAATTGTTGGCGAATACGAACAATATTCAATTGACAAATATTGGAAGTGGCTCAATGATTAATTCGAGATTAGATATAAAGGTTTCCGACTTAGCTAAAAGTTCATCTTCTCATTTCGAAAAATGCCAGCTTTTGATTTCTATTGCAAAATGGTCAAATGCAAGTAATGTATTAGAATTAGGAACAAATTTGGGATTAGCTGCTCTTGCTTTCGGAGAAAGTGGAATGACCGTCGACACTATTGAAGGGAACTCAGATCTATTTCAGTTGGCACACTCTTCTCTTTGTTCTTTTGAAAACATCAGGTGTTACCATTCAAAATTCTTGGAATTTCTTTATAAAAACAAACAGAGCTATGACCTTATTTTTATTGATGGTGATCATTCCTATCACGCCACTAAAAGGTTAATCAACGAAGCAACAAAGTGCCTAAGAACAAATGGAATTATTATTATAGATGATATAAGATGGTCTTCAGAGATGAAAATGATCTGGAAGGAACTCATATCCGCAGATCAATTTAACACCTCAATTGACTTATTTGCCATAGGTCTAGTTTTAGAACATACAGCATTAAAATCAACAATTATTAAATCACTAATTCCGAAGAGGTATAAACCTTGGCCTTATCACTTTTTTAGAAAGTGAGATTTACCTATCTGCCTTGAGAGCTTAACTCCCTCATTTGTCTGAGTAACTTCTCAATTGTCGAGTTCAATTCCTTGATACTATCTCCATTGATGTGAACTGAATTTCCTAATTCGTCAATTCTATTATTCAAAGGAGTACTTTTAGAATTCATTTCCCTCGACCATCGTTTAATAACATGGGTGATTTCCCATATTTCCTTGGTTTCTTCTAAATCCAACAACAAAGGATCACCTTCATCACTTAAAACATCAAGCAATTCAATTTGACTATTCTTTCTTATATCTTTTTGTATTCTAGATAAATGTAAATCATTATTAGAAATTATGACATGGACATAAAAATCCCTAATTAATCTATCCCATCTTTTAGATTGTATTCTTTTACATAAGATGACATCACCAGAATATAAGTAAGGGTTGAGCGCATTTTCAGATATTTCAAAAAGTCTCACATCATCCGGAACAGATGCAGAATGATATTGAAAAGTAGTAAGTAGGCCAGGTATGTTTTCATTGATCTCCTTTACATATTTTTGATGGTCATGGTTTGGTAAAAATCTTATTGCATCAAATGAAACTCCTGAAGACGAATCAGCTGTAATGTCTGTTAATGGGTTTCCATTACCTGAAAAAATGAACCCTGCATTAAAACCAAAAACCTCGACCGCCTTTCTTATAAGCTCGATCGTCACATCTCTCTTTCCCTTTACTATTTGGCTTAGATTCTGAGACACATAATCGATACGTTGACAAAACTCTCTATCAGACTTCACTATGTAAGCAGCCTTCAATTCTTTAAGACACAATATAAATCTTTGACTTACAATGCTTTGAGACAAAACTATTTGTTATTTGTATAATCTAAGATAGGACATTTCTTAAGAGGGGCAATTAGAAAAATCCTTTAAGATGACTTTGGTAAAATATCAGTTTCTTCTCCAAAATATTGAGCAAATCTTGCCATATCAGAAGCCATATTGGTATTATTTGTAGCCTTTTTATAGGTCTCTGATAACCCCTTAAGTGTGTTGTAAAACAACCGATCCATCTCCGAAACTTGCATCTCTTTTGTCCAGAGATCAATCTTCAACGTATCCATTTGATCTTTTGAAAATATAGATAACAAAAATGCTTTTGCTTCTTCCTCTCCCTTGTTATTAGGATGATCACTACTTCTCCATGTCAATTTTATTGGAACATTAGATTCGTCTAACTCTACATTTATGGAAATGGTTTCTTTTTTCATTGATTTATTTTATACCTAATAAACTATTGGTCATAAGTCTCTATTCGTTATTGCTTTTATTGATAAGCCCTTTCTTTTAAGCAATGCAAGGACACCTCCATTACCTGCCAAGTGACCTGCACCAAAAGTAAAGAAGGATTTAGCTTCCTTATGAAAATTGGAGATTCTATTTGCCAATACGATATTCCTATCATACAACAAAAGCTTTCTTAATTCTCCCATTTCCTTTTTTGAAGATTTATATAGCAATGTGATTTTTTGTTGATCATATAAATCAATCATATGTGCAATCTTTTTTCGGAAGCCTTTTATATTCCGACTCATCTTGACTAAAGATCTGCTCTGATATTCAATCGGAATCTTTTGCAAAATTTCCATTTGTTCTCCCAAAGTTTCTATTCCGCTATATTCCTTTTCATGTCTTAATGCTGATTGATAGATTAATGCATCTATAGGTGGGTACTGAGTAAGTCCCATCACATGTAAAGTTATTTGCTGATTTGTCATCAAAGGCAGAGCTTTCTTAAAATGATCTAAGTTAAAATCTAAAGACTTTTTAAGAATCATTTTCACCCTATCATACTTATGAATACCTATCAGATCAATCAAATCCATATTGGGTGGAAGTTGATAGAGTGATTTATCAGGATTAATCTCCAAAGAGGCTTCAGTGAAAACCTTATCGACAGATTCAATAATTGTTTCAACCCTTTTCATGATTTCTGCATGAGATTCACGATAAAGATGTATCTTGCCAAAAATGTAGGATTTATGATCTATTTCTGGAGAATCAATCTCCCAGAACAAGGAGTTTTTCAGCATGGAATCTACTCATAATCATAAGGAAGTAGTTTAGATTTTTTCACTTTTGACAAAGTCATAAATGTCTTCAATCTTTCTACTTCTTCTATTTGAGATAACCTTTTAAATAAAAGTTGCTCATATGCTGGGATATCCTGACATATTACCCTTAATAAAAAGTCTCCATCACCTGTGATAATATAGCATTCAGTTACTTCTGGTATAGTCTGAATTTTTTCAATAAAATTATCTAAGGCATTTTCTTTTTGCCATGCAAGATTTACTAAAATGAAAGTACTCACATTCAATCCTAGCTTAGTAGAACTAACTTTAGCGTGGTATGATTCTATAATCTCAGATTGCTCCAATTTTTTCACCCTTTCTAATGTAGGTGCAGGAGAAAGACCTATTTGCTTTGACAATTCAAGATTCGTAATCTTACTATTTTCTTGCAATAGTTTTAAAATCTTTAAATCGATACTGTCTAATCGGTATTCAGCCATGTCTTTACTTCTAAAATTTAATTCGGCAAATATATTATTATATAATAAATGATTTGCCTAAAAGTGTTAAAAATGAATAAATCAAGCTATTTCAATATTTTAGTCATCCTCACGAATCAGCATTAACAATGCTGAATGAGGTGCTATGATTAAGGCTTGTTTATTAAATTCAATTTCCCAAATATTTTTTTGCATGTAAACTGCCAAATCCCCTGGATGAGGTTGTAATTGTACATATTTGACCTCTTCTCTCTTTTCTTTCCATGATTCATCTGATTCTGCTATTGCAGGAATAGGATAACCAGGTCCTACTTTGAGAACATATCCACTATAAAGAACTTCTTTCTTATGCATCCCTTGAGGAAGAAAAAGCCCACTATCCGTTCTATTCTTTGGCTTGGCCGGTCTGATTAGAACTCTATCTCCTATTAAAATGATCTTATTAAGATCTTTCTCTTTGATCTGTAACATGGTACATGCTAAATTTCTGCGCGAATGTATGACTTCTCTTAATAAAAATCTTTCCAATCTTAAATAGAGTCAAAATATTAGGAGTCAAATAAAATGAACCTTTTTTGATATGGATGTTTGTTTCTTGAAACATTGTGTTCCATTATGAATAGATTATTTACTGAACAATATATCCCGATTTCATTAAAAGAAGCGTGGGCATTCTTTTCATCTCCCAAAAATCTCAAAATTCTTACTCCTGATTACATGGAATTTGAAATCACTTCCTCCTCATATACAGAAAAGATGTATCCAGGGCAATTGATTGCTTATAATGTCAAACCCTTATTAGGAATTCCTCTTAACTGGATAACTGAGATCACACATGTAATAGACAACAAATATTTTGTAGATGAGCAAAGGTTTGGTCCCTATCAATTATGGCATCATGAGCATCATTTCACTGAACAAGATACGGGTGTATTAATGACTGATATAGTACATTATAAGTTACATTGGTACAAAGGCGGCTCAGTGACAAATGCATGGATTGTGAAAGGACAACTCCAGAAAATTTTCAATTATCGAAATCAAAAAATTAAAGAACTTTTCAATTCTTAGAATGAATTTGCAATTTTTCCAAATCCTTCAGCATCAAGACTTGCTCCTCCAACTAATCCACCATCAACGTCAGGTTTTGCAAATATCTCTTCAGCATTGGTAGGTTTCACTGATCCACCATAAAGAATAGAAATATTATCTGCAGCAACTTTCCCATACTTGTTCTCAATAGATTTTCTAATTGATGCATGCATTTCTTGAGCCTGATCGGGACTTGCTGTTTCTCCTGTGCCAATAGCCCATATTGGTTCATAAGCCAGAACGACATCCCCTAACTCTTCTTCTGAAAGATGGAAAAGTCCATTTTCTAACTGTTTTTGAACATAACTTATATGCGACCCTTCTTTTCGAATGTTTAAAGGTTCTCCAAAACAAAAAATTGGCTTTAAATTATGCTCAAGAGCTTTATTGAGTTTTTGTGCAAGAATTTGATCATCTTCACTAAATAATTCTCTTCTTTCCGAATGACCAACCAATACATATTCCACTCCAAGATCCACTAACATCAATGGAGATATTTCTCCTGTAAAGGCACCCTTATCCTGCATATATATATTCTGCCCTCCAATTTGTATTTCTCCACATCCTACTAAAGATGAGAGATGAGTTGCTGGTGCACAAATAATCATTTCTACATCGGAAGGAATGGACTGTTTTTCTAATTCTTTTATCAACTC
Organism: Saprospiraceae bacterium UBA7328; assembly: GCA_002471345.1. Lineage (GTDB taxonomy): Bacteria > Bacteroidota > Bacteroidia > Chitinophagales > Saprospiraceae > UBA7328. The sequence goes on from DKPS01000182.1 coordinate 32,125, forward strand.
AACTCCTTCAGATACGGTTGTATTCATTTTCCAGTTACCTGCAGCTATATTTCTTCTCATAGGTTTTAAATATTAAATGTTCTTAAGCAACTTCATACTTAATTTATCTTCTAAATAGTTGCGAATTAAACACATTTTGGAAAGTGAAATTCGGCAATGATAATAATATACACTAAGTAGGCAATCTTTTCTCAAATAGAACCATCATTTTCACGACTTTTGCAACTCTTTATATGGAAAACATAGTCCCATACATACAACGTGATATAAGCTGGCTTTCATTTAACTATAGAGTTCTTCAAGAAGCCAAAGATTTAAGAGTTCCTCTATTGGAGAGAATTAAATTCTTGGCCATATATTCATCAAATCTGGATGAATTCTTTAGAGTAAGAGTAGCCAACCATAGAAATCTGGTCAAAGCAGGGAAGAAAGCTCAAAAAAAAGTAGATTTTGATCCTGAGAAAATATTGGTTCAAATTTTAAAAATATTAAAAACTCAACAAGAAGAATTCAGTAAGACTTTCACAGGAATTGCAGGAGAGCTAAAAGATCACGATATCCATCTGATTCGGAGAGGTGAATTATCTAAAAAACAGAAAGAATATATAGAGAACTACTTTGATAACAATCTTCTTCCATTTATTCAGCCCATCTTACTAAATGGCACGAAAGTCAAAACTTTTCTTACCAACGCTTCTATTTATTTAGCAGTGGAATTGGAAGATAAGGAGGCTCCTGGAAACCGTGAATACGCCTTGATTAAGATTCCTTCCCAAGAAGATCGTTTTATACACTTACCTAACAAGAAAGATTCTCAAATAAAAACAGTCATCGTTATGGATGACATCATAAGACATTGTATAAAATGGACATTCCCTGGATATAACATTATCCAATCTCATTCTATAAAGCTTACTCGTGATGCGGAGCTATATATTGATGATGAGTTCAGTGGAGATCTGATTATGAAGATCAAAGAAGGTTTGAAAAAAAGGAGTGTCGGTAATGCCTCCCGAATGGTTTATGACAGAACTATGTCAAAGTCACTTTTGCATACTCTTACTAACGTTTTTGATCTATCGGATTTGGATTTACTTCCTGAAGGAAGATATCATAACAACTTCGACTTTTTCAAATTTCCTTCCTTTGGGATGAAACATCTTAAAGATCAAGAACTTCCTCTCATCTCTTATTCTAAATTAGAAGGGAACAAAATCTGGCAGAATATTGAGGACAAGGACCATCTCATACATGTACCATATCACTCGTATCTTTCAGTAATTAACTTCTTTGAGAAAGCATCTGTTGATCCAGATGTAACGCATATAAAGATCACACAATACAGAGTAGCAAAGAAATCTAGAATCATGGACGCCTTGATTAAGGCTGTGAAAAACGGAAAACAAGTCTCTGCTTTTATTGAAATTAAAGCAAGATTTGATGAAGAAGCTAATCTTGACTGGGGAGAGAAACTTGCAAGTGCAGGAGTAAGAGTTCATTACAGTATTCCTGGCATAAAAGTACATGCTAAATTAGGCCTGGTTATCAAAAATGTAAATGGTAAATCTAAGACTTATGCCTTCATAAGCACTGGAAATTTTCATGAAAAGACTGCTAAACTATATAGCGACGTAGGACTATTTACCGTTGACAAAAAGTTAACCAAAGAGTGTCTTCGATTATTCAATGTTTTAGAAACTAAGAAATTTAAAAATTCAACTTTCAGACATCTAGGTGTTGGAATGTTCAATTTAAATAAAGTCCTTGATGATAATATAGAAGCTGCAGTACAAAGTGCAAAAAAAGGACATAGTGCAGAGATTATTCTTAAAATGAACAGTCTTCAGGATGAAGACATGATAAGGAAACTCTATAATGCAAGTAAAGCTGGGGTACGTATAAAACTTATTATTAGAGGTGTTTGCTCATTAGTAGGTGGCATGCCAAACCATAGTGAAAATATTGATGCCATCAGTATCGTAGATCGGTATTTAGAGCATGCTAGAATATTTATTTTCAAATCCGATCAAGGCAATAAGTTCTATATATCTTCAGCAGATTGGATGTATCGAAACCTCCATAGGAGGATAGAAATGATCACTCCGATCTATGATGAAAATATTCAGTTGCAGTTAGAAGAACTTATGAATATCCAGTTGAGAGATAATGTGAAAGCACGATCTCTTAATCATAATGAACTCAACAATTATCGATTATCTGACTCTGACTTAATGACTCAGTCTCAAATTGAGACTTATTATTATGTAAAAAGAATTTCAGAGAATGCTTAGAGTCAATAGTCTTTTAAACCATGAATGACAAAAAGAATGACTAAAAACATCTCTCCGATCGACGGCCGATACAAATCTAAAACTATAGAGCTCCAAGACTATTTTTCTGAATATGCTTTAATAAAGTATAGAGTCAAGGTAGAGATAGAATACTTCATTAAACTTATAGAGGTAGTAAAACCTAGTTTCCAATTTCCTAAGAATCAAATAAATGAGCTACGCGCTATATATCTAGACTTTAGTGAAGAAGATGCAGAAGCAGTTAAAGAAATAGAAAAAGTGACTAACCATGATGTAAAAGCTGTGGAGTACTTTATCAAAGACAAAATTATTGGAACAGGTCTTGATGACAAATTAGAATTTATTCATTTCGCTCTTACTTCTCAGGATATTAATAATACTGCCTTGCCCATGTCCCTCAAGGATGGGTTATTAAAAATATTGATACCATCGATAACTAAGATTAAGGAAATTGTCTTTAATAAATCTAATGATTATGCTGCCATCCCAATGTTGGCTAGAACTCATGGGCAACCTGCTTCTCCTACAGGTATGGGAAAAGAATTCATGGTATATGTAGAACGATTAGAAACTCAAATATCGGTTTTGAAAAATATCGAAGTAAAAGCCAAATTCGGAGGAGCTACAGGTAATTTCAATGCCCATAAAGTGACCTACCCATCTGTGGATTGGATTGCTTTCGGCAATGAATTTGTAGCAGATCTTGGCCTGAAGAGGGCTAACTTTACAACACAGATAGCTCATTATGACACACTTTCTGAATTGTTTCATGCTTTAGCTAGAATCAATACAATTCTAATTGATTTTTGTCGGGATATTTGGACTTATATTTCTATCAACTATTTCAAACAAAAAGTGATTGCCAATGAAGTAGGAAGTTCTGCAATGCCTCACAAAGTAAATCCTATTGATTTCGAAAATGCTGAAGGAAATCTTGGAATAGCAAATGCAATTTTAAATCATCTAGCATCTAAATTGCCAATAAGTAGATTACAACGAGACCTGACTGACAGCACTGTAAGTAGAAATTTTGGAACTCCTTTAGGACACACTTTGATCGCGCTCAAAAGCATTCAAAAGGGTATTTCTAAACTTGAGATAAACGAAAGACAAATCAGAAGAGATTTAGAAGAGAATTGGGCTGTAGTGGCTGAAGCTATACAGAATGTCTTAAGAAGAGAAAATTATCCAAAGCCATATGAAGCATTAAAATCATTTTCGAGAGGCAAAGGGGCTTTAACAAAGACTGATTTCATGGAGTTTATTGATGAATTAAAAATTTCTGAGGATATAAAAAAAGAACTCCGAGCCATTACTCCATTTAATTATGTGGGCTATGCTTTGGACCTATGATGAATAGTGATATGTCCCTTTATCATCAGTAATCTCAATCTCTACACCTTCATTTGCTTCTACTCTTCCGATAATTTGAGCAGGAATATTAAATGATTCTGAAATTGAAATGAGTTTAGCCGCCGTTGAGACATCCGTGTAGATTTCTAACCTATGTCCCATATTGAAAACTTGGTACATTTCTTTTCTTGCCGTTTTACTTTCTTCTTCAATCATTTGAAAAAGTGGAGGTAATGAAAACAGATTGTCCTTAATGATCTTCTTATCCTTTACGAATTTCTCCACTTTAGTCTGTGCACCTCCTGTACAATGTATGATACCATTCAGTTCTTTACGATGATCATTTAATATTCTCTTGAGAATGGGTAGATAAGTTCTTGTAGGAGAAAGCACTAGTTTCCCTGCAGTTATATCTCCATATTCCTCCAAATGAATTATATCATCTACTGACTTACTTCCACAAAATATGAGATCAGATGGTACATTTGGATCAAAACTTTCAGGATATTTTGTCATGTATTTTTTGGCAAAGACATCATGTCTCGCTGAGGTCAATCCATTACTTCCCATCCCTCCATTGTAATCATTTTCATAGACTGATTGTCCATATGAAGCAAAACCAACTATAACATCTCCTTCTTGAATATTAATATCAACAACATCTTCTTTTTTCATTCTCCCAAAAGCAGTAAACCCTATATCAATAGTTCTTACAATATCTCCGACATCTGCAGTTTCTCCTCCGGCAAGAGTAACCTTTACGCCATATTCTTCTAACTGACTAAGAAAAGCACCTGTCCCTTGAATAACCTCTTTAACAACTTCTCCTGTGATCTGTTTCTTATTACGCCCTACTGTAGATGAGATAATGATATCATCTATGCATCCCACACAAGCCATATCATCAAGGTTCATCACAATTGAATCTTGAACTACTCCTTTCCAAACGGATAGGTCTCCAGTTTCTTTCCAATATAAATAAGCCAAACTTGTTTTTGTCCCAGCTGTATCGGCATGCATTATATTGCAGTAATCTTCATTATGTGCAACAAGGTCAGGCAAAATTTTGCAAAATGCGTTTGGGAACAAGCCTTTGTCCAATCCTTTTATAGCTGAGTGAACCTCACTTTTAGAAGCGGAAACGCCTCTTTCATCATACTTCAAAGAATCACTCATAATCTATTATTATACTATTCTTGGATCAAGAAATTTATAGATAAAATCTATGGTTATGTTAATCAATATAAAAAACGATGCACTTAGTAATATAGCCCCCAAAACTACGGGAATATCAAAATTTAAAAGAGCATTTATTGTAGTATATCCTAATCCTTTATAGCTGAAAACGTACTCCACAAAAAAAGCCCCCGTCAATAATGAAGCAAACCATCCTGAAAGGGCTGTAACCACAGGATTCAAAGCATTTCTCACTAGGTGTCTTGTGGTCAAAGTAAATCTTGAAATCCCTTTAGCTCTCAATGCTTTTATAAAAGGTTTTTCTCCTACTTCATTCATAGAATTGCGCATGAGTTGAGTAATGACAGCAACTGGCCTAATAGACAAGGCTAAACAAGGCAACAATATATTTTTCCAAACAACGATTTCATTCCCAAAATCATCCAATTCCCATAAACTCCCTTGTAAATTAAGACCAGTGACATCTCTCCAATAGAATGCAAAAAGTAATGCAAATGCCATAGCTGATACATAACTTGGCACTGAGTAACCTAGGGTGGAAAAACCTAGAATAAAATCATCCCAATAACTTCCTCTATTTAGAGAAGCCAGAGTCCCTAAAACAATTCCCTGAAATGCAGCTATAATAATCGAAAAGAGGGCAAGAAAAAGAGTATTAGGCAAAGCTGAAAACAAGATTGTACTCACACTCCTTCCGGTTTGGAAAGACTCTCTTAAATATGGCCACTTTACCACCAAATTACTTTTTGCAAATCGCATTAAAACAATGCCTGAATAGGGCAATTGCTCCCATCTTTGATTATTTATAAATGCAACCGGGCTTATATCAGCCAGATATAATATAATTTGTTCTTTTAATGGTAAATCAAGTCCAAGTTGTCTCTTTTTTAGCAAAACAGTTTCTTCATCCATTCTCTGCCCAAAAGTCAATCTAGTAGGATCTACCGGAGAAGAATATATGATAGAGGTAATCAAGACGACAACCATAGTCAAAACCACCATACTACTTGTGATGGTTTTAACTGAATTACTGAACATATTGTGCTTTGTTTATATTTCCTTTGCAGTCATTTTATTAAAAGTCCCAATATAGGTTAATGATAAATAATGTCATACATCTCAAATACAATGAAATTCCTCAATTATCGTCAAAAGACAAAATGTACCAGTCTGCTGATTCAGCTTATGATGGATTTTACAAATACTCAACAGATCTCGAGTCATTCAAATCAGTAATAGAAAACAGGAAGAAATTCAAAACAAATCGAAGAGTACTTGTTGATGTTTTGTTACAGCAGTATCAGGGTACTCCGAGTAATGATAAAATTCTAAGCACCATCAAGTCTCTATCAGATGAAAATACTTTCACCATAACCACCGCTCATCAGCCGGTCCTATTTATGGGTCCGTTATATATGGTGTATAAAATTTTATCTACTATACATTTATGCAGAAAGCTGAAGGCAGCATATCCTACAAATAGTTTTGTCCCTGTATTTGTAAGTGGAGGAGAAGATCATGATTTAGAGGAAGTAGCGTCTATGCACATTTTCAATAGAGATATAACTTGGAGTACTAGTCAGACAGGTTCAGTAGGTAGAATGTCTTTAAATGATTTAGAAAAAGCCATTGATGAATTGACGGCATTATTTGGTCAGACAAATTATGCTGATGAGTTAAGGTCAATCATTAGAGATAGCTTTCAATCATCACAGACTTATGGTCAATTCAATATAAATCTATACAAATCTTTGTTTAGCCATTTAGGTCTAGTAGTCCTTAATATGGATAATAAAGAACTAAAGAAAGAATTCATTCCGTATGCCTTAACAGAGATAGAAGAAAAAATATCTTTTACAACAGTCAAAGCTTCGCAAAATGCCTTGGCTGAAAAAGGAATAAAAGAACAAGCACATGTAAGAGAGATCAACCTTTTCTTATTCGGTGAAGGGAAAAGAGAAAGAATTATACAAAATGGAGATTCATATTCTATAGGATCTACAACATATTCGTACTCCGAGTTAGTCAATATTATTCAATCAAATCCAGGAGAAGTAAGTCCAAATGTTGTAATGAGGCCAATTTATCAAGAATTAATTTTACCTAATCTGGCCTATATCGGAGGAGGAGGAGAAATAGCTTATTGGCTTGAAAGGATGAATCAATTTTCATCTTTTAATATTCCATTCCCCATGCTTATAAGAAGAAATAGTGCTTTAATTGTTGCATCTGGAGTTCAAAAAAATCTGAATAAAGTTCAATTGGATTCTAAGGACTTTTTTCAGTCTGAGGACGAATTAATTAAACTTTTTCTTTTAAAAAATACTGATGAAGCTTTTGATCTTTCTCACGAAAGTATCGCTCTCAATAAATTTTATCAAAATTTAGCCGAAAAAGCCAAATCTATAGATCCAAGTCTTGAAAAATATACTCTTGCAGAAGGAGCTAAACAAGTAAAAAACTTAAAAACAATAAGTTCAAAAATGACGAAGGCCGCTAAAGCTAAAAATGAGGTTCAGCTTCAAAAAATCCAAAATATAAAATCAAAACTTTTCCCTTCAGGCAAACTCCAAGAACGATACGACAATTTCATTCCATTCTATTTAAAATATGGAAAAGAATGGTTCAGCGAATTACTGGAATACATGAATCCACTTAACAAAGACTTCATTGTGATAGAGGAGTAAAAAGAGAAAGACTTAACTTTTAGAAAAGAAATGCAAAAGATCTCCGATTTTATCTTTGAGTTCCTGTCTATCCACTATAAAATCTAAGAACCCATGTTCTAAAAGAAATTCTGATCTTTGAAATCCTTCTGGTAAGTCTTTTTTGATGGTTTCTTTTATGACTCTTGGACCAGCAAATCCAATGAGGGCATTGGGTTCTGCAAAATTAAGATCGCCGAGCATTGCAAAAGATGCCGTGACTCCACCTGTAGTTGGGTCTGTAAGAAAACTAAAATAAGGTATACCTTCTCTTGATAGCTCTGCAAGTTTAACTGATGTTTTTGCCATTTGCATTAAGCTAAATGCAGACTCCATCATACGTGCTCCACCAGATTTGGAAATAATCATCAATGGAGTCTTATTCTTAATTGCATAGTCCACAGCTTGAGAAATCTTCTCCCCTACGACACTCCCCATAGAGCCCCCAATGAAAGCAAAGTCCATCGCCGCAATTATAATCGGCTTTCGCTTTATCTTACCAATAGCTACAGTCAAAGCATCATTTAGAGTGGTTTTCTCATTGGCGCTTTCTAGTCTCTCATCATAACTCTTGACATCTTCAAAGTCTAGAAAATTATATGAAAATATCGATTTAAATAATTCCTTGTAACGCCCATCAAAGAGAAGATTAAAATAATCAAATGATCCTATTCTGACATGATGATTACAATCAGGGCATTTTAAATAATTATTAGATAGTTCTTTTACTGTGTTTGTTTTACCACAGCCTCTGCACTGTTGCCACAGTCCATCAGGAGCTTCCTTCTTTTGAGTTGTGGAAGTCTGTATGCCTTCACTTAGTCTTTTAAACCAGCCCATTCATCATTTTTATAAAATCCATTGCGCCGGGTATAATCTGCGAGGTCAAAGCTATAAAAATTTGGTAGCTATCTAATATCATAACTAAGATAATATTCAAAAGTAATAGAACCTTTTGGTTCTCAATTATTTATATCTGTAAGATTTTACAGAATCAATAAAACATTTGACATTTTCGACTGAGGTATCTGGATATACGCCATGCCCCAAGTTAGCAATATGATTTCTACCAAAAGAATCTAACATTTTGGAAGTAGCAACTTCTATATTTTGTTTTGAATCATAAAGTCTACATGGATCTAAATTTCCTTGTAATATTCTATTCGATCCCATTTTTTGTCTTGCAAATTTCGGATCAGTGCTCCACCCTACCCCCAAACAATCAAATACATCCGATGATCCAAATTTATCATATGAAAACCATCCACCTTTTGGAAAGAAAATAGTAGGCACTTCATCTATAGCTGTTAATATTCTCTCTGCATATGGCCATGCAAATTCATTGTAGATTTCACTATTTAATAATCCAGACCAAGAGTCAAACAATTTAATAACATTTACACCACTTGCTATTTTTTCTTTTAAATAGAAAATTGTACTTGAAGTAATTTTCGATAATAACTGATGAGCCAAATGAGGTTCCTTATAAATCATCTTTTTAGCCTCAGAGAATGTCTTACTTCCGCTTCCTTCTACCATGTATGCAAAAATTGTCCAAGGCGCACCAGCAAAGCCTATTAAAGGTACTCTATCATTGAGAATCGTTTTGGTCCTTTTAATAGACTCAAACACATAAGGCAGTCTACTTGGTATCACGTCACCCTCTATCAATTGATCAATGTCCCTTTGAGATCTAATTTTATCATTAAAGAGTGGGCCTTTTTTTTCTATTATTTCATAATCAAGACCCATTGCTTCTGGAATAACCAAAATATCTGAAAATATTATAGCCGCATCTACACCTAATACATCCACAGGTTCTACAGTGGCCTCTGCTATCCAATCTGGTTGTGTTACTAAATTTTTAAATGAACCAGCCTTCGCTCTTATTTTTCTATAGTTAGGCAAGATTCGACCTGCTTGTCTCATCATCCATACGGGTGGTCTTTCAACTGTATCACCAGCTAATGTCTTAAGCAAAAGATCATTCTGAATCATTTGTTACTGCTTTACTTTAAATTGCGACAAATATATTATTTAGACATCCTAAAAGCATAAAGAAAATGAATGTAGCCTTAATTGGTTATGGTAAAATGGGCAAAACTCTTGAAAGATTGCTTAAAGAAAAGAATCATACGGTTGTAGGCATTGTTGATTTTGAAAATTCCAACAGAATTGAAGAAAATTTAGAAGAAGCCGATGTAGCTATTGAATTTTCTACACCTAAGACTGCATATAACAACATAGCTGTTTGTATCCGCAATAATGTACCAGTTGTATCCGGAACCACAGGGTGGTTGGATCAAATCGATGATATAAAAAAGCTAGTTACAGAACATGAAGGAGCTTTCTTTTATGCCTCAAATTATAGCATTGGAGTCAATATATTTTTTGAAGTCAATAGGTACTTAGCTCAACTTATGAATCAATTTCCACAATATGATGTACTGATGGAAGAAGTTCACCATACCGAAAAGAAGGACTCTCCAAGTGGAACAGCCATAACTATTGCAGAAGGAATCCTAAGTAATATTGACAAGAAAAGTAATTGGAAAGAAAACGCAATTCCAAAATCGGATACATTACCAATATACGCCAAACGCATCGGAAAAGTATTTGGAGATCATGAAGTTCAATATCATAATGAAGTGGATACCCTCAAAATTTCTCATAAAGCCTTTGGAAGGGAAGGGTTCGCTCATGGCGCAATTTCTGCTGCAGAATGGCTACTTGATAAAAAGGGTGTATTTGGAATGAATGATATGCTAGGACTTAGCGAAAAATAGTATTTTAAGAATTCATGATAAGTCAAAACTCCATATCACAAGTAATTGAAGCCGCTCATGTGGAAGATGTGGTGAACGAATTTGTATCTCTTAAAAAAAGAGGTGTGAATTTGTTAGGCTTATGCCCATTTCACAATGAAAAAACCCCGTCATTCACAGTATCCCCTACTAAAAATCTTTATAAATGCTTTGGGTGTGGTAAAGGAGGCAATGCTGTTTCATTTGTCATGGAACATGAAAATTACTCCTTCCCTGAAGCCATTAGGTATTTGGCAAAAAGATATGGAATAGAATTAGAAGAAACTACTCAAACCAATGAAGAAAAAGAAAAGATTCAACAAAAAGAGAGTCTATTTATTATCAATGAATTTGCCAAGAAGTTTTTCAACAATTCATTAATAAATAGTGACGAAGGAAAGAGTGTAGGATTGAGTTATTTTTCGAATCGAGGAATAATGTCTTCTACCATAGAAGAATTTCAATTGGGTTATTCTCCTATGGACTCTAAAGCACTAATTAATAATGCAGAAAAAGAAGGCTATAATTCTGACTATTTGAAGTCCTTAGGTTTAATGTCAAAAAAAGGATATGACTTCTTTAGATCAAGAATTATTTTTCCTATCACCAATCTTTCTGGAAAAATTATTGCCTTTGGAGGTCGCACATTATCATCAGATAAAAAGATACCAAAATATCTCAATTCCTCTGAATCAGAGATTTATAACAAGAGCAAATCACTCTATGGTGTTTTTCAAGCAAAAACTCAAATCAGGCGTGAGAATAATTGTTACCTGGTAGAAGGGTATACTGACGTTTTGAGCCTATCACAAAATGGAGTAAAGAATGTGGTCGCATCCTCTGGAACTGCTCTTACTTCTGGACAATTGAGAATAATAAAGAGGTTCTGTTCAAATATCACATTCTTATATGATGGAGATGGTGCAGGTCAAAAAGCTGCGATGAGAGGTCTTCCTCTTGCTCTAGATGAAGGACTTGATGTAAAGATTGTCCCTTTGAAAGAATCTGATGATCCAGATTCTTTGGTCCAAGAGATGGGCGCTACAGCATTTCAAGAGTACATCAGCAGTCAAAATGAAGACTTTATTATATATCAGGCCCATTTGATTAAAAAACAATTTGACAAACTCCCTATTGAAAAGAGTGGTGCTATAAAAGATCTACTAGATTCATTAGCTCATCTTAAAGACACCATCAAAAGGTCTATATATGTAAAGGAAATAAGTGACATTCTCCAAATGGATGAGGCTTCCATTATGTCGCAACTCAATAAAAATATTAGAAAACTAATAGCAAACAAACACAAAGAGAGCTTCAATAGAAGCCCTCATACAAATGAATCCTCTTTTATTACAGAAAGTCCTTCACAGCCTCAAGACAAGCCTTCGCCAAAACAAAGTGAGTATTACCAGGAAAAAGAAATCATTCGAATTATACTGTTAGATGGGCATAAAATGATGAAAGAGCATGATTGTTCCGTATCTGAATTCATCATCGAAAACGTAAAACATTTAATTGACTCCTTTAGCATAGACTCTTTTCAAATAATACTGGAAGCTTTTCAATTACAAATTGACAAAGGTGAGAATGTCTTAAAATTAGATGATTTCATAAATCATAAGAATACTGAAGTTCAAAAAATTGCTTTGGACTTAGCCGAGACTCCTTTTTCTTATGCCAATTGGTCTGCAAATGGAGTAGAACTTCAAACACAAAAGGATATTGAAGAAAACCATGAAAAAGATATTGAGCAAGCCCTGTTAAGATATATTCTTAGAAAAATGAACGACCAGGTTTCAGAGATACAACTTAAAATAAAAGATGAACAAGTATCAGCCGAGAAAAAGATGGTTCTTATAAAAACGTATCACAAAATACTTGATCATCGTAAATCAATAGCAGACAATCTAGGTACAATTGTATTGTGATTATTTGTTCCTATCCAAACAATTTAAGTCTTCAAAAGCCTTAGTAAGTCTCTTTACAAATGCTTTCTCACCTTCCCTGAGCCATTTACGTGGATCATAATACTTCTTATTTGGCACATCATCTCCGTCACGGTTTCCTAACTGGCTTTGAAGAAAATCTTTATTTGAATTATAATAGTCATGAACTCCGTTCCAAAATGCCCACTGCATATCTGTATCAATATTCATTTTAATAGCGCCATACTCTATAGCTTCTCGGATTTCAGCAGTGCTGCATCCAGAACCACCATGAAAGACAAAATTTAATGGTTGTTTGGATGAAGTTTTGTGAATTTTATGGACGTAATCCTGGCTGTTTTTTAAAATAATTGGTTTCAATTCTACATTTCCTGGCTTGTACACTCCATGTACATTACCAAATGCAGCTGCAATAGTAAACCTTGGAGATATTTTCATAAGAGCACTGTATGCTGCATCTACTTCTTCAGGTTGTGTATAGAGTCTAGAGCTGTCTATATCTGTATTGTCCACACCGTCTTCTTCTCCTCCGGTCACTCCTAATTCTATCTCAATGGTCATGTCCATTTTAGCCATTCTCTTCAGGTAATCGGAACATATCTCGATATTCTCTTCTAAAGGTTCTTCTGAAAGATCCAACATATGAGAGCTATACAATGGCTTCCCAGTGGCCTCAAAATACTTTTCGCTTTCAGTTATTAATCCAGAAATCCAAGGCAACAATTTCTTAGCACAATGATCCGTGTGCAAAATAACCGTCACCCCATACATTTCGGCTAACATATGCACATGATGTGCCCCAGCCGTCGCTCCTTTTATGGCAGCAAGCTGTCCATCATTATTCAAAGATTTACCAGCATTGAAAATACTTCCACCATTTGAGAATTGAATTATCACTGGAGAATTGACTTCCTTAGCAGTTTCCATAACTGCATTAATAGAATTGCTTCCTACCACATTTACTGCGGGTATAGCAAAGTTCTTTTCATTGGCGTAATTCAATAGATCAGTCACTTCTTGGCCCGTAATTACTCCTTGTCTAAATTTTGTAGGCATTTTATTTTCTGTTTTGGATGGATCAAAGGTAATCTATTTAGTAAATGCTTCAATCAATCACACTTTCTATCACCGATAGTATATTAACATCCAAATCCTTTTTAAGGAGTTTTCAATGTGAATTTTGAACTAAAATCTGTTATCAAAATGATATCACACAAGTGAAGGATACAATTCATTGTTAATACCTGACATTCTGCTACGATTTCTTAATTTGTGATCCTAAAATTTAAAACAATAATTTATGTTTTTAATATTTCAAGTTGAACCAAATACGATCATGCAATTTTTGCCTTTAGCAATGATTGTGATTGTGATGTACTTTTTCTTTATCAGGCCACAAGCTAAAAAACAAAAAGAGCAGGCTAAATTTGCTTCAGAGCTTTCAAAAGGAAGTGAAGTAGTAACTGCAAGTGGGATTATAGGAAAAATTGTAAAATTAGATGAGAATGAAGTTACTCTTATGATTGACCAAAAGTCGCAGATAAGATTCTTGAGATCTTTTATCTCTAAGGAAATGACTGAATCATACAAAAAATAAGAAGGACAAAAAAAGGGGTACAAATGTACCCCTCAATTCTAAAATATATTATTTCTTATATTCTTGCTATCTCAGCAAGGAAACGTTTCCTACTAGGTGTATATCATTTCCATCGGAGCATTTAGCTATTAAGCACCATGCATAAACATCAGATGATAATTCTCTGCCATCATTATTGTATTTTCCATTCCATCCATCTCTCTGATTAGTTGTTCTAAACACTTGATTACCCCATCGGTCAGTGATAAAAAAGTCCATTTCCTTGACAGCATTACTTCTTACTAATAACAAATCATTATTACCATCATTGTTTGGAGAAAAAGCATTTGGAACAAAAATTCCTATTTCGCTACATGGCGGCACTTCCACATTTATCGTTACACTTCCTGTATTTGTACATCCATTTGTATCAGTAATTGTCACTGTGTATGTCGTTGTTTCTGTTGGCTCTACACTTTGAGTTGGACCTGTAGCTCCATTACTCCATTCATAAGTAGAAAAATTGCCTGGATCAACGAATATCACAACTTCATCACACAAGAAGATATCAGCCTCTGGGTCTGCATTCACCGTTAAATCTAACTCTGGTACATCAATTATAAATACTTCCTCATGGGAACACATAAACTCCTCATTTGTTATTCTGACTACTATATCGGTATCAGAATCTACCAATAAGGTAGGATTAGGAGTATCGCCACCACTGACAACTGCAGAAGCTGGCATCCACTGATAGGTTAATTCACTCCCTGTATTATCTGTAACGCTAAGATTAAAATCCTCTCCAGGACAAACTATTTCAGGTATATCACCCCTTGTAATATCAAAAACATATCTCGATAAACTAAACTCAATCATCGACATTCCACATAATGGATCCTCTGGAGTTGCTATAACCTTCACTGTATCATATTCTCCGTTTGGAGCAATAGTAATTTCAGGGCCAGAACCTAGACTATTCCCATTATTATCTTCCCATGCTATTGTAGCATTACCTGTAAGCATCACGCCTAATGTGATAGGTTCATTATCACAGTATTTTACATCTGTCTCGCCTATTGGCTTAAGATCAATTAATTCAGGTACAATAAGATCAGGCATCAACGTCACCGTCTCAAACTTACAGAACTCAGCATTGCTAGATAATTCAACTGTGTAAGTTCCTCCAGAGGCATATGTATATGTCGGGTCTCCATCTGTTGAAGAGCCTCCATCACCAAAGTCCCAAGTTACTGTTCCATCAGGACGACCAGATTTAAACATTACCTCACCTGTAAAACAATCTATATTCAATACTGTGATCGTAGGCTGATCAGTAGTACCAACAGGAATCCTAATTGTATCCATTATATCACAACCAGCTGCATTCGTAGCAGAATAAGGAATTGTTACTTCGCTTTGACCAGAGATGACGCCAATTGTAACCATATTATTTCCATTATCCACCAAGATATTTTCAGATGGCCCATATGTAATGACCACTGTAGGATCAGCACTTGTGCCTGTTATTATTAACTCATCTCCAATACATATTTCCGGTGGCAAAGTTCCAAAGTCAACTTCAAATGCTCCAAGTGAAAGAGGAGTCGCAACAATCTCAGAAACACAAACTTCACCCACTGAAGCTCTCATATATATTGTCCCATTCTCCGTCAACGTTAAAGCTATATTTGGATCCGTTCCAATAACTTCAGAGAAGTCAGATGATAGAGACCATTCAAATGTTGCTCCCGCTGAATTTGAGTTTGCAAGTAGATTAAAATTACCATCACAAGAAATTGTATCTCCGGTAACACTAGCTGATATTGATCTAGTGACAGGTACATCTACTGTTCCTGTAATCTCACAACCATCACCATTTGAAGCACTGTAGGACAATGAAATGACTTGTTCTGTACTTAGAGCAGCAACATTTATAGATGTCGAATTCAAATCATCAGAAACGATGTTGTCAGATGCATCCCATATGATTGATACATCTTGATCTGTAGCTAAATTCTCTAAACTTACAATTGTAAATTCTTCTTCACAAGCATTGTAAACATTGACATTTGCTTGCAAGTCTAAAACTTTAGATTCAACCAGAAGCAAAGAGACTTCCTCGCATTCGATGATATTTCCACTACCGTCATCCACACTCAAAATTGCTTTTACATATATTGTATTCGCACCTGCCATCATCTCTATGGACGCAGGGTTTTCTGTGGAGATTACATTTGCAAAATCATCTGTAGTTGACCATTGATAAGATAAATCTTCTCTATTAGTAAGTGCAGTAAATGTAACAGCAGAATCACATTCAATATCTGAAACATCCATTATGCTTAAATCAAATGTTCCTAAAACATTTACTGCGACGGAACCTGTACTCTGAGCTCCATTTTCATCCGTAGCGATTACTGTATATATTGTCGAATCACTTGGTAAAAAAACTGGATTGAAAGGATCACTTAAATCTATAGTAGCATCTGTAGGTGTCCATTCATAAGTACGAGTATCATTTAAAGGTCCTACACTACCTGATCCACCTAAACAGATGGTCAATTCCTCCATACAAATATTGCCTTCTATGCTGCCAAAATCCTGTTCAATTGAAATGGTTTTAGTCTCTGATGCCCTACATCCTGATGAAGACGTAGTAACTAATGTAACCTCTACATTGTCAGAACATTGAACAGTAAATCTGTTATTTGCTTCGCTTAAATTAAAAGGTGTTTCACCATTAATTGTAACAATGTAATCATAAGAAGCAATTTCAAAATCTGCACTCGGTTCTAATGAAGTGGCAACTAATGATAATTCAGTTTCTCCATCAACACAACATCCATTACTAAATGTATAGTCTGATGTCAACTGAGAATTGTAAGCTCTTATTTCCTTAATATCATCCAAAATACATCTCCCTTCTGAATCAGTTGCTTCGAGTCTTATGTTATATACTCCTGGTTCAGGGTAAGTAAATGATCCTGGATTCTCTTCAGTACTCATAAATGCAGGATCACCGCTTGGGTGATTAAAATCCCATACATATGAAACTGCTCCTGTTGTATTGTTTGTGACATCTACAGTAAGTCCTGCACAATTGTCTTCTGCTTCGAAAGTAACATCTGGGAATGATTGGCAAACTCTCACATTTACTTCAAAATCTCTTATTGTTTCGCCTACTTTTTCACCATCTCTCCATTCCTCTACCATTACTCCCACTAGGTATTGGCCAATAGCAGAGGGTACTGCTGTCAACATTCCAGTATTCTCATCAATTGTCAAGGCAGTACCGCTACCCAACATATTGTCTACTGAGAATCCATCTGAAAATTGAACATAACCATTATAAGGAGGATTCCAAGGTGGTTGAGGTTTAGGATAATCAATAGAAGCTCCTGAATAAGGTGTTACTAAAGAATAAGTCAATACATCTCCGTCAGGATCTGTAGCTGAGGCATCAACCGAAAACTCCTCATTTGCACAAGCTATAATATCTGGAAAAG
>DKPS01000185.1 GCA_002471345.1 Saprospiraceae bacterium UBA7328
AATTGTCGAAATATTATTTTGGAACTAACAATGGGCGATGTTAAAAATTAGTTTAACGCTTTACGTCTAGCACATCACATAAGGTTGACTGGTAAACTTCATAAATCAATACGGCTTGGTAAAATAATTATTTTAACCGAACTCTCTTTGAAGGAGATATTTCTTTCTTCTTCTGACCCCTTGATATGTAAGATTTTACTCACCCCTAATGTCATTTTGGTTAAATACGACATGAATGAAATTCAAGCTCTAGATAGTACTAGTGAGAAGATGTCCAATGCTGAATACCTTAATAAGTTTCTTCCTACAATATCAATAACTAAACCACCTAAATTTGGAAATCATTCGATTTCTAATTTATGGGGAGCAATCCGATTTAATCAAATATATCCTGATTTTTCGTTAAAATCCAAAAGGAAAAACGACGAGAAGAGTCTTTATATAAAATATTTGAAAAGTAAATCGAAGGTAGATATAGATCAATCTGGTTTGATTGAAAGTCGATTCATATGTCAATTGGGCGGTGTGAGAAATATTTTATTACTTGATGATCATGAAGAAATATGGAAACCTATTTTAGAAGTAATATTAGATAAAAATATTGATTCTGTAAAGCACAATTCTGATGATGTTGAGTTTATGGAAAATGTGGAAGAGATTATTAAGAATAAAAAATATGAAATTATTTTTTTGGATTTGAGACTTTTAAAGTCGGAAGAAGGTGAAAACCTAAAGCCATCAGAGTATTCAGGATATAAAATATTGAACAAAATTAAAAATGATATTAACAAAGGTACTCAAGTTATAATGCTAACAGCTTCAAACAAAGCTTGGAACATGAAAGCCTTGTTAGAATCTGGAGCGGATGGGTATTTCGTGAAAGAAAGCCCTTATGAGTTTTCCTTGAAAGATAGTGTAGCTAATTATAATAGTTTGGTATCTACTATAAATAAATGTGCAAGTAGAGTTTATTTGAAGGAAATCTGGATAAAGATTAAAGAAATTTATGGCTTTATGAGCTGTTCGGATACTCCATTATTTAATAGTATTCTTGAGAGATATGAGTCAATCTTCGATTTTCTCTCTTTGACAAGTAATTTTAAATTTGTATACCTTAATTTGTTTCATATACTTGAGGAAGTTATTAACTCAGATTTATTTTTTGAGAAAGGAGAGAAGTGTTATGTTCATCTTGACGAAAGCGCTAGTTTACTAGTTTTAGATTTTATTGAAAAGAAGGGTACAAAATATATTTATAATAGTTCCTTAAAGTATTCTATATTTAGCAAGGAGTACTCTATAAGAAGGTCTCGTTATGATCATTATATTGACACTAATTTCATCATGAGTTCTATACTCATCTATAGATTTGGTTGTAAAAATTCAAATAGTAAAGATTGGGTAGCGATTAACGATGTTAGAAATCAGAAAGTTGGACATCCTGGAGAAGAAGTCACTATTAATGAATTGAATAATTTACTTGACTTTATGTTATGGTTTTTTAATCCTGAATCAATCAATATTAAAAGAAATAGTAAAAGTGCTCTAGGCTTGAGAGATAATAATACACCATTGGATATTTCAGGTCTTCCTGAGAACATGTTAGGATAGATATACATTTTTTGGTTTTTTGTAATGAAATTCTAACTAAATTAATTACAATATTCACTCGGTATAAATCAATTATGAAATTCTCACAAATCCAATTAGATTGTATTTTTGAAATTGAGACCTTTCTCAAGTCATCAGATCCAGTATTCCTACTGAAAGGATATGCTGGAACAGGTAAAACCACAATCCTTAGGGAAATAGCAAATCGTTTATCTAGTGAGAATAGAAAGGTTGTATTAATGGCTCCAACTGGTAGAGCCTCTATGATTCTTTCTAAAAAAACAAAAAGGCAAGCATGTACCATTCATAAAGCAATTTATGACTTCTCTATTCTACAAGAAGCGGATGAACATGATGATTTTGATTTCTATTTTGGTTTAATGGATAATGAGGATCAGGTTAATTGTCTATATATTGTAGATGAGTGCTCTATGATTAGTAATGTATTTACTGAGGATGAGTTCTTTCAATTTGGAAGTGGTTATTTACTCAATGATTTAATGAAGTACTGCTTAGGTGATGCTAGAAAGAATCACAAGATTTTATTTATTGGGGATCCAGCACAGCTTCCTCCTGTCAAGATGTCTTTGTCACCAATTTTCACAGATGAATTTCTAATTACTAATAATGTCAATCATTTTGAATTGTCGGAGGTGTATCGCCAAGGAAATGATAGCGGTGTTTTGAGAAATTCAATGATGTTAAGAGATTGTATTTCGGGTGAATCAAATCACTTTGAACTAGATTTCAAGAATAATGATTGTTTCGAGATTATACGTACTGAGTTAAACAACAGATATAAAGAAATAGCCAAAGAGGGCGGTCTTAGTAATACAATTGTTTTGACACATTCCAATGCTCAGGCTTTGGCTCATAACGAGAATGTCAGATGCTTGAGATATAGTACTGATGACGTACGTCTTGCAATACGAGAAAAGGATACTCTTTTGGTAGTTAAGAATGATTATCGTGGAGATATTATTCTTTTCAATGGAATGTTCGTAAAGGTTATTGCTGTAGGTGACATTGTTAGATCAGAGACTATACGATTTAAGAAACGAGGTGGTGAGAGTGGAGTAGAGCATATAGATTGGAGACGTATCAAAGTAGAAGTTGAAACAATTGAAGGTGTTTTTGTAACTGATCGTTTGATTATTGATAATCTCTTGTATTCCAAGGATAGAGGACTTACGGAAGATCAAACATTAGCTATATATGTTGATTTTAAAAATAGAATGGGTTCCGAGGGAATTAGGCCAAAAACTCAAGAGTACAAAGACCGAATAAGAAGTGACATTTATTTCAATGCACTACAAGCTAAATTCGGCTATGCAATAACTGTTCATAAGTCGCAAGGTGGAGAATGGAAAAATGTAGTTGTTGATATGGCAACTTATTTGAATAATAGATCAAAAGGCTTTTTAAGATGGCTTTATACTGGAATTACTAGATCTAGTGAAAAGTTATATATCATCGATCCTTCTGCATATTCGCCAATAAGCTCTGTAGATTTAACTACTCTCACTAAGATTACTAAGCCAATTGAAATGGCATATTATTACCCAAAGTCCTCTGAGCCTTTTTCATTTTTAAAGCATCACGAAAAAAAGATTTTAAGTCTTTGTGAGAACGCAGAGATAGTTTTATCGTTTGAAGATAAACAATACCAACGCTTGTTTCATTTTCAGAAGGGCCAATTAAAGGCTTCGTGCCAATTCTGGTATGGCAACCATTTTTTTAAGAACAGAAATTGGGTAGATCAGAATGAAGCTTTTACAGCTGAGTGTAATGAAATATTAGATTGTTCAATAATTCCAAATGATGTTCCATTCGAACCAAAAGAGGATTTCAGAAAATTCTTATACGAATATATTTTAGAGATAGTAAAGGAGCTAGAAATTCGTATCACGAATATTATCGAAAAACCTTTTCAGGACAAGTATTTTTTATTGACTGATTCTGGGATATCAGAAATGACATTCTATTATACTGCAAAAGAATACTATACAAGTGTTGTTGCTCGGGCTGAAAACGTCGAGAACCAGCAAGTAAAGGCGTTTTTGTCAGCTTTAGCCATAGAATTAAAAAGCGGGTAAGTCATTTACCCATATTTGAGTGAAAATTGTTATTTCTTTACATCATTATACAACGTGAAAGGTATGTCAAAGGAAATAACAGAGTTAAGGAAGGCGGGTAAATTGGTTGAGGCTTATGATAAATCATTAGAATTATTGAACTCTACTCCTGATGATGATGTTTCTGTAATCTACATAAAAAGAGCTTTTGCTTGGGTTCTTTATAATCAATTGAAAAGAATTGACTTTTTAAGCGCACAGGATGAATTTACGGTAAAGCTTAAAGAGATTTCATCTTATGATTTTGACGCCACAGAAGACATCTTTTGGGGTTGTATTTCAACAATACTATACAAGACCATCAAGAATTCATCATCTTTAGCCAAAGATGATATTGTTAAATATATAGATAGTTTACCTATTGCAAGGATTGTAGAGGCAGGTAAGCAAATTTGGTTGATTAGAATAATACACAAGCTCATAAAAGGGCATACGTCTTATCAAAGAATTATGTGTCAATTGGGTTTTGATTGTTTTGAGGAGCAAGATTTCGTCGATTATAAAATGGATAACGGTAAGAGCATCATGTCTAACGTTGAGCAAGTAATTTGCGCGTATTCCAAAGCTTTGATGGTAGGAAGCTACAATCCTTCATTGCCAGGTGCTAAAGAGTATGATGTCGATGAAATAGTAGTTTGGATTGAGAAGGTTAAAGTTCTATCAAAAGGGAGAAATATGAAATATCCATCATATTACATAGCAAAACTTTATATAACTCTAGGTGATCTAGTAGCGGCTAAAGAGTATTTGATGCCGTTTGCTATGAAGAATACTTCTCAGTTTTGGGTCTGGTCTAGCTTAGCAGAAGTGGTGAAGGACTCGGACATGAAAGCATCTTTATTAGCTAAGGCCTTATTATGTGAAGGGAGTGATCAATTTTTTAATGGAGTGAAGTCTAATTTGCTTGAGTATTTTGTTGGTATTGCTGATTGGTCAATGGTCAAGTACTTAGCTGGAAGCATAAATGAAACATGTAAGAAGAATGACTACAAAGTTTCAGCTCGAGTTGGAGGATTACTAATAGATCAGAGAGTAGTGAATGCTGTATCTTCAACAAGTGCTAATATGGTTATTACAGAACTCTCTAAAAAATGTTCTGAATTGCTCTATGAGGATATTCCAAATGAGTCAGCTCTAGTTACATATGTAAATAGGGAGAAAGGGATGGCAAGTTATTACATCAATAACAACGAGACAGGATTTTTTCAGATGTCTAAGTTGCCAACGAAGTTAAAAGTCGAAATTGGTGTAAATATAGATGTAAGAATAAAATCAAAATCAGAAAATGGATATTCTACTTTTCATACAGCAGCATTATCCTCGTATATACATCCTAGTATTAAAAAAGTAAGTGGTGTCGTTAATCTTGCAAAGGATAGTAGACTTGCTTTTATTGATAAATGCGTTATGTTCAAAGATTTATTTGAAGGGAAAGTAGGAACCTATAATATTGAAGCAAGAGCTATTCCAAATTTTGACGATAAGAAGGGCCGTTGGGGGCATAAGATATATGTAATTGACAAATTAAAGAAATCAACTTATCCAGGATTAAAGAGAATGGGAGAAATAGATCACGTTTAATTGATCGACTTGAATTGATTGTGAGGCATTCACATAATGCGTAATCTATTAGAAGTGTATTTGTCATACCATAACATAACATAAGAGTAATGAAAACC
>DKPS01000007.1 GCA_002471345.1 Saprospiraceae bacterium UBA7328
ATATTCAAAACAATAGGTGCGCCTCCAAAATGTGTAACTTCGTATTTATCTATTAAATTAAAGATATCTTTGACAATAATATTTCGAACAAAAACAACACGTGCATGTAGCATAGCTAATGTCCAAGGATATCCCCAGCCATTGCAGTGAAACATAGGAACAGTATATAAATAAGTAAGACGGTTAGGCATATTCCAAGCACTTACACTTCCCATTGACATTAAATAAGATCCTCGGTGATGATATACGACACCTTTTGGATTTCCAGTAGTTCCAGAGGTATAACTAAGTGAAATAGCTTGCCACTCATCTTTGGGTCTAACCCAATTGAAATTTTTATCACCTGTTAAAAGAAAACTTTCATATTCTAATACTCCAATTACAGGCACCTCTCCTAATCCTGCATGAGGATCATCAATATCAATAACAACTATTTCACGATCAACTTGAGCTAAAGCCTCGCTAGCTACTTTTTGAAACTGGCGATCGACAATCAATATTTTACAGTCACTATGATCAAGAATATAAGCAACTGTTCGAACATCCAGACGTGTATTAATAGTATTGATCACTCCGCCTGTCATAGGAATAGAATAATGAGCTTCAAAAAGTTCAGGTGTATTAGCTGCCATAATGGAAACAACATCTCCTTCCCCTACACCTATTTTGCTTAAGGCACTGGCAAACTGAGTACAACGATCATATACCTGCTTCCATGTATATTTTCTATCCTGATAAATTAATGCTTCATAATTTGGGTAAACGTCTTTAATTCGATCAAGAAAACTAAGGGGGGTGAGGGGAACAAAGTTAGCATCGTTACGCTGCATTCCTTGTTCAAAATTATTCATTAGTTTTTTAGTCTTCTACCATTTAATAGCATCGCATGGATCCTATCGCGTGTTTTTTGTGATTGTATTAAATTTATGAGTGACTGTCGCTCTAAATTGTAAAGATCATCTTCTGATAAAGTCTTTGTTTTATCTGTTTCGCCACCACTTAGGACATGCGCCAAATGAAGACCTATTTCAACATCATAGCCAAAAATAAAACCTTTCTTCTCTAGATCTAATAAATGTTGGTGCATTTTCTCTTTTACCTCTAGCCCGCTTAAGCAGAATTGAGGCTTTAATGGGGTTTGATAATCGCCTTTTAATTCAAAAACCTGTTGAAAAGCTTCTATTAATAAATTGTCTCTATTCAAAACCATTACATCATTGGGTAAAAAGAATTTGTGTTTTTTTGCCTGTAAAGGTGAGTGAGCCATTAAACCGTATCCGATTATATCGAAGACTCGAAGAGCTGCCTCATCATTATTTTTAATATACTCAGGGTCTTGAACCCATCTCCATAATAATTCTTTACAACCTCCACCACCTGGAACGAGCCCAACACCTGTTTCAACCAATCCTAACGTGCTATTCATATGGGCTACCATTCGAGATGTTTGACAAGCAACTTCAAACCCCCCGCCTATGGCCAAACCCGCTACAGCGCTGATAGTAGGTTTTGAAGTATATTTCATTTTTTTACAAACTTGTTGAAAATGAGATAAATATTTATCAATACCTTTCCAGTCTGACTGGTCTGCTAAATCAATCATTGTATTCAAATCTGCTCCTGCAGAAAAATTCATTGCTTCGTTGTAAACAATCAGACCTTGATAGTCATCAGACTCCAAACGAGCTATAGCCTCTTCTAAAATTTTCATTGCATCGCCATTTAAAGCATTAGCTTTAGTATGAAACTCACACACCAATAAACGTTGCTTTCTAGCATCATCTGTAAACTGCCAAATGGTAGAGGCATAATTTCGAGAAATATGATTTGCATATTTTTTATGATCGCCTAATCGGCGAACGCCCTCACCTCGATTAATAAACTTCATTCCAGACTCATGGTTGTAAGAGCGAGAAGATGTAGAGTCATAAGGTTCTTGTTTCAAACGAGCCATAGTAGTTAATAACTCAGGTACTTCAGATCCCTCGTCTTGAAGTCGGTGAATATAATTTTCTAGACCATAGTCATTCAAGAGTTCAAAAGGACCTTCATTCCAATTGAAGCCCATGCGTAGAGCATCATCGATATCTGTGACTTTGGATGAAACTTCAGGGATACAAAAAGCGCTATAATTAATGATTTTAGAAAGAACAGTGAATGCGTACTTTCCGTATTTACTATCATCATTTAATAAAGCTTTCATTCCTTCCTTCTCAACACGGCGAGCAATAGGTAAGTCGACTTTATCAAAATCATAATAACTCATATCCAAAGTATTTAATGCTTTGGTGATTTCATTACCGTCAACTATTTTAGTTTCATAAAAACCCCCAAGCCCTTTATTGCCTGTGTAGCCTTTATCTAAAAGTTGTTCGACTATAGGGTGAGGTTTAACGACATCCATAAAAGGATCATCTTCTTGTAGTTCTTTTTTAAAAGATGCAAGTACATCTTTCATGAGATCAATTCCAATTAAGTCGTATAATCCAAAAACTCCTGTTTTAGGAATACCTAGTGGTCGACCAAATAACACATCAGCAATTTCTACAGGAAGCCCACGTTCTAAAGCTTCATACATCGCCACTTGCATAGCATATACACCAATTCGATTTCCGATAAAACCCGGGGTATCATTACAATTAACAATACCTTTACCTAATTCGTTTTGGCAAAAGTCTTGAAGAGATTTAAGTTTTTGTTCGTCAAATTGAGGTGTCTCAACAATTTCTAGTAATCTCATAAATCTGACGGGATTAAAAAAGTGAGTAATACAAAAATCAGATTTCATCAACTCTGACATTTCTTCCGTTAAAACAGATAGAGGAATGGTAGAGGTATTAGACGAAACTATTGACTTAGAGTTTCGTACTTTATCAATTTGAGAGTAAAGCTG
>DKPS01000284.1 GCA_002471345.1 Saprospiraceae bacterium UBA7328
CTCTCACTAAATTTTGATTTCTTCATAACAGTTTAAATTTAATTCATTTTTAAACTGTCTTATTTTTACGCAAGGATACACTAATGATAGAAAATTCTCAGAGTTTCAATGAAGACTTTAATGTAAATATTATATCTCTAGATGGAATTCTAATGAAGAAATATTCATTTAATGAGAAACTCAGTCGTATAAATACATCTCAGTTTGCTTCAGGGATTTATATTGTTGAAACTAAAAGTGGGGCTCAAACGGATAGAACCAAAATCATGATACAAAACTAATTATTTAGATTCTTATAAGATAGATTGAAATAATGCAAGGCCATGATAATACCATTTCATGGCCTTTATATTTTGATGATTTAAAAGGACTATTTGCAATCTCATTCTCATCCATTTGTAGATTTTAGAGAATAATAGAATTTTACACTAAATCTTTTATTCCTACATCACCCAAAATGATGCTAATTATCTCAAGAGTAATATAGCATTCTTGATATTCCAAATGTAAAACTCAATTAAACAAAGCTTGAACATCTACTAATCAACTCATTCATAATTATCAATGAAGGTTCTTTTAAAAGGGATATTCTAGGAATTGAAAAGACTCATATTTTCTAAAACAGGAAAATTAGTAGAAATATTTACACTGCTAAATCTTGTTGCAACTAGTTTAGAATAACAAAAGATACTTTTACCAATTGATAATACAAGAGCTATTTGCATTAATACAAATCAGGTACAAATTGTTTGAACAAATGATACTGGCAACATCAAAGATGTCAATGAAGCAAAAACAAAGCACATCATTTAGTTCATCAATATTCTTATTGTATCGAACTCAAAGAGCAAAATAAAAATACAATCATTGATGCAAATAGGATCAAATTTAATCTCTATTTAAAGATTTTACACATCAAACTGATGAAGATGACAAGGAGGTAAAAGACTAGGCCCCTGAGGCTATCAATAGAAATAATTTTTCAAAACCAATGACACTGATCATCCTAAAAGATCCAGATATAGAGTTACATGAATTTCCAAATCCGATATATGTAGAAGATTCCATTATAATAAAACTTAATAATGAAATAAAAAGTAAATGCAGAAATCATAATTCAAGTAACTATTGAATTTATTAAATCACTTCGTCAGAAAAAAAAGAGAACATCCTAAAATAACTTTCGAATGATCCACATAAATTGAATATATTAACTTGATTAGACATATTTAGATAAATGGTAGTCATAACACAATAGCCCTAATTCCACTGTGTGCACCTTAGAGTACATTTCTTCTCCTCACCAGAAACAAAAAAGGGATACTGAAAATCAGCATCCCTACATTTTATTCTAAATTAGACTTAATCAATAAGTCCAAAGATCGTGTTCAAAGTTAAAAAGTTCATTCTCAATTTTTTGAGATTCCAATAGAACATCATACTGAGTATCCGCACTGTCCTTATATACATCCTCCAACCTAAGACCTAAACTATTAGATTGCTTATAGATATAACTAGAAAAGAATCTAGATTCAAATAAATGATACCAGGACATTGGCCCCACTTCATTATATTCATTCACAACTCGCTTTCTTGATAATAACTCAGTTGCCTTAGGGTAATAAACCCAGAATAGAGGCAATGAATATTTCAACTCACCAGTAGTAGCATCTATTTCATCTTTTATAGGTGCTATTCCTAAGATCTGAGATCTTACTCTTGACGATTCTTTATCAAAATACCATACCTCCTTGATTCTGTATCTTTTGATGTCCTCAACATCAATTTCACTTTTGGTAATCTTAATTTGTTCTTCATAAGTCTCTGGATCATATACTACTGCAGTGTCAATCTTATTAATAAGACTAGATAAATCGTCCGCAGAAAGAGGTTCTTTAAAGAACTCATCCCTAAATATTTTTATATCTCCATTTTCTGCAAATTCCTTTAGCACTCCAAAAAAAGGCACATCAAGATTTCTCCAGTGCAAATTCATTTTTTCTCTGGTATCCACTATTCTCCAAATTCTTTTCTGCCATACTACATCGGACTCACTAACAGGTTCTTTTGCCAAAAAAGCACTTTCATCCATCATTGTACGTTGTACTACATCATCATAATAACCTTGTAAATCGTCTCCTGGTTTTTCAAAAATGCTTGATTCCGTTGCATCTTTATCTTCCCCTTGAAGGAAAAAATCGTCTTCCTGAGCACTTATATACAATGAAGAGCCTAGAAAAAGAAATATGAATGATAAAAGGGATATTCTCATTTTTATGAAATTGATATCTTATTTGATGGAAAATGACATAGTTCCTAAATCTCTAGCTGCAGGATCTCCTGGGCACTTACACTTTATGTTTTCAAAGAAAAATCGATCACCAGGCTTTGCCTTATTGACAATTCTAGATGTTTCTCCTCTATATTTCGCTCCAGGATTTTCAGCCACTTCTGGGTCAGCTCTTCTTGGGACTCTCACTACTCGATAACCCGCAAGAGTACACTTCGCATCAAAATCAAAACCTTCCAAAACCGCACTTACACCACCTTGGACTTTGAATTCACCAGAAGACATCACACCACCTCTGCTTTTGCTTAATTTGGGCACTGGATCTGGTATTCTTTTTACTCTAAAGTCTTTCCCTGCACTAAAACCTGGAGCACTCAAATTAACCTGAGCGAAATCCCCAACTTTAGTTGGTCTTGTCACATTCACCATATAAGTTCCATCACCATTCTTTTTAATACTTCCACCACCAGCACCTCCCATATCCACTTTCACTTGGTTACTTGGGACACCCGCTACAGATACTTCTACAGGATTATCTACTCCAATATAGAATACATTCATTTTAGCAGCTGAAATAGTAGCAGATCTTTCACCTACTTCAAATTCATAATCATTAGAAAGAGAAGTTACTTCACCAGTAGCTGGATTAGTTACTGATGCCTCTACTTTATAGTTCTTTTTACCTACTCCACTAGCTCTTGATGTAAAAGATGCTACACCATCACTATTTACAGTTAATGGTCTTCCATTCACTTTGATATTAATACCTGTCTTAGAATCTCCTGATGCAGAAGCACTCAAAAATATATCTGTTTTAAATTCTTCACCATTTATTACATAAGTCTTTGCAGGTGCAGAGACAATATTAAATTTATCAAAGACTAAATCTTCTACGCCACCAACCTTTTTAGATAAATAGTTTAAAAACTCAGTCTCAGTGGACTTAATATCATTTTGAAATTTTCTCAATATTGGAAGTACAGCTTGAACTGGCATATGTCCAAAGTTAAATTTACTCCAAGTGTAATGATCATTATTAGCAGCCTTAAACTTCCAAGTCTGATCATCTATACTGTTAGGAATATTCTGACTTAGACTTGCACGATCTTCTTCATCCCCAAGTTCAATAATTGAGTTTCTGAACGCTAATAATTTTCCACGGAGTTCTTCTCCTTTTCCATTATCAACCAAAAGCCTAGTTGTCGCATCAAAATCTTTTTGGCCTCTTAATTTTTTAATTCCTTGAACCTCTACATAATCACCTTCATCCACAGCACCACTTCTATCTCCAGACTCATCTATTAACTCACTTATAATAGACTCTATGTAATTAAAGGTTTCTTCAGCCTGAGTTTGAAGAGGTTCAACTAGATCAGCATATTTTGCTAATGATTCCTTCTTTTTAGCTCCGTCAGCAATAGCCTTTGGAAGCTTACTATTTGCGTCATCCATGGCTTCATTAGACTTTATAAGTCCATTATCCACAATTTTAAATGCATTAAATACTTCAGCGGAAACATTCAAAGCCAGAAGGGCTGTCAATACCAAGTACATGATATTAATCATCAATTGCCGCGGTTCCTTTGGAATAGACATCTTATTCTATTTATTTTTTATCAAATGAGTTTTACTAAGCCTTTACTGTGAAAGCGCTCAATACATTTCCGTATACAGAATTCAAAGAAGAAAGATTTCTATTTAATGTAGCCATCTGATCTTTGT
>DKPS01000184.1:0-300 GCA_002471345.1 Saprospiraceae bacterium UBA7328
AAAGAGGTATATCCTCTTTGACCTGCAAGTCCTTTTATTTCATATTCATTTTTATCAGATTTTGGTAAGCCGAAAAAAGCCTTGCTGCTCATATAGAAATCGTTAATCAGATCCTGAGAGATACCGTGCTTTTTGACTCCTACGAATCCGATTTGATGAAAAGCATCTCCTAATTCTTGAACAAATTCATTGCGCTGTGTAGAAGAACCTTCCAGAAACTTGGAAAGGTCTACAACTGGAATTACTCTTTCAGACATAACTATTTATTTATGAGCTTTTTATAAATTATATTTAAATATA
>DKPS01000184.1:608-3690 GCA_002471345.1 Saprospiraceae bacterium UBA7328
TTATAAATTATATTTAAATATAATATGAATATTTTTATTCCCTCTTATTACTTCTACCTTTCTTTAACTTTTGTTACCTTACAATTGATACATTTCTTCAGTATAATTAATCTTTTGAAACAGATCAACCTGAAAAATCGTTACATCAACTATATTTTAAGCATATGATGCCCTAAATTGAAAACTTTAGTCATTTTCAAATCTTCTTATCAATACTTTTGATGTCAAGTTTTGGGATTCCATCAAACTAAACAGACCTAATTATGATTTACGGTAATACCTCATCCTTTAAAGAATTAGGAATTTACTTAACCTATTGGGTAAGTGCTGTATTCTTTTTTGCCCTAACTCGGTTTTGGCACACTGAATTTATCAGGGATGAGACTGTTTTGATACATCTTGGACATACAATTCAAATTGCGCTCAATTATGGGCTCATTATAGGCCTACTCATTTATATCATGAAGTCGTACATAGCTCACAAGAATTTCAGGAATCTTTCTTATGGTAAAATGATTCTATACAGAAATTTATCCTATGTAGCATTGTTTGTTCTCATTTATGCCATTAGGACTTTTATTGCAAATTCTAATGTGTTTGGAGTTGCTAATTCTGAAATTTTCAAGGGAGATTTTCTTTCAGCAGAAATGATGATTTCAATGTTTGCAATGCTTTTTTTTGCTGTCTTGTTCGATATTTTCACTCAGGTAGCCCTTAAAATTGGTAAGAAAAACTTCTGGAAGATGCTCACTGGGAGATACCACTCTCCTAAAGAAGAGGAAAAATTATTTATGTTTTTAGACCTTCAATCTTCAACTACTATTGCGGAGCAATTGGGCCATAAGGAGTATAGCAAATTTATTCAAGAATGCTTTAAGGATATTTCAATCATTGGAGATTACGGAGGGGAAGTATATCAATATGTAGGGGATGAAGCTGTATTCACTTGGGATGCAAAGAATAAACGGAATAATAGAAATAGTATAGAAGCTTTTTATGCCTTTCAAGATAGAATCAAAGAACGTGAATCTTTTTATTCAGAAAAATATGGGACTGTTCCTGTATTCAAAGCCGGGTTACATGGAGGGGAAGTTATGGTAGCAGAAGTCGGTCTTTTGAAAAAAGAAATAGCTTTTCACGGAGACACTATAAATACAGCAGCACGGATTCAAGAGCTTTGTAATGAAAAAGGAAAAATATTCTTGACATCAGAATATTTTAGATCAGATGAAGCAGCTTCTGATAAATATGAATGGGAAGATATGGGAGACATATTGCTAAAAGGGAGACAAACATCTACTAAGTTGTATCATCCGGCATTGGTAGGGTAGGGAAAGTCGCTACTTTCTCTCACTCATTCTAGTGATGTAATCAGCTAATTCCATTACTCTAAATTTGGTGATATCAAGGTGTCTTTCTGCTAATTTTTCCATGGGCATAGCCTTCATTTGATATGCTTCCGGATTGAGCATTTTATTCACGGCCTGTTCATAGTGCTTATATCCTTGCCATCTTGCTTGAGCTACATCTAGTATTTCTTGGTCTGTTTCATTGAGTTTTTCGCTGAGAATGTTGTAATACTTTGCCATAAGCACTTGATATCTCTTTTCTGCAAGAATGAGTTGATTGATGTAGTTTGCACTAGAAGGATCTCTTTGAATTTTACGATTGAGATATTCTTCTATCTGATATTCATCTACTTGATAGGTGACTTGAATTGGGTGAGTAAGTTCTCCAATATTAAGCAACCTGTTTAATCTTTTTTCCTTCTTTTGACTCTGCTTTAGTACAGATTTTACAAGATTAGAATCTATAGTCTCTTGCGCATTTATGTTTGGCACATTACAGAAAAGTACAATAGATAAAACCAGAGTTGAATTTTTCAATTTTGAGAAAGTTGATGTAAACTCCATATGTCGTTTTAAAGATTTTTTGTGATTAATTGAGCTGGCATTCTTGGTCCAAAATACTTACTTTTAATTTCTTGGTAGGTCTTAATTAAATTCTTATCAGAAACGTCAATATTCATGAATAAAAAGCAACAAACCTTATCTGTATTTTTGTGTCTAGTTGTCCTTTTAGGATGGAGAAGAAACCCACCAGATCTACGTACTGGAGCTACTAGCACTTCTACTTGTGCTTCTTCAAGTTGCCATAATCAGGGACAAACAGATATAGAAGGCTCATTAGCTTTAATGGGGCTTCCAGAAGAACTAAACGCTGGAGAAACATATAATCTGACCGTAGAGATTACAATGTCTGAAGGGATGGCTGAGAGAGCAGGTTTTCAAATGGTAGTGTTAGATTCTGATCAGAATGGAGTAGGAACTTTTGTTGTATCTGGTGATGAAGTCAATTTATCTTCCACTAATGATATTCAGCATGTAGATCATAAAGATGCAAAAGCATTTTCAGGGAATACGGTAGAATATGAAATGAATTGGACTGCTCCTAATGATTCCTCTCCTGATGTTTGGACTTTTTATGCTGTGGCAATTTTAGCTAATGGAGATGGCGACAGAACAGGTGATAAATTTGAAAGTATAATCTTAAGCAAAGATGTAGGTACGGTCTTGGATGAAGATAACGATGGATTTAATAATGATGTGGATTGTGATGATTCTAATGCCAACATTAATCCAGATGCAGTTGAAATTGTAAACAATGATGTAGACGAAAATTGTGATGGAGTAAAAGAAGTGATTGACATGGATAATGATGGATTTCATAGTGATGAGGATTGTAATGACTCAGATGAAGCCATAAATCCTGATGCCATGGAAATACCAAACAATGATGTGGATGAAAACTGTGATGGAGTAAGTGAAATAATAGATTTAGATCAAGATGGTTTTAATAGTGATGAGGATTGTGATGATACGGATGGCACAGTAAATCCTAATGCCCAAGAAATTCCCAATAATGATACAGACGAAGATTGTGATGGGGAGGTTTTAATTATTGACAATGATGAAGATGGATTTCATAGTGATGAAGATTGTAATGATGAAGATTCTACTATAAATCCTAATGCAGTCGAGGTCGCGGCAGATGGGAAAGATAATAACTGTGATGGACAAAT
>DKPS01000184.1:3989-4160 GCA_002471345.1 Saprospiraceae bacterium UBA7328
TAATAACTGTGATGGACAAATTGATGAATGTATATGCACCGCTGACTTTGCACCTGTCTGTGGTAGCGATGGCAATTCATATAGTAATGCTTGCATGGCAGAATGTGCAGGTATTATGACTTATACTGATGGAGAGTGCATTACTACAAATGACGCGGTTATGGGAAGAAT
>DKPS01000206.1:0-14474 GCA_002471345.1 Saprospiraceae bacterium UBA7328
AGTTTCCAGATGGGTCCCTAATGAACATTTGCATAGCACCATCTGGAAGTTGTCTTACATTGCCCCAAGGTTTCACATCAATGATATTTAATTCTTTAAAACGATAGAAATAACTACTGAAATCCTCGACTTTTACACAAATATGCCCCCTGAAAGATATAGCATCATCCCATTCTGACAAATGCAATTGCTGGTCATCTGTAATTTTAAAAAATGCTGTAGGATAATCAAAAACAAAAGCTGCAATAGGTTCTAATCCCAATTCTTCTTCATAAAAATGAGCAGCTTTTTCCAAGTCATCAACAATGAGTGTGACATGATTTATGCCCGTTACTTTTGACATTACTATAGTTTTTTAGAGTATTCTTTTACAAAATCCATATTTAAAGAAAGACCTAGACCTGATCGGCTAGGAGCTTTTACAATTCCTTCTTTTACATCAGGCTCCTCTATACATAAATCGTACATAAGCGGATTGCCACCTAATGAGAATTCAATAACGACAGAGGAAGGAGAAGCAAAAGCAACATTCACTCCAGCCATGAAAGATATAGCAGATCCCCAACAATGTGGAGCTAATTCCAATTGATAAGCCCCAGCTAATGCACTCACTTTCATACATTCTGTTATACCACCACAAATTGCAGCATCAGGTTGTAATACATCTACAGCTCTATGATTAATTAATTCAACAAAGTCAAACCTTGTGAATTCACTTTCCCCTGCTGATATAGGGGTCTG
Organism: Saprospiraceae bacterium UBA7328; assembly: GCA_002471345.1. GTDB lineage: Bacteria > Bacteroidota > Bacteroidia > Chitinophagales > Saprospiraceae > UBA7328. The sequence continues at coordinate 742 of DKPS01000206.1, forward strand.
AGTACATGCTCTTACCTCTGCTGTTCCAATTTTGTTATCTGGTGAAATAGGTTCTTCCATCCAGTATAAGTTACAATCTTCTACATCTCTACAAAACCTTTTGGCTTCTGAAACACTGAATGTCCCATGTGCATCAGCCATCAGTTTGATTCCATCTCCAAGTGCTGATCGAGCTTCTTTTACTCGCCTCACACTATACGGAACAGTATCATCCATAGAGCCTACACGCATTTTTACTCCTTTAAATCCTTTTGAACAATAGCTTTTTAGCTGTTCCCCAATTTCATCTGCATCAGCCCATCCTCCACTCGCATAGGCTTCCATTTCAGATCTACATGAACCGCCTAGAAGATTTACAACTGGAGTGTTTAAATCTTGGCCCTTTAAATCCCACAAAGCGATATCTATTCCGCTCATTGCCGAGATAGTGGTACCTCTATTGCCTAATATTGGAAAAGAACGACCTCTACTCAATGCATAATGATCGCGGCTTCCATTGTACATCCGTTCCCATAACTCACTTATGTTATGTACGGGTTTTCCAAGTATAATTGGTTTAAGTTCATGCTCTATACAGGCCACAATACTTGCACAAGAGCCTGTGGCACCTACAGCAGATTTTGCCTCACCTATTCCAATTCTACCATCATCAGTTTTGATGATGACAAGACACATATCAAAATGAGTAAGACGCCCATAATCAGATCTCCATTGACCTTTAACAGGAATGGGTACACTTATCCAATGTGCTGCTACATCCGCTATCTTCATATAAGAGGTCTTAAAGTATCAGAAGATTTTTGAGTAAGAAAAGTATAAAACTCTTCAGTCACAGCAGCACTTCCATGGTCTTCAAGGAATTTTTTTTGCTCTGGACTGAGTCCTTGAGGATCTGTATCAATGCTGCCAGGATGTGGATTTGCAGGAGTGCGATCAATAGGGGAGGCAAATTCAACTGAAAGTGGACCATTATAACCCGTCGATTTTAAGGTTTTAATAATCTTTGGCCAATTTAAATGTCCCATTCCAGGTGCCATTCGATTATTATCAGCTACATGGAAATTTACTATTCGGTCTCCACAGTTCTCAATTGTTTCATAATAATTTTCTTCTTCTAGATTCATATGAAAAATATCCAAACAAACACCACAATTTGCCCCAACTTCTTTAGCTAAAGCTAGAGCTTGAGCTCCTCTATTAATGAAATATGTCTCAAATCTATTGATTGGTTCTATGCCTATTTTTACACCTGCATCTTCGGCATGACTGTAGCACTCCTTTATTCCATCTATTGCCCATTGCCATTCTTGATCAGGCCTTCCGTCTGGGACTATTTTTCCAACTGTTCCTGGGACTACAGATACCATTTCCCCTTCAAGCTCCTTCACCATAGTGATCACATCTTTGACATATTGTACTGACATTGCTCGTTGAGCTTCATCTCTTGCCAATAGATTTCTTTGCTCTAACATTAAAGTCACTGACCCAAAACATTTGATTTTGTATTTCTTAAGAAGTGCTCTGATCTCAGTGGTGTCGTACATATCGGGTTCACCTTGTATCTCAATATACTCATATCCAATTTTGGATATTCTGGCCAAAGTTGTCTCTATGGTTTCAGCTCTCATCCAATTGTGAATAGCTAGTTTCATCTGTTGTGATTTTGTGAGGAAAAGATAGGCAGAATTAGTAGAATAGAAATAAAAAGTTACTTCCATTCCAAATTTTAAAATGAAGAAAAATTGAATTATAGATTATAATATTCCTTTGTCTTTCAAATCATCAAAAATGATTTTATCTACATGTGATACTTTATCTCTATCCGCATAAGTCATCCACCTGATCTCAGCTATCTCATTATCTGCTTTCAGATCTCCCTGATAATCAGCGCTGTAGCATGTCATTTTCACCATGACTCCGTCCTGTTTTCCATCAGCCTGAGCTCTATAAGTACCTGTATATTTAATGGATGAAGGATTTAATTCCACGGTAAGTTCTTCTTTTACCTCTCTAATTAGAGCTTCTTTATCAGTTTCTCCAATGTCACGTTTCCCTCCTGGGATATAATAAGATGATTTTCCTTTTGATAGGGTAGTGAGGATCCTACCTTTTTGGATTTCAATAAGAGCCAATTTATCAATTTCTTTAGCAGTTTGGGGATAAAATGTCTCTAGTTTTTTCAAGATTCCAATAGGACTTGAAGAGAAATTTAAAAGCTTTGAATCTTCTTTTTTTAAAAAACCATTATCTACCATATTTCCTATCATGGTCATCAGTCCAGCATAGTAATCATCCACATTTAGGACTAAAATTTGTTTGTTTACAAATCCTAATTTGGTCTCGGTGAATGCGTCCATTAACTCATCCAAAGTACCAATGCCTCCAGGTAAGGCGATGAGAATATCTGACAGTTCAATCATTCGCGATTTACGTATATACATATTTGGAACAACCTCGATTTCACTTATACCAGTATGTAGTTCTTCATCTTTGACCAATTTCTCAGGTCTTATACCAATAACCTTTCTGCCATGTGCCATGAAAATATCTGCCACTAGTAGCATAAGACCGTCTTTTCCTCCTCCATATACCAAGTCAAAGCCCATTCTGGCTAAGTCTTCAGCTAAAATTTTAGATTGCAGTAGAATTTCAGATGAGTTTCCTTCATTGGCACCGCAGTAGATGCATACCGTTCTTTGCTTTGAATCCATGGCTAAAATTCTACTTTGAATTTCAGATTAATCCTTCTAGTCGTAAGATTGTTAGGTACAGCAAATTGTTGATTGAAAACTGTCCTTACCCAAGTATTAGAAGATACATTCTCGATTCCCATGAGATTAAAAACTTCTAATGTGAGCCACACATTATCCATGGATCTAAAAATACTATTTGGCCTTGTTAGCTTTCTGGAAGTGTCCCACATGTGATAGGCAAATCCAATATCTACCCTTCGATATCCTTTGTATCGGAATACATTTCTATAGACTTGATTGTTATCCCTTAATCCAAATGGAAGACCTGATCCAAAAATAAGGTTGAGATTAACTTTGAAGTGTTCATTACCAGGTAAATAATCTTGGAAGAATAAAGAAACATTGAAAAATTGATCTGTGGGTCTCGGGACATTGTCTACTTCTTTAGGATCTTCACCTACTTCTACAGCTAGATGTTGGACGTTACTGATGTTTTCTCTAGTTTTTAATAAAGAAAGATTTAACCATGATTCTGTACCTGGTACAAAAGCTCCATTTATTCTGAAATCTATGCCTGCTGCATATCCAGTGGCATCATTTTCTCCGCTATACCTAAGTCTTACGTTGTCGATTTCGTAGGCAGTAAGATTGGAAAACTTCTTATAGTAGATTTCACTAATAATCTTGAATGGCTTGGTACTTATATCCTTCCAGAAAAAGTCATAAGTAATTCCACCTAATGCATGTATTGATCTCTGAGACTTGAGATTAGTATTAATAGTACCATCTGGTCTTCTTAGTTCTCTATAAAATGGAGACTGATAATATAATCCACCGGCTAGTTTGTAAGAGACTCTGACATCGTCTCCTTTCGGTTTAAAAAGAACCTGAGCTCTTGGACTGAAAATGAACTCATCACTTAGTGACCAGTGAGAAAAACGAGCACCTATGTTCAATTTCACATCTGTATCTTCTCCTTTAAAATCAATGCTGTTTTGAATAAACCCACTAAATCTATTTGATTCTATTTCGTTCTCTGTTTTCAAAACATTCCATATTAACACCTGACTTTCACTAGATGGTATCGAATAACCTGCAGAATCTATTCTAATCCACTCATTAAGACGATCATCCATCAATTCTCTCTGATACTTTAGTCCCCATTGAAGGAAATGAACGGGTTTGCCACTTTCATTGGGTTGCAACTCAATCCCTCCTCTCAAGGCTACGTTGGTGATTTGACTTTGTAGTCTATTTCTACCAAATTCTTGTTCTGTACCAACACCCAAAACTGCTACTTCTTCACCTGCATTCTCACTACCCAGATTGCTCTCTATTTGACTTAATCTGTAAAAGCCTGTGATGTCAAAATTCTCAAATTCTTTACCTTGATATCGAGATGCAAGAAGCTTTATAAATAATGGATTCTTTTCTCTTTCTGGAATGTAGGTAAAGGACAATCCACCCATTCCTGTTTGGAATTCATCAGATTCTCGACCTTGAAATACGGTATTCAATTCTAATGCAAAATCAATCAATCCTACTCCAGTGGCTCTACTTATTGGAATAAAATTGTATTGGCTTCTATTATAATTACCTATGAATCCAATCTGCAGGTCATTAGTAATATCATAAGTAAGGTAACCTTGAAAATCTGAATGATGAGGCGTGTATTGTCCTTCCGTATCTAAGGATGACAAAAGGTATTGTGTAGTCTTGTATCTAGCACCTACCAAATATCTCAATTGGTTGAAGCTGCTTTTTCCTATCTGTTTTGAGCCTTCTAAATGTGTAGTTGCACCAAGAAAACTTGCACTGACTGAACCATGAAAATCTGTAGGGCGCTTATATTTAATGTCTAATACAGAAGACATTTTATCCCCATATTTGGCTTCGTAACCACCTGATGAAAAGGATAAATCTCGCATCAGATCTGGATTAGGAAATGACAATCCTTCTTGTACACTATTACTTATTAGCTGAGGTCTGAATATTTCAAAATCATTGACATAGACTAAATTTTCATCATAGTTGCCACCTCTCACATTATATTGAGAACTCAGTTCTCCACCAGTGCCGCCTCTTGTTCCTAGAGCAATGTGCGGAAGAATACTTTCAAAGTTTCCAGATGCTGAGGGGAGAAATTTAAGCTCTTCAGCTCTTTCTCTGATCATTTCAGTAGCTTTAAGACGATTCTCTGTTATGATGACTTCTACTTCGGATTCTTCTGGAGCCATGGTGATTTCTAGGAATAGATTCTTTGGCTCTCGTATACTTGTTTCAAATTCTTTAAAGCCTAACCTACTTATTGAAAGGGTCAAACCTTCAGCCCAATCTGTAGTCAATATAAAATATCCATTCTCATCAGAATCCGTGCTTGTAGTAGAGTTTTTGAAGAATACTGTAGCAAACTCAACGGGTTCATTGTCCAGTCCGTTGTTTATTCTTCCTTGTATGGTAATCTGTTGTGCAAATGACTGATTAACAAAAAGGTAGGTAAGGAAAAAGACAGCAATCTGGAGTTTAAAACAAAAGATTCTTTTTATCATACCTGCCCGATATTTTTAAGTCTTGCTATTGTTTCAACTGGATTTTTAGATTTGTAGACACTACTTCCTGCTACTAGTACATTGGCTCCTGCTTGTAATAATGACTCTGCATTCTGCATGCCAACACCTCCATCGATTTCTATCAAAGCATCTAAGTTTCTTTCGTCCAATTTAGCTCTCAGTTTTCTTACTTTAGGTAAAGTTTGATAGATGAATTTTTGCCCACCATATCCTGGATTTACACTCATCACACAAACTACATCCACTTCTTCTAATATATCATCTAATAGGTCTACAGAAGTATGAGGATTAATAGCAACTCCAGCCTTTGCACCTAGTTCCTTGATTCTCTGTACTGTCCTATGAAGATGATCACATGCTTCGTAATGTACAGTAAGCACATCTGCTCCTTCATATACAAATGCTTCTAAATATTGATCTGGATTGGAGATCATTAAATGGACATCCTTTGTCTTTTTACAACCGGATTTAAAAGCAGGCATTAATGCTAATCCGAAGCTAATATTGGGAACAAAATGACCATCCATTACATCAATATGAAGCCAATCTGCATTGCTGTTATTCACAATGTCAATACCTTCCTTAAGGTGTAAAAAATCAGCAGCTAAAATAGAAGGTGCTATAAGATGCGCCATGTGTTCTGTTTAGAGGTGCAAAGCTAAAGAAGTTGTGCAAATACTACTAACATAGGATTGAAATGTGCTATTGTCGTCAAATATTTACATTATTCAGATTTTGTATTAAAGAAAAACCACTGCCTCATCAGCTAAGTATTCTCTTCCCAATAGGCGAAGCATAACCCTAGCTGTAGCCAAGACATCTTTTTCACAATACGACTTTATCTCCTCTATTTTACCTTCCCAGTAAGCTCTGCTCACCTGACTGCCGTCCATTTTGTCCTTAGGAGAAGGCACACCAAGTATAGAGCAAAGAAGATCTAAGGAAGAATAATTCTTATAATCTCCAAATTTCCAAAGTTCAAGAGTATCCATAAGATGAGGTACTTGCCAAGGCCTAGCTCCATGGATCCTAAGTAGGTTCGGTAATTTGATTTTGTTAATTATCATTCTTCTACAGATGAATGGAATGTCAAATTCTTTGAGATTATGCCCAGCAATAGTATGATGATACTTATCGTAAAAATGACTTTGAAGTAATTCAGCAAAAGCTGTAAGTAATTCATATTCATCATCACTATGATACGATTTGATTCTAAGTGAATCTACTTGTTCACTTACTTCAAAAATTCCAACAGAAATGCAGATGATTTTTCCAAATTCAGCGAAGATTGCAGCTTTATCATCATACAATTGACTTAAATACTTCTCATCATGTCCATTATTGTTGTTTTTTGACAACCGCTTGGATTTTTTGACCCAAAAAGATTGACTCTGAGAGTCGAGATTGTCATAAGAAACCACCATACTTGCAGTCTCAATGTCGACCACAAGGGTTCGTTTAAGCTGGTTTAGGTTTATATTAGTGATAATTTAGGAATTTACCCTAGTGCTAATGCGTTCATGTGGTATGCAAATTGCGTTAAGAATAGAGTATAATTTAGGTAAAATCAATTTTAAATCAACGATATGGCATCTTCAAAGTCAAATGTATTAACAGGAATCATCATAGCTCTCTTAGGAGTATCAGGTTTCTTAGGCTACAAGTATTCAAAACTTTCAACATCAAACAATCAACAATTCGATGAGATTGCTGAACTTCAGAAATTTCAAGCAGAACTTGATGGGGAATATCAAGTAGCTCTTAGTAGTCTTGAAAACATGAAAAATGACAATCAGGAGTTGAACGGCTTGATTGAAAGTCAGAAAATGGAACTCAAGTCTCAAAAAAGTAAGATCAATGATCTTATATGGACAAAACGAGAATTGGATAAGGCAAAGAGTGAAATGGCTAATCTGAATCAATTGACTCAGCAGTATTTAGGTCAGATTAATCAGATGAAACAAGAGAACGAGCTTTTGGTCACTCAAAATGCAGAATTGACTGAATCAAATACTGTTTTGACTACTTCACTTCAATCCGAAAAAGAAGTGACTGCTCAACTCGAGGTGACTAAAACAAGACTTATGAGTGAAAATCAGTCTTTAAACTCCAACAATTCTGACCTTTCTGAGAAGGTAGATATTGCATCTGCAGTAAAACTTGATGAAATCACCTTTTTAGCAGGTTCGATTAACGAAGACGGATCTTTCAAAAAGAGAATCAGGAAAAAGAAAATGGATGTGTTTCAAACTTGTTTTGTAACTCGTGCAAATCTTGTTACAGAACCAGGAGAAGAGATTTTTATGGTGAGGGTAATTGATCAAAATGGTCAAACACTTACAGGAGATGAGAATGCGACTGTAATAAATAAACTTAATGGTGAAGAGGCTAGGTACTCGACATCAGGAAAAATGGAATATAGCAATGAACAATCAAAAGCTTGTATCAACTGGGATCCATCATTCGAAATTCAAAAAGGAGAATACACAGTAGAGGTTTATAACAAAGGATATAAAGTTGGAACTAGTAATTTTAAGATTTAAAGAGAAATCACATAAGCATTTTGAATAATTAGGAATGGCTTATTTGGAATAAAGTTATTTTTGAGAAGGCCCTGAGGAATGATCGTCAGGGCTTTTTTTATTCTATTGATTTAGGGCGATTTATTTTGATAACAAAACAAAGAAAGACCGATGCCAAAGAATAAAACTTTAGTACTTGGAGCATCTGAAAATCCACAGAGATATAGCAATATAGCAATGAGAATGCTCAATGGTATAGATGAGCCGATTGTTGCCATTGGCCGTAAAGAAGGTGTAGCGCATAGCATTAAAATCCAAAAGGGACAACCCCAAAGAAATGATATTCAGACCGTAACATTATATCTAGGTCCGCGCTTTCAAACAGAATACATTGATTACATCATACATGAATTAAAACCGGAAAGAATCATATTTAATCCAGGTACGGAGAACTATGATTTTACCCAAAAAGCGGAGGAAAGTGGAATTAGAACAATAGAGGCTTGTACTCTTGTAATGATCAGAACGGGTCAATACTAATTTAGAATATCACTTTAAAGGCATGACTTTACATGCAGTGAGGTATGGATTGTCAAATTCGACCATTTCTCCAGCTTTCTTTCCTGGAATAGGGAAAAGTCTGGCAGACAGAATCTTGGAATTATATTTTTGACTTAAAGAAGCCATATCTCTATAAAGCCCTGCAATCACCAAAGTAGATGTATCTCCAGGTATAGGAACTACATCAAGCCCAGTACCAGATACTGCAGAAAATAAAAGCAATTCTTCCACTGTATATCGTTCTTCGGAAGCTCTTTGAGCAAGTATTTGATCTTCAATAACTGGCAGCATCAGACCTGAATATCCACAAGTTTTAAAAGGAAGTGATTTTAATACATCCGTAATAAGTGCACAAGCACTAAGGGTAGAAGTACATCCGAAAGGTACTCCAGTAAGCGACTCTATGGCCGCAGCTATACTAGCATCCAGTCCTGGAGCAGTAGAAGCGTCTATTCCATTGAATGAAAAACTGTGCCTTTGTGATAGTTCTTCTGCGATTTGAACGATAGGGCCAGAAGCTTCATTAAGATGTTTCTCGATTGATGTTTTCGCCTCTTGCCATTTCACATCTTTAAGGGCAAAATTAAAGATATTGGCTGATTCTAGTCCTATACCAAAAGAAGGTGGTCCAGAGTGATATGCAGTCGGAAAATACGGAATGCCTGGAGGGCAGTTAGCTGAAGCAGTATATCTAAAGTTAGCTTCTCCACCTTTGCTTTTAAGGGCAAGCATATGGCATATTTTCGCAGCCATTTTTATGGAATTAAAATGTATACCATGCTGCGCTGATGCTATGGCAGTATGAAAACTTAGCATTTGAGTAGTACTAATTAATTGTTCAATATTTGGAAGGGAGTTAGGGGCATATGCATCAGGTGGGAATAAATCTCCAATAGCTAGCATTATACCATGCTCAGCACATTTTTGATCAAATTGTTGAAGAGCTTTTATGCTTTTATTATTTAAAGGAGTTGACGAGATTTTATAGAAATGAGGTAAAGCAATTCTTGTGGTTTGCACCTCATATCCGTTTTCTTCAAATCTTCTTTTAGCTATTAACAGAAAGGATATGATCTCTTCTAGAGATTTGATGTCATTCAAGTTTGAAATATCAGTTCCTGCTGTAATTGTTCTTATTCTGAAGTTGTGAGATTGCATCCACAAATATGATGAATTCATAGATAATTGAGCTTATATACATGCCGCACATAGAAACGGTCTATATTCACGACCGCAAATTTGGAAAAGATTCTCATGAAACAAAAAGCGACGATAATTGTAGTGATCAGTGCATGTCTAGCAGGGTTTAGTGGGGTTTTAATCAAAATGATGTCTTCAATGGAAGTGACTAGTATTGCTGGATTAAGGATGACTCTTCCTGCTCTGGGTATTGGTCTATATCTGAAATATAGTGGAGTAAAAATATTTAGACAAAAGAGTCCCAAAATGCTTTTAGCATCTGGATTGAATGCATTTAGGCTCTATTTCTATTTTATAGCATACATCTATACTTCGGTTGGAAGTGCAGCTATTCTGTTTTATTGCTTCCCGATGTTTGTGGCATTGATGGGCTATTTTTTCTTAGGAGAAAAATTGTCAAAGAGGCAATGGTTCTTTCTGTTTTTGGCCTTTATAGGCCTTGTGATCTCATATTCACATCTGTCCTTTTCTTTTGAAAATAATGACTTTATTGGAATGTCATCAGCTCTTGTTGCAGGAGTAGTTTATGCAGGGACTGTTATCATTTTCAAGTCTGAATCTCAGAATTATAACTCCAATGAGATTGTTTTCTACCAGAATATCCTTGGTATGTTTGTATTCCTTCCATTTTTTGTAAATGGATACTCAGACGTTTCTATGCACGACTTGGGTATCTGCATTTTATACACTTTTGTTACTGGTTTTGTTGTTTTCAAATTGTTCTTTATTGGCTTAAAATATTTAGAAGCATCCATTGCCTCATCTATCATGTATTTGGAAGTAGCAAGTGCAATAATTCTTAGTTATCTCATTTTGGGGGAGACGTTAAATGCTAATATGGTTGTGGGTGGACTGATCATCATTATTAGTAGTTTTATGATAAGCAGAAACAAGAAAATTTCTTAAGTTGATATTATCTACTCATATGGATTGATTAGGAAATCGAAACATATCTGCGAGGTAAGAGGAACAGTCTTACGACAATTTTTTTTAACAAAAAGTATGAAACTAAGTCTGTTATAAAATTCTATCATAATCTTGAGATGGAAAAACATGGTTAGCTCTTTGCGCTTAGAAGTTTTTCGAAAGCACGGCACTGATCATTAAATAGTGACAACAGTTCTTGATTAATAATACCATTCTGATCATTAAAGTTATTATTGAATAAAGGCAATGAAAACGAAATGATCTCACCAGCCCCCATAAAGTTAAAACGAGAGACTGCACTATTTAGAACTGACATTCCTCCTCTTTTTCCAGGTGAAGTAGCCATAAGCATCGTAGGTTTATTATCCCATAGGTCTTTGCCTAATCTCGATGCCCAATCAAATACATTTTTGAAAGCTGTACTGAATCCACCATTATGCTCAGCAAATGAAATCAATAAGCCATCTGAGCTGTTTATGAGTTCTCTAAATCGCTTTGCTTTATCAGGGATACCACTATTCTCTTCTCGGTCCATACTATAAATAGCCATTTCAAAATCATTCAAGTCAATTAAATTGACCTCAACATTTTCTATTTGTGAGGATGCCCATTTAGCGAGCCTTTTATTGATGGATTTACTACTATTACTAGCCCCAAAGGCTAGAATATTTTTTGGCATGAGATAATTTTAAAGTACATGATATCAAACCTATCATGATAAATAAAGTTTATTTCAAAAGACTATTTTGGTCAAAAGAGCTCAATAAACTTCGAATGTTTTCTAAGGTAGTAGAAATGTATTGTGAATTTTGTCGTGGTGAAGAGGGCTCAATAAGCGAAGGTTGAAATAGATAAAGGGCAGGATAGAAAAAGAGGTTAATTCTTGTTGAACTAACCTCTTCTAATTTTATTTGGCCATAGCATTCTTGATCAAGCCAATTACAACGGTAAGAATACCACCACCAGCACCACCGCCAATAAGGCCAGAGATAATGCTCATGATATCTAACCCTTCTCCACCACCTCCAGCGGCCATGCCTAACATAGGCAATAGTAACTGCCCTGCACCAGCACCTCCTACAAGGCCTGAAATTATATTGCCCATACTACCTAGTGAACTAGATGGCATCGCTTTTCCGGCTCCTACACCGCCTAATGCTCCTCCAATAAGTTGGATGATTAATGGTAACAAATCCATACGAATTAAAATTTAGTTGATTTAACAATATCACAACATATGAAAATATTTATAAGGTGTATGTTAAATCTTCATTTTTCAAAACTTAATTCTGTCTTGGGTTAATAATCGTTATAAAGTATCACTCTATCTCTATATAGGTTTAAAAAATTGTTTGGCTCATAAATATTGCATTGGCAAATAGTTTGCTACTTCCCCACCAATATCCTCTGAAATTAGGATTGTCTACAAGGCCTATTACTTTTCCTCTACCTTGTCTATCTACAAATACTGCCGCAGAGTTTTTTACTTTGTCAACATTTTTACGGTGTAGATATCCAGATAAAACAGGAGTGGAAGTATATCTTCCTGGAGTATTATATATGTCACCTAAAGGTTCGTAAAAGTTGTTCCCTTTTTTAAATGTTGCCAAATAGGAATCATTATAACCATAGAACAATGGATGAGTAAGATCAACTTTCACATTAGTGATAGCTCCACCAGTGACTTGTGCACCTCTTTCTGGGCTCCTCTTATTATAAACCCCCTTTTTCCTTTTCTCTTCTTCTTTACTTGTCACTTTTTTTGCTGAGCATAGCTCTTTTGAAATGAGCCAGTCGATTGCCCTTTTTGATGCCACTAAGTTGCCACCACCACGAATCCAAGCTTTGAGCTTATCTACATCTCCGTTCAAAGCATTATAATTTCCATCAGACATGATTAATACATCATATCTGTCCAGATTCATTCGGCCTAATGAATTAATGTCTAATAGAGGCGTTGCGATCTTGAAATTTTGATCCATTTGATGCCAGGCTTCTCCCGCATCATAGCTATTTACACCTTCACCTACAAGTATGGCAACATTCACTTTGTCAAGACTACTCATGGAAGGACTTCCTAATGAAAATCCACCGTTTGTAAGACCAGAGCTGATTTCTGTAGTAGGTACCTTGTGTTTTTCTGCTAGTTTTTGAACCAAAGATTTCAATTCAGATCCAGAAATTCCTTTGTTCTCATTTGGAATGATAAGTGTTCCTTTCCGGAACGCTTGGTTTTTGCCATTAATATTAGCTGTGAAATCTTTATGACTAACTCTTACTGTTATGCCTTTTTTAAGAATTTTGTCCAGAAAAGTTGGAGCTCCATAAGCCGACCAATCTGCTATATAACCATATGGATCTTCACCTATAGAAGTATAGTATTCTCTCGATTTAGGACTGGCTATAGATCCAATGTGACTTGATGGATTCCCTTTTACTTCTCCATATTCAAGGTCAAAAGCATGTGGTAATGTCCATGCTGAAACGTCATAAAACAAACTGTCCTTGAATGTTTTTACTTCTTCGAAGATGGTTTTAATCAATTTATATTGATACTGATCTGTAGGTACTATATATCCGTCTCCAGCATCAAATTGGTGACCTCCAGTGCTTACTTTTTTAGAAAGTGTGTGCACCTTGATATCATGTGATTGAAGTATTTCTAGCAATCTATCTGCCCGTGTATGATCAATATTGCTTCCAAATACATATGCTTTTGTAGTTGCGCTCTTTGCTTCTTTTTGAGCGTCTTGGAAGAATTTTCTTTTAAAACTCAGAATATCTTTTCTTAATGCTAATCCAGCATCTTGTGTACTCATTGAAGTAGTGAACTGATTCCTAATTGTAAAAGGGAAAGTCAACAATCCATGAGCGCTTTGTTGTGCATGCCCTCTACTACTGGCTTGTTCGAAGAGTATTCCTATACCCCCATTTATATCTGGATAGGTAGATCCTTTGCCATAATAGTAATCATCAAAAGACTCTTTGGTATAATATAATGACCCAATTTTATCTAAAGCTTTTGCATGAAATTTCCCAATCTCAAATGTGAGATTTTGGTTTTCATTAGGAGTATTTGGGTTCGTTCTATCAGGCACGCCTGGTTGAAAGAAAAAGGTGGAGTTGGTACCCATTTCATGATGGTCAGTAAGAATATCGGGTTTCCACTCATGAAAAACTTTTATACGAGCTTGGCTTTCTGGGTGAGTCAGTAGGAGCCAGTCTCTATTGAGATCAAACCAATAATGATTGGTTCTTCC
>DKPS01000206.1:14779-20173 GCA_002471345.1 Saprospiraceae bacterium UBA7328
AAACCAATAATGATTGGTTCTTCCTCTCGGCCACGATTCTCTATATTCTCTATGATTTGGATCTGGAGTGATATGTTTTCCTTTATGCTCATTAGCCCAAGTGGAAAAACGATGAAGACCATCAGGGTTAAAACTAGGATCCAAAATGATTACTGCATGATCTAGAAGATCATTTATATGATCACTTTGACCTGCTGCCAGGTAATAAACATTAAGTAAGGCAGCATTACTTCCACTTGCCTCATTTCCATGGATGCTATATCCTTGATAGATCACAACAGGAATATTTTCAATATCAGCCGAAGCACTACTATTTGGGTCCGTAAGAGATCTGTGGTTGGCTTTGATCTGATCCAGTTTGCTATGATTTTCTGGTGAAGTGATAATTAGATTTAATAAAGGTCTGTTTTCATGAGTTCGGCCTATTTCATTGATTACAATACGGTCACTCTGAGATGCCACATGTTTCATATAATAATGAAGCTGATCATGACTTACATGCCAATCTCCTACTTGGTAACCTAAAAATTCCTCAGGAGTGCTAATTGTTTCATTTAAAGGAATATCAGGTAGATAGTAATTGAGGTCAACAGATTGAGCAGTGATTTGAAAATAACTTCCTAAAAGAAGAACTAGAAGATAATTTTTGAATTGCATCTTTGTTAGTGATTATTAAATAATATTAGAGCAAATTGACTTTTAATCAATTGATTTTCTCAATAATAGTGTGTTTCTCATTATTTGCAGTGACTAATATTGTCATTAGATTTACCGTTTTCCGAATGTACAGCGATCTGAGAAAAAAAGGTGTAGAATTAAGTGGTAAATGCCTTTTTGATAAGCAAACTTTAGACAAAGAAGTGAATTCCGGCTACATTGAACACGCAGAATTGATTTATAGATTTGTGAAATATACTCGATTTGCAATGACCTTTGCAACTATTCTTATAGGACTTATTATGATCATGGGATATCTACTGCTCAAAACGAGATGATTTGAATAGAGCCACAAACAATTTAAATCAATTGCGTCCTTGGGAAATATCATATATGCTTATTGACTTTTTGTCTGCATCATTAGTTTGGTTGCTTTTCTTCATTTACAGAAAAATCAATGAAATACCTGAGGCATATTTTGAATGGAGAGACGTCTGGAATGACCAAATGTTATATTGGGGAATGCTCTTGATTCCATTAGGTTGGATCATATTGTATTTTGGGACAGAGCAATACCAAAAAATAGCAAGACAATCTCGAATTATCATTGCTATAAGAACATTTTTTCAAAGTATCTTGGGAGGATTTGTTCTCCTTTTAACTGTATTAGTTGATGATGATTTGCTAAAATATAAATCTTATATCACGCCCTTTTTCATTTTGATAAGTATTCATTTTCTGATTACTATTTTATCAAGAACAGGTTTTTTGACTATTCTTAAAGGACAGATAAAGGCAGGTCGAATAGGGTTTAATACATTGATAGTTGGGAGTGGGCCTATTGCACAAAATGTATATACTGATTTGAAAAAGATTCCATCATGGGGATATAATGTATTGGGATTTGTAGGTGCAAAAGGTTCTAAATTCAACAATTTACCTATACTAGGAGACTTTCCATCAGTGTCCTCAATAGTAAATGATCATTCTATTTCTGAGGTGGTTTTTGTAAAAGAGCGTGACAATAGTCAAAGTGTCCAGTCATTCTTAAATACCCAATATCCATTTCATAAAGGAATTCAGATCAATGTGTCAGCACATGAACCTTATAATTTAAGCAAGGTGAAAATTCGACCTATTCCCAATACTGAAGTATTAGCCATTGATCTCCATGACATGTCCAACTGGGAAAAAATAGTGAAGAGACTTTTTGATATTCTTGTAAGTCTTTTGCTTCTTCTTCTCCTTCTGCCATTATTTTTCTGGATTACGATCAAGGTTAAACTTTCATCCTCTGGTCCAGTGTTTTTCACTCAAGATAGATTGGGTTTTCGAGGACAAAAATTTAGAATATTAAAATTTAGATCAATGTTTGAAGATTCAGAAAAAAGCGGCCCTGCGCTTTCATTTGACGGAGATGAACGTTGTACTAAATTTGGAGCATTCATGCGAAAGTGGAGGTTAGATGAAATGCCTCAATTTATAAATGTTATTAAAGGAGACATGTCATTGATAGGACCTAGACCTGAAAGACAGTATTATATTGACCAATTGATTAAAGAAGAACCCCGCTATAATTATCTGCTTTCCGTACGCCCTGGTATTACTTCATTAGGTCAAGTTAAATATGGATATGCTTCTAATCTGCAACAAATGCAAAAAAGATTGAAATTTGACCTTCTGTATTTAGAAAATAGATCACTTAGGCTGGATATTAAAATTCTATTTTATACATTTCTTGTTTTACTGCAAGGTCAAGGTAAATAGTACATGAGAACATATGGATTGATAGGATATCCACTAACGCATTCTTTTTCGCCAGGTTATTTCAAAATAAAATTTGAAAAAGAAGGCATATTAAATTCGGAATACAAAGCATTTGAATTAGAGGTTATTGATGATCTCGAAGAATTGATATCAAATCATAGTCCCAGAGGTTTAAATGTGACCATTCCATACAAAAAAGCCGTTATAGACTTTTTGGACGAATTGAGCCCAGAAGCAAAGAGAATAGGTGCTGTCAATACGATTAAAATTGATGGGGATCTTCGCATAGGATACAACACAGATATATATGGATTCCAAGAATCATTAGAAAGGTTTATTGGTGATGAAAAACCAGAGGATGCTTTAGTTCTAGGTACAGGGGGAGCAGCACAAGCCATTCAATATGTGCTTGAAGAATTAGACATATGCTACCATAACGTGAGCAGACGGTCAGGATATTTGAATTATGGTGATTTAGATGAACCCATGATGAAAAAGCATCAGCTTATTATTAATACTACTCCTCTTGGTACTTATCCAAACACTATGGCATTCCCAGATATTCCATACGAATATTTGTCCAAAGATCACTTTCTCTATGACCTAGTCTATAACCCTGCGGCAACTGAATTTATGAAAAGAGGAAAAAGTGCTGATGCTAGGGTGAAAAATGGGTTGGACATGTTGTATTTGCAAGCAGAAAAATCATGGGATATTTGGAATTCATAAGGCCAAAAATTCATAGAGAATGAATTCCAGAATTCTAATTTTCAAAAACTGATACTCCATCTCCAATCTTAATATCGTATACTTTAGACGATATTCCGGTAATGGCCTTATAAGAGCTCGATATTTTCTGAGCTGTTGTAAGGGCATTTTTGGATTCTATTAAGTTAAGAGTACATCCTCCAAATCCTCCACCTATCATTCTTGCTCCAATTACGCCTTCGCTTTTTTTTGCTAAATCAACAAGAAGGTCCACTTCTTTGCAACTGACTTGATATTGATCTCTGAGTCCTTCATGTGAAGCATAAATCAAATTACCTACTTTTCCTATGTCCTTTTTGGCTAAAGCGGCACAAAATTTATGGACTCGTCTATTCTCTTCAATTATAAAGCGAGCTCTAGCTTTTTGAATCAGGCTCAACGATTTTTCTACAGCATCAATTTGTGCTAAAGTTGCCATGCTCAAATGCCGGACTTTAGGATACTTCTTCTGAATTATCGTCAATGCTTCTTTCCCTTCCCTCACTCTGTCATTGTAAGCAGAGTTTACTAGTGAATGAGAAACATTAGAATCTATTAACACAAAACTATATCCATTCATCCTAAGTGGAATTTGGCTGTATTCATGTGTCTCACAATTAAGTAGCATGGCATGATCAGCTATTCCATTTAGAACACTGAACTGATCCATTATGCCTCCTTGAAGCTCTAAGAAATGATGATTGCTTGATCTACTTATCTCTATCATTTCCATATGATCTAGTCCAAGATCATATGCCTGATTCAATATTTTAAGAAATCCACATTCCAAAGCAGATGAAGAACTCAGACCGCCACCGATGGGGATATTTCCACCAAAAACCATATTGAAATTTCTAATCTCAAGTCCTTTATTTTTTAAGACCTGAAGGATGCCTATAATGAAATTTGCCCAAGTATTGTTTTCTAGCTTTTCTAACGATTCAATAGTGACTTTCTCATCCAGGTCATAAGAATATAGCTCTATTGATTTTTCTTTGTTTTTTCCAAATGCAAAAAACATATGCTTATCTATAGCAGCTGGTAAAACAAAGCCCTTATTATAATCGGTGTGTTCTCCTATTAGATTTATTCTGCCTGGTGCTCTAGCTAATAACTCGGCTTTCCTGCCGAATAGGGTTGAATACTTGTTTGAAATATTTTGCATAAGAAATAGAAAGTGTGCAAATGTAACATGTCTGAATTAATAGTCATCAAAATATAATTATGATATCGGTTCTTATACAAAATGGTTGAGATCAGTTGAGACTTGTCTGTTCTTATTCCCTAAATAGTAATTAAACAACCTCTATATTTGCACTAATGAAGAACATAAGAAATTTCTGTGTCATCGCTCATATTGATCATGGTAAGAGCACATTATCTGATCGCCTTCTTGAGTTCACTCAGACTATTGCAGAGAGAAAGATGAAAGATCAAGCACTTGATGATATGGATCTAGAGCGAGAGAGAGGAATTACTATAAAGAGCCATGCAATTCAGATGTATTATAATCATGATGATGGTGAGACTTATACTTTTAATCTAATTGATACACCTGGTCATGTTGATTTCTCATATGAAGTATCTCGATCAATTGCTGCATGTGAAGGAGCATTACTTTTAGTAGATGCCTCTCAAGGAGTGCAGGCACAGACTATTTCTAATCTTTATTTGGCTATTGAGCATGATCTTGAAATTATTCCAATTTTGAATAAAGTGGACATGGAAAGTGCCATGATCGAAGAAATGTCCGATCAAATTATTGATCTTATTGGATGTGCAAGTGAGGAAATTGTTCTGGCTAGTGGTAAAACGGGCATTGGGATACAAGATATAATGAATGCAGTAGTAGACCGTATTCCTGCTCCAAAAGGTGATCCAGAGGCTCCATTACAGGCATTGATTTTTGACTCAATGTTCAATTCTTTTAGAGGAGTGATTGCTTATTATAGAATAATGAATGGCACTCTGAAGAAAGGACAAGGTATCCGATTTATTCATACTGGTAAGGATTATTTCGCAGATGAGATTGGGGTGCTACAACTTGATCAGGTACCTAAAAAAGAAATGGGCACAGGAGATGTAGGATATGTCATTACAGGTATCAAAGAGTCGAAAGAAATCAAAGTAGGAGATACAATCACAAGTACTGACAATCCTTGTTCTGATGGCATTCATGGCTTTGAGGAGGTAAAACCAATGGTGTTTGCTGGTATCTATCCT
>DKPS01000206.1:20478-20851 GCA_002471345.1 Saprospiraceae bacterium UBA7328
ATGGTGTTTGCTGGTATCTATCCTATTGAGAATGAGGATTTTGAAGATTTAAGAGACAGTCTCGAAAAATTACAATTGAATGATGCATCATTGACTTATGAGACGGAGACTTCAGTAGCACTTGGCTTTGGGTTTAGGTGTGGGTTCTTAGGAATGTTACACCTAGAGATAATACAAGAGCGTCTCTCAAGAGAATTTGATCAAGAGGTGATCACAACCATTCCAAATGTTTCTTATTTGGCTTACACCACTAAACAAGAAGAGCTCATTATTAATACACCTTCTGATCTTCCAGATCCATCACAATTGGATAGGGTAGAGGAGCCTTATATTTCAGCTCAAATTATTACTAAACCAGAATATATAGGGAATA
>DKPS01000072.1 GCA_002471345.1 Saprospiraceae bacterium UBA7328
GTAAAGAAACGAAATATCGAAATCTCCATTTGGATAGATAGTTGCAAGTATATTTTTGGTAACGGTTATTACCTTTGGTTTGTAGTCTTTCATTGGTACCTCCTTTAGTTGCTGAAAGCCACATCATTTTTCCACCTTGCCGGAAGTCGGCAGGTTGGAGAGGAATCTAATCCTACTCTTAATACACCTTCATTTTATCAAAATTAAAAAAATTTAAAATAAGCAATTCTTGTATAATTATTTTATGGAGTTCTTCATAAAAAAACTTAAATCCAATGAGAGTGGATATACTGGCGAAATACGTGACGAAAGAGGCGAATTCATATTAATTCCAAAGAACTGCCATGAATTTTTTCCACCCCACTTAGTTAAATATCGTAATGATATAACCCTGATAGATTTAATTACTCCTTCAGGTGATGTAATCACTAGAAAATATGATTGGCATAACACAAAATTCCATCCCGAAGCCGGGCTAAAAAGAGGCCATGATGAGAAAAGACTATATAGATCAAAAGCTTTAGATCAGAGCCTAAACCTTGATCGAGATGTTTTTTTTGTTTGCACTAGGGATCCTGAAGGGCAGTACTATTGTTTTTCTATAACGGTAGAAAGCGAGCATTATGATTATCTTGATAAGAAATATAATAAAGCAACTATCACAGAAGACATTCTTATTGAATCTATATATGAAACTTATTTTAGCTCCATAAAAATAAAAGAAACAAATATTTTTGAAGATGATATTTTCGAAACATTTAAAGACGATACGCCAAAATCTATTACCCAAGATTTAATCTTGAAAGAGCCTCAATTTAGGGAGCTTGTATTAAAAGCCTATAATCATAAATGTGCTGTTAGAAAAGATGCAGTTTCTTTTGGAGATAGAATTATCCTTCAAGCTGCTCATATAAAGCCAAAAAGACATCCTCACTCAGGACCTAATATACCTTCAAATGGTTTGGCCTTATCTTATGATCTTCATAGAATGTTTGATGAGGGCATGTGGACATTGAGTGATAAGAATGAAGTTTTTGTTCATGAAAAAGTTAGAAACCAAGATATTGTAGGTAAATATCATATGACAAAAATTCAACCAGTTTTTGACTCTAACTTCTTCAAACCAGATCTTGAATATATAAAATTCCACAGAGAAAATGAATTTGGCAGGTTTGATCTAATCAAATAACAATTTAATACGATGAATGCTAGAAATAAAAAATTAATTAATTTGTTCGAGCAAAAAGATAATAATAATTTAAATGTTGTCGATTTTTTTTGCGGATGTGGAGGTCTAAGCTTAGGGTTTGATATGGCTGGCTTTAACATAAAAGCTGCCATAGATTTTGATGCCGACTCTTTAAATACGATTGCTCACAACAATTTGTCAGAAAACCCATTAAACATAGATCTATTTGAGCCTAAATGGATGGATAAATTTAAGTCATCAGTAGATATAAAAAATATTGATGTCATAGTTGGAGGCCCTCCATGTCAGGGATTTTCACTAACTGGTACAAGAAAACTTTCTGATAAGCGCAACGAGCTCTATAAGGCAATGCATGATTTAATAAAAGTTGCGAAGCCTAAAGCTTTCTTAATTGAAAATGTTAAGGGAATGGCTAGCTTATATGGTGGTGCGGTTCGAGATGCTGTCATAAAAGATTTTACTGAATTGGGATACACAGTTTCATCTAAAGTTGTAAATTCTAAATACTTTGGCGTTCCTCAGGCAAGAGAAAGGCTTTTCTATATAGGCCTCATCGATAAAGATTTTGTATTTCCTGACCCACTATTTACAGAAGAGGAATTGGTTACATGTAGAGAGGCGCTCGATGAACTTCCATCTCTAATTAATCTTGAAGAAATCTCTTCCTACAGATCAAACCCAAAGAATCAATATCAACAACTAATAAGAAACGGAGCCAAGATACTAAAAAATCATCAGCCCACAAGACATACTGAAGAAGTTATAAACGTAATATCTCAAGTACCAGAAGGGGGCAACCATAAAGATCTTCCTCCTGGGGTCGGAGATAGTAGAAAGTTTAACGAAGCATGGACGAGATACGATGGCAACAAACCATCAAGAACCATCGATACTGGGCATAGAAATCATTTCCATTATGAACATAACAGAGTACCGACTGTTAGAGAAAATTGTAGATTGCAATCTTTTCCAGATACCTTTGAAATAAAAGGATCCAAAACCTCTCAAAACAAGCAAGTTGGAAATGCTGTCCCTGTTCTTTTAGCAAAAGTTTTGGCAGAGGCCATTTATGAGCAAATTAAAAGTCGTTGATTTATTTGCAGGATGTGGAGGGCTCTCGCTTGGCTTCAAGCGCTCTGGTTTTGACATTAGTGCATCTATTGAAATTGAGAAAGCTTTTTGCGAAACCCTGCAAGCTAATGCATCAAAGAATGAACTTATTCTTAATTTTGATATTACAAAGGAAGGCGAGTACATCAATAAATTGAAATCTCATGTTGGCAAGAAAATTGATGGAGTTATTGGAGGCCCCCCATGCCAAGCCTATTCAATTGCAGGAAGAATAAATAAAGAAAATAAGATGCATGAAGATCCGAGGAATTTTCTATTTGAATCATTTAATAATGTTCTAAAAGAGCTTAAACCCAAATTTTTTGTTTTTGAAAATGTTGTAGGCATGCTTTCAGCAAAACCATATGGAATAAATGTTACTGAGCAAATTAAAAAAGACTTCACTGACTTAGGTTATTCAGTAGCAGAAGATTTCAGAGATTGCGTATTTGATACTTCCAACTATGGTGTGCCACAAAAAAGAAAGAGAGTTATTATTTTTGGCTACTTAAAATCTAAAAATAGTGATAGTGAAAAAAAGGTAAAAAAATTCTATCATAAAATGAGAGCTAGGCTTGCTAAGCCCACAACCGTAAAAGATGCAATCAAAGACCTACCAAAAATCTTTCCTAAAGAAATAAGCAAAAGAATTTCTCATACAAATAATGAGGATTTCTCAGAGCATACTCCTCGATTCCATAATCAAAGAGATATAAAGATATTTAAACTTTTAGCAAGAGATATAGAGGATGGCGATAATAAATATACTTCAACAGAAGCATTAAAGGACGTATACAAAAAGTTTACTGGAAAAGAGTCTGCTGTTCACAAATATCATGTGTTGAGGTGGGATAAACCAAGCAATACAATTCCTGCTCATTTATACAAAGATGGTTTGCGACATATTCATCCAGACTCCACTCAAGCAAGATCAATTACTATTAGAGAGGCGGCAAGATTAATGTCTTTCCCTGACGATTATAAGTTACATGGGTCTATGGGAGATAAATATAAGATGCTAGGTAACGCAGTACCTCCATTATTTGCAAAAGCTATTGGGGACACTATAAAAGAAATAGTTTAAGTATCGGGGCAAAATCGGGGAACATTCTAGAAAGAACTTCACAAACTCATAGTTTCAAGGCATTTGCATAGAATTGCACCCATTCCTAACCCTCCAG
>DKPS01000151.1 GCA_002471345.1 Saprospiraceae bacterium UBA7328
GACATGTACAGCGACCTTTAGTGTGAATGTAGTATTACCACCATTTTTCGATGGATTAGTACCTAATAGGGTTATCAGCTGTGATGAACCTGTTGAGTTTGGATCTCCAGCATTCCTCGATGATTGTGGTTCATCTTCATTAACATTTAACGATGTTACTATTGATGGAAGTTGTCCATCAGAAAAAGTAATAACAAGAACATGGACTGTTACAGATGCTTGTGGACATAGTGCAAAAACGTCAGCGAGCATAACTGTTGTGGATGATGAAGGCCCAACTGTTACTAATCCTCCGACAGATTTGACTATAGAATGTGATGATCCTATTCCGCCTTATATACCTAATTGGGTAGATAATTGTTCGGAATTTACTCTTGCTGCTAAGTCTTCTGTTGCAATAGATGGCTGTGCTGAAATTCAATCTTTCGTATATACAGCTATAGATGCATGTGGAAATAGTAGTGAAGTAACAAGAACAATAAGAATAGAGGACAATACCCCACCATTCTTTGATGGTCTTGTCCCTAATCAAATCGTTAATTGTGGAGATGCAATAGAATTCGGCACTCCAGCATTTGGAGATAATTGTAGTATTCCTACTTTATCATCTTCAGATAGTGAAATAGATGGCAGTTGCCCAAGTGAAAAGGTAATCACTAGAACATGGTTAATTACAGATGATTGTGGTAATACTGCGACAACATCAGCAACAATCACAGTACAAGATATTGATGAGCCAGAACTTCCTGAAAATCTTCCTGAAGATGTAACAGTTGATTGTGCAGATGATGTGTCATCTCCTGCAACATTAAATGGAACAGATATATGCCAAGGAAATATACCTGGCGTTCTTTCAGAGAATACTATTCCAGGGTTTTGTCCTAATGATTTTGAAGTAATAAGAACATGGATATTTGATGATGGATGTGGGAATATTGTAACACACACACAAAGGATTACGGTTAAAGATGAAGAAAATCCTATATGGGTAGATAGTCCTTCTGACTTAAGTTTAGATTGCAATGACAATATTCCAGTATTAATCCAGCAATGGTTGAACAATGGAGGAAATGGAAGTGCAACAGACAATTGTGGAGATGTTAATATTAGTAATGATTACTCTAACTCTATTCTGTCATGTAATAGTGATACTAAAATTGTAACATTTATTGCTACTGACGAGTGTGGTAATAGTGCATTATCTACAGCAACTATTAGCTTTAGTGATGATACTCCTCCAAGTTTAACGAGTCTAACCAATAGAAATATCACTTGTGATGAAGAGCCAGTCTTTGATAGTCCAGTTGCCTCAGATGATTGTGATGATAATGTTGACTTGACATTTGTCGATTCAGGAGATTTTGGAATTTGCAAAGATGGAAGTATAGTTAGAACATGGACTGCGACCGATGACTGTGGGAATACTGCAACAGTATCGCAGACAATTTCTAGGACAGAGAGATGTGGGCAAGACGATATTGAAACAGATGTAACTATTTGTTCTGATGAATTTCCTTATGACTTTTTCGGCCAATCATTAACAGAATCAGGTATATATATTTCTGCTCAACTTGATGGTAACGGATGTCCATATGATGAAATTTTAAACCTTACAGTCATTCAGAAACCTGATGATGAAGTGACAGATGTGACAGTATGTGCATTAGATCTACCATACGTGTTTAATGGTGAGAGCTATGGAGCATCAGGAAACTACAGACAAGAGAGTGGAGATTGTAGTGCAGATGAAGTACTGAATTTGACAGTGACACCGAAAGCAGATGATGAAGTGACAGATGTGACAGTATGTGCATTAGATCTACCATATGTATTTAATGGTGAGAGTTATGGAGCATCAGGAAGCTATAGACAGGAGAGTGGTGATTGCAGTGCGGATGAAGTATTGAATTTGACAGTGACACCGAAGGCAGATGATGAAGTGACAGATGTGACAGTATGTGCATTAGATCTACCATACGTATTTAACGGTGAGAGCTATGGAGCATCAGGAAGCTATAGACAGGAGAGTGGTGATTGCAGTGCAGATGAAGTATTGAATTTGACAGTGACACCGAAGGCAGATGATGAAGTGACAGATGTGACAGTATGTGCATTAGATCTACCATATGTATTTAACGGTGAGAGCTATGGAGCATCAGGAAGTTACAGACAAGAGAGTGGTGATTGCAGTGCGGATGAAGTATTGAATTTGACAGTGACACCGAAGGCGGACGATGAAGTGACAGATGTAGCAGTGTGTGCAGAGGACTTACCATATGTATTTAATGGTGAGAGCTATGGCACAACAGGAAGCTATAGGCAGGAGAGTGGTGATTGCAGTGCAGATGAAGTACTGAACCTGACAGTGACACCAAAAGCGGACGATGAAGTGACAGATGTAGTAGTGTGCGCATTAGACTTACCATATGTATTTAATGGTGAGAGCTACGGAGTATCAGGAAGTTACAGACAGGAGAGTGGTGATTGCAGTGCAGATGAAGTACTGAACCTGACAGTGACACCAAAAGCAGAAGATGATGTCACGACAGTTACAATCTGTAGTGATGAGATACCATATAATTGGAATGGAAGAACATATAATAGTAGTTCTACAGATAGAATCGAGAGTACAACCTGTGGAGCTGATTTGGTATTAAACTTAACAGTTACAACAAAGCCATCAGATGATGTTACGGCAGTTACAATCTGTAGTGATGAATTACCATATAATTGGAATGGAAGAACATATAGCGGTAGTTCTACAGATAGAATTGAGAGTACAACCTGTGGAGCTGATTTGGTATTAAACTTAACAGTTACAACGAAGCCATCAGATGATGTTACGACAGTTACAATCTGTAGTGATGAATTGCCATATAGTTGGAATGGAAGAACATATAATGGTAATTCTACAGATAGAATTGAGAGTACAACATGTGGAGCTGATTTGGTATTGAACTTAACCGTATTAAACGGATGTACAATTGTTACTCATGCAGTTGACCTAAATTTGGTCTGTGGTAGAGATAATATTGTTGGAATGATTCAAGATTGGTTGAATAACAATGGTGGAATTATTACAAATTGTGAAAATGTAATTATTTCGAATAATTATAATAGTCAGCTTCCAACTTGTGAAGATGGAGTTTCAGTAACATTTGGTTATACAGATCTCTGTGGAAATTACCACACAAGTACTGCAAATATCAATCTTATTGATAACGCAGCACCTATTATTCTGAATGCCCCTGAAAACATTAATGTTGAATGTACGGCACCTGAAGGAACTTCACTTATTGCAATTGATGATTGTGACGGACAATTGACAGCAAACTCGGTGGATACAAGAACCGATGGAAATTGCCCGAATAGATATGTAATTAATAGAACATGGACATTTACGGATGCTTGTGGAAATACAGTGTCTCATACCCAAGTAATTAATGTTACTGATGATGAGGCTCCAGTAATTTCAAATTTTGCATCTGATATAGATGTAGAGGGATTAGAACAAGTTCCTGCAGTGAGTGCACCAACAGCCACAGATAATTGTGGAAATGTAGGTCTTTCAATGAGTGAGTCAAGAAGTGATACCGATTGCGGTATTACAATTATTCGAACTTGGACAGCAACGGATGAATGTGGAAACACCTCCCAAGCTCAACAACGTATAAATGTTGGATTGGATATAGACGCTTCGGTTTCACAAGTATCAACAGTAAGTTGTAATGGAGAAAGCAACGGATCTGCAGAAGTTACGACTGCTGCAAGTGATCCTTCTTATCTATGGGATAATGGAGAAACTGAAAGAATTGCTACTTCTTTGAGTGCCGGATTACATAATGTGACTGTAAGCACTGCAAATGGATGTATGAAAGTTCTGTCAGTGGAAATTAGTGAGCCTTCTAAGATTGATGTAAACATTCAGAAAACAGATGTCAATTGTGAATCTGGAGATCTTGGATCTGCAACGGTGAATGCATCTGGAGGAAATGGAGGATTCAGTTACTCATGGAGCAATGGAGCTGCTGGAATATCTATCAATGGTCTCGCTGCAGGCACATATACAGTGACAGTAACGGATGCTAATGGATGTACAAATGAAGGATCTATTTTGATCAGCGATGCCACTCAATGTGATGCTGCGTTAGGAGATTTAGTATTCGAGGATTTGAATAGAAATGGTATCCAGGATGCAAATGATCCAGGAATCTCTGGGGTTACTGTTACCCTTTATAACAATGCTAATGGAAATGCCATAGACCAGATTGTGACAGGTACTAATGGAATGTATATGTTCTCAGGATTAGCTGCAGGCAGTTACTATATTGAGTTTAGTACTCCAAGCAGCTTTACACCTACATTACCTAATTTTGGAAATGATGATAGTATTGACAGTGATATCATAAATGGAAGATCACAAGTTGTAGCTCTTTCTCAAGGGGAATCAAATAAAACGATAGATGCTGGATTCTATCAAAACGGTTCCATTGGAGATTATGTGTGGAATGATACAGATAAAGATGGGATTCAAGATAGTGATGAGGTTGGAAAAGTAGGAGTAAGGGTTTGGTTACTTGATGAGGATCTAGATCAGATAGCATCGACATTTACAGATGACAAAGGAGCATATTTGTTTAATAATATTCCTCCAGGAAAGTACTACGTAAGCTTAGAGATTGACGAAAGTGTAGCTATTAGTCCAAAAGATGTAGGTGATGATGATAATATCGATAGTGACATTGATCCTACTAGTGGAAGATCTGATTTATTCATGTTAGCAAGTGGCCAAAATATTGACAATATGGATATTGGATGCTACACTGAAGAGGCAATCGATTTGGAACTTGATAAATCAGTTAACATTACTAATCCAAGTGTTGACCAAATGGTAACATTTACAGTAAGAGTAACTAATGATGGACCAAATAGAGCGACAGGAATAAATGTGGAAGATATTCTTCCTAATGGATATGGGGATGTTGTCAGTATCTCAAATGGTGGATCAATTAATAACGGAACTATTACATGGGATGGACTAGCATTAGATGTTAATGAAAGTGTCGCTCTTAGATATAGAGCAACCATCCATCCAATGCAAGAAGGTTTTGATTACAAGAATATTGCTCAAGTTACTGCAGCTGATCAAGACGATGTAGATTCTACACCTAATAATGATGATGGAGATCAAAGTGAGGATGATGAAGACTATGCATATGTAACTCCTCCTGACATAATTAACGAATTAATTGACTTAGAGTTAGTTAAGAGAGTGAATGTAGCTGTTCCACAACCTGGAGAAGTAGTAACCTTTAGAGTAACTGTACTAAATGCTAGTCAGACAAATGCAACAGGAGTTTCTGTGGAAGATGTATTACCAAATGGGTTTACTAATATTGCTAATATCAGTGATGGAGGTTCACTCAATGGCAATATAATAACATGGACAGGTCTCTCAGTGGGCGGATTTGAAGAAGTGAGATTGACTTATGAAGCTGAAATTGTACAACCTGCAAGTGGTATTAATTATACTAATGTTGCCCAGGTTACAGCAGCTGATCAAGACGATGTAGATTCTACACCTAATAATGATGATGGTGATCAGAGTGAGGATGATGAAGATAAATTAACTACATCACCTCAGGAGGCAAATCTTTGCTTAACGAAAACAGTGAGTGATATGAATCCCGAAATTAGAGATGTAGTGACATATACACTGACTGTAACTAATAAAGGGCCATTTAATGCCACTGGAGTTGATGTGGTAGATTATTTACCAATCAAATATTGCTCAGAGTTTGCCAACATTAGCAATGGCGGTATATTATTTGGAGAAACAATTGAATGGTCTGATCTTGAAATTGATTCAGGTGAAAGTATAGTGTTGACATTTGATGCAACTGTTGCTTCTAACGCTTTTGGACAAAATGTCTTGAATCTGGCTGAGATTACGGATGCAGATCAGTTTGATCCGAATTCTACACCTGGTAATTTGGGTGCTGAACCAGTAGAAGATGACGAGGCAATGGCGATATTCACTGTTGGAAAAACTTCTGATCTTGAGTTGACAAAGTCAGCAAGTAGGGAAATTGTAGATGCTAATGATTGGATTACATTTACTCTTACTCTAAGAAATAATGGGCCTGATGAAGTAGCATATACACAAGTTGTTGATTATGTCCCAGATGGTTATACTGACTTAGTTGAGATAAGCCATGGTGGTAAAGTTGTACAGAATCGAATCATTTGGGACATCAGAGACATCAATGCAGGAGAGTTCTTAGCTTTGACATTTGAAGCAAGGGTGGTTCATTTCTTAAATAGAGAATGTGACTATAAAAATGTTGCTGAAGTAACAATGAGCACGAGCAACGATCCTGATTCTACTCCTGGAAATGACGATGGAGATCAGAGTGAAGATGATGAAGATTCAGTAGAGCCTCAATTTGTCTTAGGTTCATCAGGTGGCTGTATAAAAATCAACACGGCAGTTCTTCTCGAAGGACCATATCAAGATGGCCCTCAGGTGATGTCTACTAAATTGAACGAACTTGGGTACTTGCCGGGTCAGACACCTCAGGTATTCTTTGGAATTGCTACTCCAGCAGGTCAACCTTATGCAGCTAGTCCTTGGGGACATAGTGGTCTAGAAGGAGACCAGTATGATGCAACATTACCATCGTTAGATGGTGGAGCTGGATATCCAGCGGATGCCACGGACTGGGTACTTGTGAGCTTAAGAAGCACTCCACAAGAAGAATCAACAGTTTGCGAAAGGGCAGCTTTATTGATGTCAGACGGTACGATAATGTTTGTTGATGGCTCAGATTGTTGTGAATTAGATCCTACTCAGTCATACTACATAGTTATTGAGCATAGAAACCACCTATTGGTGATGTCTCATACTAAGGTCCCAGTAATAAATGGCATGATCACCTATGATTTTAGAATTAGAGATTCTTACACAGAGCTTGTAGGTGTTGGTCAGAAAAAGATTGGAGACGTTTGGGTAATGTATGCAGGTAATGGAGATCAAACCACTTCGACTGCTGATATTATGGACATCAACGTAAAAGATCTTCGAACATGGTTGATCGATGATGGATTAAATAGTAGTTACTATTTGAGAGACTTTGACCTCAATGGTGATATCAACGTACAGGATAAGGGATTAATGTTGAGAAACAATGGTCTATTCTCTGATGTGCGAAAAAGTGTAAAATAGTTTACAAAAGGAATGAAGTGAGAGTGTCATTGAACATTTTCACTTCATTCTCTTTTATTCCTCACAGGAATTTATTAAATTGCTAAAGAACTTTGGTATCATATTTGAATACAAAACATTGAATCCAAACCACAAGATGTAATTGGTATTTTTGGGGTAATAATTTTGACCTCATTCGCTTTTGCGGATGAGGTTTTTTTATTGGTCTAATTTGTAGTATCTGGCTATAATTCGAACTCAGCTTAAAATCAATTATGTTTGTACAGTATGTAAGCATATGATACTTTAGAATAAGATGGACAGACAAAGGCGAAAAGCTAAGGAGGATAACATCATCAAAGCAGCTGAGTCTGTTTTTGAGGCGGTAGGTTTTGGGAATGCAAAAATGGAAGACATTGCAACCAAAGCCGGAATCACTAAAGTGACACTATACTCTTATTTTCAGAGCAAGGAAAACTTATATATGGCAATCACTTATAAGGCCTTTCAATACTTGATAGAAGTATTTTATCAAATCATAGATAATAACAAGTCCAATCTTGGTATAGAAGGAGCAATAGGCATACAAGAAGGCTTCATTGATTTTTGCGAAAACAATTTTCTCTTTTCGGAAACTATACTCAATTATTTCTCTTTAATCCGAAGTTCGGCTGGAGGAAAGGATAGAAATAAGATATCACTAGGCATAAGTGAGAGCATTTATTTTACTAAAATTCAGGACATTCAGAACCTCCCTTTAAAATTGACTTCCCAAGAGATAGACAGGGGTAAGAATGACGGAAGTATTCAAAGTGAGAAAGATTCAATGCTTCTTACCTTGCAAGGATGGTCTATGATAGTAGGATATATCAAACTGATTACTTCTTCGGGTGTGAGTACTACTATCTTAAATATGGATCTTAAGGAGATTAAAAAATTTAATACCGAGCTTACACGTACAGTATTGGCTCAAGGGCTGTGATTGGTCAGATTATTTTAAATTTTCAATATCTAATACTCCAATTCCATTTTCATAAAGAGATCCCAAATAAAGTTTGTTGCCAAACTGTTGGACACTTGTAATTTCACCGAATTTCCCAGATGGATCTTGAAAATTGTAGATCACTTCAGCTTGATCATTAAGTCCAAGTATGATTCCATAGTGTTTTGAAGCAGGCTGAATTGATGTTGGCAGTCTAGCTATAATATTCCTGATGAATGGTGAAGGCAACAAATCATCAAACGATTGTAATCTTGGAGAAGCAAAAGTGATCCAATATATGCCATTATCACCCCGCGAAATTCCATCAGGAAATCCAGGTAGATTGTCCTTGGCCATTTCCCAATTTCCTGCTTTTGGACCCGATAACCAATACTTTCTGAATTGATAAGTCATTGTTTCATTCACAAAAATGAACTCTTCTTCATGATCAATAGCTACCCCATTTGCAAAATACATTGAGTCCATTAATTGCTCTACTTTTCTATTTGACGGATCATATTTATAAAAAGCCCCTGATGGCTGATGCTCTATAATATTCTTATTGTTTTCTTTAAATCCAAATCGGTCAGAAGCATCTGTGAAATAAATAATTCCATTAGAATCTATTTCAAGATCATCTGCAAATCGGAATGTATAATTACCATACCTATCAGCTAATGTCGTCAGTTCGCCCCCTTTCGATAACTTAAGAAGACCCTTGTCAGCATCTGCTATTATTAGGTTTTCATCTTTGTCAAAATGTAAACCTAATGGTCTTCCACCAGTATTGGCAAGGATTTCTCCTTCCTCAGCACCTTCTCTAAAAACTTTGATATTTCCATTGATTTCGCCCCCATAAATATTTCCTGAACTATCTATCGCAATATCCTCGCATTTATCACATTGACCTTGATAGATAATTTTCATTTTAGAGAGCAAGCTATTTGCTTGATACTCCCCTTCAAGTGCAGGGGCAGATGGAGGTGTCCAAGACGTCAGAATCAATCCCGTTGGATAAAAAAGAAAGTAAAGCAGCAGGATGGTGATCAATCCAATAATAGAAATTGGTATTTTTTTCATTCTAAGTATAATTCCGATTCCTAAGATTAGCTTATCAATGTACAGCTTTTCATTAAATCAAGTAAATAATTCAAACATTTGGGCTATAAAAACTGCAAGTGATATTCTTCTTTTTTAATATTGCGATGAATTTATTTAACTCTGAGTTAAATTTTAACATTTAAGTTATGTCACAATACGTTAATACCGATCAGATCAAATTTCTTCTTCATGAAGTACATGATGTAGAAGATGTTCTAAAGCTTCCACGTTATGCCGATTTTGATAATGAAGCCATAGATATATTGGTTGATTCTGCCGAGGATTTTGCTGATAAGGAACTATATCCTTATTTCCAAGAGATAGATCAGTTTGGGGTGAAATATGAAAATGGTGAAATTATTGTTCACCCAAGAGTGGGTGAACTCATGAAATTATCTGGTGAAAACGGGTTTATAGGCTCCCATTTTGATTACGAAGATGGAGGAACACAAACTCCTCATATGGCACTTACAGCATTGGGCGTAATCATGTCATCTGCTGATAATACAGTGTTGTCCTATACAGGCTTAACTACTGGAGCTGCATCGCTTATTAAATCTTTTGGGGATCGCGAACAATTTAACAGATTTGTCCCCAATATGATGGCAGGTAAATGGCAAGGAACCATGTGTCTTACTGAGCCTCAAGCAGGAAGTTCATTGAGTGACATTAAAACTACAGCTACTTTACAGGAAAATGGATCTTATAAGATAGAAGGACAAAAGATATTTATCACAGGAGGAGAACATAACCAAGTAGAGAATATAGTTCACTTATTATTAGCAAGAATTGAAGGAGCACCATTAGGCACAAAAGGAATAAGTCTATTTATTGTTCCCAAGCACAGGATAAAAGAAGATGGTAGCTTGGAGTATAATGACGTATTCTGTGCTGGAGAATTTATTAAAATGGGACAAAGAGGAGCATCAACGACCCATTTGGTTTTCGGTGAGAATCAAAATTGTTCGGGTTACTTGGTAGGCGATGCTAATAAAGGACTAAAGTATATGTTCCAGATGATGAATGGAGCTAGACTTGATGTAGGAGTTACAGCTCTTTCCATAGCAAATGCTGCCTATCATAAGTCATTACAATATGCTAAAGAAAGACCTCAGGGTCGAAGACTTGCTAATAGTGGAGCGAAAGATGTGAATAAGGGCCAAGTGACTATAATTGAACATCCCGATGTTAGAAGGATGTTACTATTGCAAAGAGCTGTAGTAGATGGATCTATCAGTTTAGCTCTTGAGAGTGCAAAGTATTTGGATATTTCACATCATTCTCCTGATGAAAAAGAAAGAATGGCAGCTCATAATCTTTTAGAGATTTTGACACCCATCACAAAAACTTACCCTTCAGAGATGGGGCAAATTTCAGTGAGTAATGGACTTCAAGTCTTTGGGGGATATGGCTTTACTTGTGATTTTCCATTAGAGCAGTATCATAGAGATATCAGAATAACAGCATTATATGAAGGTACAACCGGCATTCAATCCATGGACCTATTAGGCAGAAAAGTAACCATGAATAATGGAGCGGCTATGTTTGCCCTGGCTGCGGAAGTTCAAAAATCTATCGTTTCTGCCCAGACATATCATGATTTAAAACCTTACGCTCAAATTTTAGCTGAAAAGCAGAAGGTAATGCAAGAAGTGTTAGGTAAATTGATGAGTTTCGCTATGGCTGGAGATTATGAGAGATTTCTTTCAGATGCTACAATATTCATGGAATTTATGTCTACAATAGTGATTGGGTGGCAGTGGATTAAAATGGCTACCTCAGCTAAAGAGGCTTTGGTAACAAGTAACATGACATATGGTGCGGATTTTTATAAAAACCAAGTTCATACCATGAAATTCTTTTTTAAATACGAGATGCCAAAGACATTAGGGTTAGCTGAAACTCTTATGAACGATGAGGTGTTAACAATCAAAAAGATGGAAGAAGAAGTATTTGCATAATCATCTTTCCTTTATCAATATATTAAACAGAAAAAAATCAGAAATGGATATTCAAGCTGTAATAGATCAATTTAGTGAACAAGCAAAAGGAATGGACCCAATCGGGGGTAAAGTTAAATTTGCAATAGATGAGAATGTAGTAGTTATTGATGGATCAGGTAGTGAAAATGCACTTGTGTTCGAGGACACAGATGCAGATTGTACAATTACTACTTCAATGGAGACACTTTTGAAAATGAAAAGCGGCGACATCAATCCGATGATGGCAGTGATGAGTGGGAAGGTCAAAATTTCAGGAGACATGGGCTTAGCAATGAAATTACAAGGAATGATGTCTTGAGTACATCTTAAATGAAATAGAAAAGGGCTTTGTTCTATCTGATGAACATAGCCTTTTTTTGTTGTGTAACGAAATGTGATCAGCCTTTGATGAAATATATTGGCGAATTCACAACTTAAATGTGTACTAAATTCGTTGTGAAATAGGCTAGAATTCGTTAGGTCAATTGAAAAAATCACAATAGTTGAGGTTCATAAGGATGTTCCTAGCTATTTTTGTTCAGAATCGTCATAGAATCTACCAACAATGAAATATTCTATCATTACTTTTTTCTTCTCTCTAGGTTTTGCAATTACACTGAGTGGTCAGCTTGGAGGAGGCACAGTGGTATTCCCTTTTGAAAGAGTTTATACTGCACAAACCGAAGACCATATTACCTTGGATTTAGATACTTTGCCAGGAGGTTCTTTCCTAACTCTTGCGGTGGAAAGAAATGTTCAAGATGAATTGCGAAAAATGAATGTGACTTCATTTAGTGCTAAAGGAGATATCAATTGGACCATGACCTATGAATTTAAAAGAGATTTAGATTTGTTAGCAGTTGGAGATATAGAAGTTGTTGGAGATGATTCAATTATTTTTTCATCAGTATTAGACACGGTGTCTTTTCAACGGGTTATCACTAAAATTGGTCCTGATGGTGGTCATGGCTGGAGTAAATTGGTTTCAGGTAGTGAGCTAGTTGATGAA
Source organism: Saprospiraceae bacterium UBA7328 (assembly GCA_002471345.1). Lineage (GTDB taxonomy): Bacteria > Bacteroidota > Bacteroidia > Chitinophagales > Saprospiraceae > UBA7328. Next base: position 12,279 of record DKPS01000151.1, read on the forward strand.
AGTTTTGAAGGCAGATCTGAAGTAGTAAGTGTAACAAGTTCAACGTTTCTAGATGTCAGTGAATTTGAAAATGGAGGTAACCGAAATCTTTTAGTTAGATATACTGGAGTTGATGGATCAATAGGCCTTAATAAGTCTATTAGTCTTGCTGATAATGATCAGTTGGTAGACGTTCTATTTACAATTGACTCTACCATTGCCATCTTATCCAATACAAATTCTAACATAGTTTTGTCTATAATGGATACTATAGGAAATGTGATTTCCTCGCAATCATTTGAGTCTCCTTTAGATAATGTTGTCAATGTCAGAGCAAGTAATTTCACCCAATTGATTAATTCCAATTTCGTGATTTCTGGGGAGGTAATCACAGCAGATGGAGCTAGCCAAAGTATGATACTTCGAATATCCAGCGAGGGAGAGGTCATCACTGGTCATATTCTTTCAGCGATTGAGGGCCCACTTAATATTACAGATGTGGATGGAAGACCTGATAGCTCAATAGTGTATATGGGATTTGCCACTATTGAAGGTGGGGAAGTACCTTTTATGGCGCAAATGAACTTAGATTCGACTTTGGGTTGGAACTCCTACTCATTTAATTCCATTCCTAAAAATGTAAATGGATTTGGTGCTACAGCAGATGGAGGGGCTATCATGTATTTAAGTGGAGGGACTAGACAAGAAGAAGATAGAGAGACGCCATATTTAGTCAGATATAATAATGAAGGAGATAGAAATGGACTCTGCCTGGCACAAATGCTGACATTGTCTTTGACTTTTACAGATTTTATCGCTACAAACGCAGATGCTGCTGTAACCGATATTATTGGAACAATGGATACTATCTCGGTAAAAGCACTAGAATATAATGGATTCAATCCACCAATATTGACATTGCCAGATACATCATATTGCCCACAGGATCCAATCAATTTCCCTTTAGATGCAACAGTAGAAGGAGGGCTTGGCTATTTTTGGATGGGAGAATTTGAAAGAACTGCAGATCCAAGAATCGTTATTGCGAAGCAAGCAGGAGAATATAGTGTGACTGTCTCTGGAAGAAACAATGAATTTATCACATGTTGGACTTTATGTGATACAGCTAATGTGGATCAGAGAGAATTTCCAATGGTAGAAATAGAGCCTAATTTTATTGAGTATTGCGAGACAGGAGAAGCAATTTTGGGTGTGAATGCCAATAATCCCATTGTGGAAATAGAATGGTCCACAGGAGCTTCTCAACAGACCCGTATTGGAGCAACTGAACCGGGTGATTATCGAGTCACTATTGTTGATGATTGCGGTAATGAGGGTCAAGCAAGTATAAGTATTAGCCAATCCGATTTTAATATTCAGTTGCCTTTAGAAGCTCAAGTGGAAGACACTTATTGTACACTAGGAGCGGTGAGAATTACATTGGAAGGATTTAATGCTAACCCAGCAGGCCTGACATGGTCTAATGGCGAAAGTGGAGTCACATCAATTTTGGTTTCTGAACCTGGTGACTATTCAGTAATGTTTGAAGGTTTTTGCAGTGGCTTGGCAGACATAAAAGTCTCTAGCAGTTTTTTTATTGAAGATGGAAGTATTGAAATCAGTAAAGAATGTGGTGCAAATATGGTAATCCTTTTGGCTTCTTTAAATAATGCCACAATCACAGAATGGTCCACAGGAAATACAGGAGTAACGTCCACAGTCAATACTATAGGCACTTATACTGTGACGGGAAGAGATGGATGTGGAGACCCAGTCACAGCAGAAATTGAAGTTACTCAAGATGATTTGGATAATTGTAATGTAGAACCTCCAATAACAGGAGAAAAATGCTTAGAATACCCAAATGCCTTCGTTCCTAATAGCCGCGAGGATATCAATACAACATTTGCACCTAAGAGTGATTGCACAGATTTAGATGAATATAATTTGAAAATCTATAATAGATGGGGGAATAAAGTCTTTGAATCTGATCAAGTTGAAATTGGTTGGGATGGGAGAAAAGGTAGCAAGGATGCACCAGCTGATGTGTACTTTTTCTATTCCACTTATAGTACGTTAGGTGGAGCAATATTTGAAGAAAAAGGTGATTTGATACTGATTAGATAAAAAATGATTCGAAAGGGTGGTGGAGGAACATGCTATTTTAGATCTAGTTATTATAGGTGGTGGACCCACTGGAATCAATGTAGGAGTAGAAGCTGAAAAAGCCGGCCTGGACTATCTTATTATAGAAAAGGGGCTTTTAGCAAATTCTATATTTCGCTTTCCAGCTAATATGACATTTTTTTCTACTTCTAAAAAGTTGGAAATAGCTGAAATACCTTTTATTTCTCATCAAGATAAACCAACGCGTAGAGAAGCCCTCGAATACTATAGGCGAATTGTCGAGAGCTATAAGCTTAATATCCACTATTATGAGGGCGTAAATCAAATGGAACGAGATAACGGCTCTGATTGGCTGATTTCTACCTCAAAAGATACTTATAGAGCTGAAAATGTTGTAGTTGCCACAGGATTCTATGATACTCCTAGAATGTTAAATGTACCTGGAGAAGACCTTCCTAAGGTAAAGCACTTTTATGACGAAGCTCACCCATATGTTGGCCAGAATATATTGGTAATAGGTGGAGCTAATTCTGGGTGTGATGTTGCTTTAGAAACATGGCAAAAAGGTGCAAAGGTTACATTAGCCGTAAGACAGCCTGAATTATATGAAAAGGTAAAGTATTGGATACTCCCAAATATTAAAAATAGAATAAAAGAAGGTGCCATTAATGCTCACTTTGAGACGATAGTAAAAGAAATTAAAGCTAAAAGTGTAGTGCTTCATAATGAAAAAGAGGGTCAGTTTGAAATTGAAAATGATTTTGTATTGGCAATGACTGGGTACAAACCTGATTATGATCTATTAAAATCTCTTAGTATTCCACTTAGTCAAGATGAATACCTTAGACCACTTTTTGATGAAGACACATTAGAATCTCCTTTAGGAAATGTATACATAGCTGGTGTGTTGAATGCTGGATTGAAAACTAGTACACTTTTCATAGAGAATACAAGACATCATGCGGGAGTCATTATTTCACATATCTTATCTTCAAAAAAAAATTAATGAATGAAGAGGCCCGATCAAATAATTCTCATTGAAGAATAAGGGGTTTTCCCGAATAGATTCATTCTAATTAAAATAAAAAGTGTTTTTAACACGTCTAAAGTACCTGTATTTCATAGATTTGCACACTCTTAAACTAACACTAGAAAATGGCGGTAGCAGCGAATAATAAAAGAACTTATTGGATGGCATTTTTGATCTCTACGGCCATCTGCATTGGTTTCCTTTTTCTCTGGTCAGCTTGGTTTTGGGTTTTCTTGCCAGCAGTTCTGACTTCATTGGTTCTTGCAATGGACAAACTATAGTTCATAGTATCTCTTTTTTATACAAATTTCCTGTTTGTAACTCACTGTGAAATTTAAAGTTTTCTTAAAGGGTTGATTCCCTATCAACATTAGTATTTCTAGAATAGTCGTAGATCAAACAAAACCTACGATTATGAAAACTAATCTTTACCTATTCGGATTCTTGACGGTCATGTTATTTATGTCTTGTAAGTCGGTACAGACGTTAGTAGATAGTGGTAACTATGACGCGGCCATTGCTCTTGCTACGAAGAAGATGCGAGGAGCTAAAGGCAAAAAAACCAAGCATATCAAAGCACTGGAAAAGGCTTTTATCAAAGTAAATAATAATGATTTAGAGGAAATAGCCTTTTTGAATGGACTAGGAAACTTGGATGCATATGAACGAATTCTAGATATTAGTGAAAGAATTGCATACAGACAAAAGTTGATCAGCCCTTATCTTCCTCTAATCAGTAAAGATGGTTATCAAGGGCATTTTGATTTTGTAAATGCAAATGATCTTCTTGTAGATGCCGGAAATAGTATTAAAGAGTTAAGCTATAATATGGGCGTAGAATATCTAGCTTTAGCTAAATCCTCTGATGATAATAAATTTGCAAGAGAAGCCTATTATGCCTTTTTACGCACCAGTGATTTTGATACCGATTATAATGATGTAATAGCACTTAGATCTGAGGCTGAGAAGATTGGAATCATACATGTTCTTGTTGAGACCCTTTTTGATACAGATCTATTCTTACCTTATGATATTGCAAACTATTTGGACCAAGTAAGATATATACCCAGATCGGACAAATGGATTCGATATTATGATCATAAAAAAGCCATAGAATCATTTGATTTTGTTGCACGCCTTAAAATAGATGGAATAGATATTAGTCCAGAACGCGAGAATAAGCGCATCTTTTTTGAAGAAAAGGAAGTAGAAGATGGTGATGAATATGTCCTAGATAAGAATGGCAATGTTGCCAAAGACACTTTAGGAAATGATATCAAGAGACCTAAATACAGCGTCGTAAAAGCAAGGATAAAGGAGATATTTAGAGAAAAGTCTCTAAGTATTAGAGCTCAGATGGAATTAATTGATACGGATAATGAAACATCTTTAAGTCAGCCAATATCTGCTGAGGCATTTTTTGAGGACTCGGCTTGTATAATAAAGGGAGATAGAAGAGCATTATCAGATAATACTCGGAAGAGAGTTAGCGACTATCCACTTGATTTTCCATCAGATTTAGAGCTGCTATTAAAGACTGGAGATGAAATAAAACAAGCTTTTAGATTTGAACTAAGTAAAATGATTAAAAGAGTATCTGCATGACGACAGTTGCCTGCCTTCGTTGAAACTTTCGAAGGCAGGTCTTCATTGTTATTTTAATCTCTTATTGAGATTACTTTATTTTTGAAAACTAGACAGTTTAAATATGGAAACTATGATGAGTTCTTGGAAGACTTTAGAGTCAATAGATCAACTTGAAAAAGCAATAGAAGATTCTTTCAATAAACCTGTTGTACTATTCAAGCATAGTGTGTCTTGTGGCATAAGTGCAAGAGCGAAATATATGCTCGAAGAAAATTGGAAATTTGATCAAGGTTCGTTTGACTTTTATTATTTGGATCTTTTAGGCTTTAGAAATGTCTCAAATGAAATAGCTGATAGATTTAAAGTTCAACACCAATCACCTCAAGTGATTATTATTAAAAATGGTGAAGCCGTTTATGATATGTCTCATCATAAAATAAGTGCCCAATCTTTAGAATCTGCGATGATTACTATTTAAGAGTACGGCTAAGTCTAAGTTTTGTAGATTATTGAACTAAGACAAAATTAAATTTTGAAATTAGGCCTTGGGTCGAGAATATAATAAAGAATATCAATTATTTACAAATTCAGAAAGAACATATTATAATTTTAACATTTTATTAGAAACACTTTCGGTGAATTCGCGTTATTATTGTAGTGTTAAAACCTAACCATACTGAGAATGTTGCTTTTTTTTAGCAATTCTGAGAATGAGTTTAATAGACAGCCCTCTCAACCCAAGAGAGGGTTTTTTTTGCCCTATACTGAACTAGAAATCTATTAATTCGATATCAAAAACTAATACATCCAGCGGAGGTATAAGCTCTGAAGGAGGATAACATCCATATCCCAAATTGTGTGGGATAAACAGTTTACCTTTCCCTCCTCTGGAGAATAAAGGTATCCCTTCTTTCCAACCTTGAATCACAGAATTAAGTGCAAAGTTGGCAGGATTCGCACTGTCGAGGCTTGAATCAAATTCTGACCCATCAAGTAAATACCCTCTATAGTGAACATCAACAGTGCTTGTAGATAATGGATTCTCTCCATCACCTTCTACTTCAATGACATAATAAAGGCCACTTTCTGTTTTATGAGCCGTCAAACTATTCGCTGTCAAGTAACTTTCAATTCTTTCATTATTAGAATCAAGAGATTTTTCAGAATTGTCCAGGCATCCGATTTCAACAACAAACCCAACAGGAGAATCAGGTTGAATTACACCATTGGCATTTCCAGATGTTCCAAAACCAATAGAAGAAGGCATTATTAAAATAATTTGACCTTTATTTCCTACAAGTTTTAAGCCTTCTATGAGTCCTCTCGGAGAAGTTTCATCAGTGAAAGGGTCAATAATAAAAGGGACGCCTCCAAAATTATCCGTAAAAATGGCGTTATCTAAAGAAAACCCCCTTATAAAGACCTCCATCTTATCATCTGGTTGAGGTAGATCGCCCAATCCTTCAGCAACTATACTATATCTTAATCCTGATGATGTGCTTTCAAATTGTAGCCCATTTTCTTGAATGAATAATTCTATTTGTTGCTCTTCTGTAAAATCAGGAGAATCATCACCACATGAGAATAGAAGTAATAAAGAAAGAGCAAGTAGGACTATTTTGGTAAAAACAGTGGGACTATTCATATAAGCTTACTGATTATTAATTTTCAAAAGCTCAATATCAAATATCAACACTGCGTGTGGTGGAATTCCAGATCCGGGAGGAGGATAGTTTGCATACCCCAAATTAGATGGTATAAATAATTGACCAGCACCACCTCTAGAAAACATAGGAATACCTTGTTGCCACCCTTGTACAAATGCGCTTAAGGCATAAGTGAGAGGCTGTCCTTTATCATAACTAGAATCGAAAGTTCTTCCATCAAGAGTATATCCTTTATAGTGTATGGTTACTTGATCAGCTATAGTTGGGTGAGTACCATCACCTTCTCTCGTTACCACATAGTATAAGTTATTCTCTGTTTTTTGTGCGGTAATGTTATTTGCTTTTAAGTAAGCTTCTATTTCCTGTATATTTTTTTGAACTGGATCCATAGTTTGTGTTGTTGTAGCTGCAGCTTGAGCCTCAGCATTTTGATTTTTACAAGAATTGATGATGCATATGAATGCTAGCAAACAAAAAACAATTCTTTGAGTCATAATTGATATTTTAGAATGATTAAATTTTGAAGCCGCGAAAATACTTGGAATCTTGGATATATACCATATTGTAAATAAGTCCTAATTCTTTCGTTATTTTGAAAAGATAGAAAACTGGTATATGGAAAAGGGTTTTTCTCATCTAGATGGTCAAGATAGACCTCAGATGGTGGATGTAGGACAAAAGGATGTAACGGATAGAAGAGCAGTTGCTCAATCAGTTGTGACTCTACCATTGGAAATTATAGAACGATTATCAGGGGAAGAATTACATACAAAAAAGGGCCCTGTTTTTCAGACTGCGATTTTAGCAGGAATCATGGCTGTAAAGAAAACAAGTGAACTGATTCCATTGTGTCACCCATTACCAATGACAAAATGTAATGTGGAGATAGAAATTAACAATAAAAATGAGGTTGTTATTTTGTGTGAAGCTAAAACATCTGGTAAAACTGGAGTTGAAATGGAAGCACTCACTGGAGCTTCAGTTGCGGCTCTTACAATTTATGACATGTGCAAAGGATTTTCTCATGATATTATAATCAGTGATATTAAACTCTTAGCGAAGTCTGGAGGCAAGAAAAATTTTAAAAGGCAATAGATGAAATTGAAGATAAAGGCATTTGGTATAGCCAGAGACTTTTTAGGTGAAAGCACTAACAGTTTCAAATTAGAAAGTGGAAATTGTATAGCAGATCTAAAATCTGCATTGTCCAAAAAATACCCTGAATTTGAGAAAATTAAGGCGTTTACTATTGCGGTAAATCAGGAGTATCAAGAGGATGACTTTAATATTAATGAAGGTGATGAACTGGCTATTATTCCTCCAGTAAGCGGAGGATAATATTACAAGAACTGGATGGATTCAGACATACAAATTTTAGATAAGAGACTAAGTGTTAAAGATTGTACTACTTATGTACAAGATAATGGTGCAGGAGGACATGTGATTTTTATTGGTACCGTCAGAGATCTGACAAAAGGAAAAAAAGTTTTGAAACTTAATTTTGAAGCTTATATACCTATGGCAATTAAAGAGATGGAAAAGATATGTAACCGTATCTCATCTCAATGGCCTGAAATTCTGAAAATAAGCATTCATCATAGGGTAGGCACTTTGGACATAGGAGAGATACCTGTGATCATTGCGGTCTCAGCTGCACATAGAATAAAAGCTTTTGAAGCTTGTCAATATGCAATTGATACACTTAAAGAGACTGTTCCAATTTGGAAAAAGGAGTTTTTTGATGACGGTGAAGTTTGGGTTGCAGCACATCCTTAAAACAGATTTGATGGCAATAAAAATGGATGTTATCATTTTGGCAGCAGGCTTGTCTAAACGAATGGGAACCAAAAACAAGTTGCTTTTAGATTTTCAAAAATCTACAATCTTAGAATCAACTATATCTAATATCCTTAAATCTACATTTCAAAAGGTGATTGTTGTTTTAGGTCACGAAGGAGTAAAGTTGGGGCGAATAATTGAAAGGAGTTTCCCAAATATTGAGATGGCCTATAATTCAAATTACCAAAGTGGTCAAGTGAGTAGTGTTAAAACAGGATTAAAGGTCCTGGATAGCGATTTTCCATTTATGGTGGCTCTAGGTGACATGCCATTTATAGATTCGAAGGAATATCAAATTCTCACATCTGTCTTTTTCGACAATAACATAAAGAGACCATCAATTCTCCGCCCATTTTCATCTGATGGAAGAGTTGGAAATCCAGTAGTATTTGACCAATCTTTTAAAGCTGCCTTATTAGCAAATAAAGATCTAGAAACTTCAAAATCAATGCTTCAAAAGAACAAAGGAGCTTTAGTGAAATGGGAAACTAATGTGCCTTCTTATTTTAAGGACATTGATACATTTAGCGATTATAAGGATATGATTAGGAAAATTTAAGTTCTTGGGGATCATATCCTCTTTTCCTTAAGAAATCTCTCAAAGCCAAACCAGTACCAGCTGGCCATGTTTTAGCTTTGTCAAAGGGTACAATTCTATAATCATCCAATTCTTCATTAAGAGTGATTGTGCCAGTAGCTTCTACATGATATGCAATGATCAGTTGATTCATTCTCTTAAAGGTATAATGCCCTACAAATTCCTTGACCACTCCATCTAAACCCAGTTCTTCTTTCACTTCTCTCACTACTGTATCATCAGGGTTTTCAAATTCTTCAACAAAACCTGTGATGAGTCCAAACCACTTTGGAGGCCATAGTGTATTATGCGCAATAACCAATTGATCTTTTCCATATTCTACTATTGCCGCTACCACTGGAGTTGGATTATGATAAAACACAAATTTACATTCATGGTTTGAGCATGCTAAATATCCATTTTTATCGGCTTCCAAAATAGCAGTACAGGTCGGGCAGTGTTGGTATGCTTTACTCATGCGTGCAATGTAGCTTGATTTAATACGGAGAATGATTATAAAAAGACAATTTTGAAATTTCAAAATTTATTTTAAAAGCAAGTACAATCATCTTCTGTATAAATTGGATAGATTTGAAAGAAATAAGAACACTATGAGCATTAGAAATAAAGTGGCCCTTATTACAGGAGGAAGTAAGGGCATAGGATATGGAATAGCGGAGGCAATGGTAAAAGCAGGAATTCATGTGGCAATCACCAGCAGGAGCATGAAAAATGCCGAAGAAGCGGCTCAAAACCTTCAAAAATTAGCAGCTGTAGAAGTGTTGCCTATTCAGGCAGATGTTAAATCTTGGGATGATCACCAATCAATGGTAGATCAAGTAACGAGTAAATTAGGAGGATTGGATATTGTAATTGCTAATGCTGGTGTAGGTCATTTTGCGTCTATTGATGACCTCAGTGTTGAAGATTGGAATGAGGTAATAGACACTAATCTTACAGGTGCTTTTTATACTATAAAGAGCAGTTTGGAAGCTCTAACTGCAAGTAAAGGATACTTTATTACCATAGCTAGTTTAGCTGGGACTAATTTCTTTCCTATGGGATCAGCATATAATGCAAGTAAATTTGGTCTTGTTGGATTTACACAAGCAGTAATGCTAGATGTAAGAAAAAGAGGAATAAAAGTCACGACTATTATGCCTGGTTCTGTTGCCACGCATTTTAACAACAGAATACCTTCGGCTCAAGATTCGTGGAAAATACAACCAGAAGACATAGGTCAGATGGTAATAGATCTATTAGAGATGCCAGAAAGAACACTTCCTAGCAAAATAGAAGTAAGACCTTCTATTCCGCCGTCTAAATAATCTAACTTAAACGGACTTTAACTTCGACACATCTTCAGACATATTAAAAAGTTTAAATTTGTACTTCACTTGAATTCAGGGATTTATGGTATTACTTCTGTTATGGTTTTTGCTTTCCATTATATTTTCTTTTTTATGTTCGATTTGGGAGGCAGTTCTACTCTCAATTACACCCTCTTTCATCAGATCACTAAAAACTAAAGGGGACAAATTAGGCGATACCTTAAGTCATTTTAAGGAGAATATTGATAGACCTCTTTCTGCTATTCTTACATTAAATACTATTGCCCACACTGTTGGGGCTATTGGAGTTGGAGCTTCTGCTGGTGCACTATTTGGAAATAACAATGTTAATCTTGGACTTTTTGAATTGTCGTATGAGGCTTTAATAGCGGGGCTAATGACATTAGCCATTTTAATCCTTTCCGAGATTATACCAAAAACCATTGGGGCAAATAATTGGCAATCCTTAGCTCGTTTTACAGTTTCTTCAATTAAGGTTTTACTTTTTATTCTCGCGCCTTTGGTCTGGTTAAGCGAGTTCATCACAAGCAGACTAAAGAAGAATAAAGAAATGAGTGTCTTGAGTAGATCTGATTTCGCTGCAGTAGTAAACGAAGGCGAACAATCAGGTGCGCTTCAACAAAGCGAATCTAAGATCATAAAAAACCTGATTAAACTTCATAAACTTTCTGTTAGGGATATTATGACTCCGCGCACTGTAGTTTTGATGGAATCTGAACATATTACTGTGGAGGATTTTTATAACAAGCATAAACCTCTACGCTTTTCTAGAATTCCAGTTTATGAAGACCAACCAGATGAAATAAGTGGGATAGTGCTTAAGGATGATATTTTGAGAACACTGGCTGAGGATGATCATGATACTACGCTAAAACAAATTAAAAATCCATTGACAGTTGTTGATGATACTCAGTCATTGGATTTTTTTATGGAGACATTGGCCTCAAGTAAGAGTCATCTATCAGGAGTAATGGACGAAAATGGCCTATTGGTCGGTGTAGTGAGCATGGAGGATCTATTCGAAACAATTCTAGGAATGGAAATAGTGGACGAATCTGATAGTGTTGAGGATCTTCAAAAGTTAGCTCGAAAGAAGTGGGAAGAAAGGGCAAAAAGGCTAGGAATGAAAAATGGACCTGAGAGCTAGGAAGGATTATGAAATAGTTCTATTCTTCAAATATTCTAACAATTCTATTTTATTCAAATCTTTTGGAAGTTCATCAAATGTAATGGGGTTATGAATTTCGATTTTTATAGTAGAGCCCATTTTATTGGTCACTTCATGCATAAGTAAAGCCAATCTAATATTTGGATGTACATGACTGGCCCATTGGAATATTTTACTATTCTGCCCATGAAAAAAAATAGGTACAATAGTGGCTTTTGCTGCTAAAAGTATCTTAATTACAAACCGCTTCCACTCCAGGTCTTCAGCCTTTTTGTCTGTGATTTTAGGAGTTGTAGCTACTCCTCCTGATGGGAATATTCCGAGAGCATGACCATTTTTGAGAAATTCCATTGAATCTTTTCTAGTTTGGATATTGCAGTGCATTGCCTTTTTTGTATTCCTAAAGTCAATGGGTAAAAAGTATGGTTTGAGCATTCGTTCTCTAGTCAGCACTTCATTTACAATGAGTTTAAAGTCTAACCTTCTTTGAGCTAAAAGTTTGCCTAATATTAATCCATCTACAACACCAAAAGGATGATTTGCAATTATGATAAGAGGACCGGAAGTTGGTATTTTAAGTAGTTGAGATCTTTCGAAATCAAGTTTTATATCTAGTTTGTCAAATATTCCCTTCCAAAGTTCAACGCCATTTAATCCCTCATTTTCCAATTCTTCATAAAGCTTTTTTACTTTTTGACGACCAGAAACAGCTTCAATGGTATTGATCACTCCTTTTTTAAAAAGAGGGTCAGTAGGGCTGGAATACGTTAGTTTGATGTTAGAATTCACTTTTGCTTTTCTGGTAATATGGAATACAATAGAAACTGCAAATTATTGGAAATATTTATGCTTTCATATTACATTATGATTAACTCTAATATGATTACCTTTGCTCTGAAAGCAACAGTTATGAAACCTCATTGGATTACTAAGATTTTTTTCTTTTTAGTATTACTTCTTGTTTCTGAAGTAAATGCACAACATTCTGTTGCACGACAATGGAATGAAGCTACTCTAGACGCTATCAGAAATGATTTTGCAAGACCTACAGTACATGCTCGAAACCTCTTTCATATCTCTATTGCTATGTATGAATGTTGGGCTGCGTATGATGAGATAGCAGAGCAATATATGTTAGGTAGAGATATTAATGGATTTAACACTCCTTTTGCTGAAATTCCCGTGCCCGAGGATATAAAAAGTGCGCAAGAAGAGGCAATGAGTTTTGCAGCGTTTAGAATAATCTTCCATCGTTATAGAAATTCACCAGGAAGATTTGATATTCTTTTTGATGCTGATAATTTGATGAAAGAATTAGGATATGATTCTAATATCACAGATACCACTTATCAATCCGGTGTGCCTGCCCATTTAGGTAATTATATTGCTGCTAAGGTTATAGAATATGGACTCCAGGATGGTGCTAATGAGAGTGAATTTTATGACAATAGGTTTTATGAGCCTGTGAACCCTCCAATGTTTATTCAGGGCAATGGTAACCCCGATATTGTTGACCTCAATCGATGGCAACCATTATCACTTAGTGTTTTTATAGATCAAAGTGGTAATGAAATTATTGGTAACACTCCTGAATTTTTGGGCCCTGAATGGGGTGCAGTCGCGCCGTTTGCCTTAAAGGGTGAACAATTGACTGAATATGAGCGAGATGGTTTTACCTACAATGTATATTTTGATCCAGGTGCTCCAGTACTTCTAAGTGATGAAGGAACTGATCCATCATCAGAGGCATATAAATGGGGTAATAGTCTTGTGAGTATTTGGGGATCACATCTTGATCCTGAAGACGGTGCGATGATTGATATATCTCCAGGATCTATTGGGAATTTTAATATTGACAATTTTCCTACTTCTTTTGAAGATTATGATTCTTTTTACAATTTCACAGAAGGGGGTGATGCCAGTGAAGGGCATAATAGTAATCCTAAGACTGGAGAGCCATATGAACCGAATGTTGTAAAAAGAGCAGACTATGCCCGTGTTTTGGCAGAATTCTGGGCAGATGGCCCTGATTCAGAGACTCCACCAGGACATTGGTTTACTATTCACAATACAATAACTGATCATCCCGATTTCGAAAGAAAGTTTCAAGGAGAAGGAGAATTATTAGATACATTAGAATGGGATGTCAAGCTGTACCTGACTCTAGGGGGAGCTATGCACGATTGTGCAATTGCAGCTTGGGGAATAAAAGGATGGTATGACTATATCAGACCTGTATCAGCGATAAGGGGAATAGCGGAATTAGGACAAAGTTCTGATGAAAATGCACCTAATTATAATCCGAGAGGATTAAAACTCATTGAAGGATTTATAGAACAAGTGTCAGAAAGTGACACCCTTGCTGGTGATAGCCTGGAGCATGTAGGAAAGATTAAATTGTATTCTTGGAAAGGCCCAGACTATATAGAGAACCCTTCAATTGATGTAGCTGGTGTAGATTGGATACTTGCTGAAAACTGGTGGCCATATCAGAGACCTACTTTTGTTACCCCTCCTTTTGCAGGATATGTTTCAGGGCATTCTACTTTTTCAAGAGCTGCTGCTGAAGTATTGACCATCTTTACAGGAGATCCGTTCTTCCCTGGTGGAATTGGGGAATTCATTGCTGAAAAAAATAGATTTTTAGTTTTTGAAGAAGGTCCTTCAGAAGATGTAAAATTGCAATGGGCAACCTACAGAGATGCCTCTGACCAAACCAGTCTTTCTCGAATATGGGGTGGTATTCATCCACCAATTGATGATATACCTGGCAGGATAATAGGAGAAAAGATAGGAATTCAAAGTTTTAATAAAGCAAAGCGCTACTTTGATGGGACGGTTGTATCTACTAATGAAGTGGAAATAGACCAATCTCAAATATTAAGTGTAACTCCGAATCCGGTTCAAAAGGGAATGGGTTTTTCTGTGAATTATAGTTCCGAATATCGAAAAGTGAAGTTAGAATTGTTGGACATTATGGGCAGACGAGTCTATAGTCATGATCTTAATAATGAAGAGCTAGAACATGGGCAATTTACTATTCCAACGCATTTACAGAGTGGGATATATGTGCTATCTGTAAAATCTGGCAATAAGATTGCTACTAGAAAGATAGAAGTGTATTAATGAATGACAAATAAAGGACCTTCTAGAGCACAAATATCTCGAGCTGCCATCCAAAGGCTCTATATTGCTATGAGACACCTCTTCATAAGAGGCCATTACAAACCTTTAGGTACTTCAGGGGAAGCTATGATGGAAGCAATGCTAGCTCTCAAGCCTGAAATCTATGGATCAATTGCGGATAAAGAAAAGGTAGAAATTGGAGGATTATTATACGTATTCCAAAGATTGCCTGTAGGAATCGAGCAATGTAGATTTATAAAACTAATAGCTAAAGAAGGGCTGGAGACTTCAGATTTTAAGCCAATAGTCCCAGCAAAAAGAAGAAGAAATTGCTATCGTATAGATGAAGAGCAAATGTACATTGAAATGACACGAGGCAAGAGCGATATCTATGATGTTCTCACTCACTTGACATTTCTATATATCGAAGCAGAAAAGATCAGAAGTAATGGAATGGATAGTAAAAACAGACCCAACAGGTCGTGGCTGCAATTGCAACAAATTATTCAAAAAATTCAGTCGAAAAAGAAATTTGATCACGAAGTAGCTACTACATATTTAAGTGTTCTGTTAGGAAGAAATTTTAATGAAACATTATCTGCAGTAAAGGATTTTGATAAAAGTGAAGGTGTTAATTCTCTTTTTGAATTGGTATATGGACTAGGTAAGAAGAGCTTCGAAGAGTTTTTTGATAAAAATGATAGAGAAATTAGCTTTTCATCAAGCTTAAGGGAGAGATTAGGACATCATATTTATGGAGAATTATGGGCAAATAATATTAAAAGTGTATTACATGAGCACGGATGGTTAGAGAGTGACATTCATGTGATAAGTGCTAATATGCATAGTGTCCTCAATACGCTTTTTGCAAAGGCAGCTCTTGGTAAAAGGTATGTCAATAAATCTTTAGAAGAAGTTGCAACAGTTTTGAGTTCTGCATCTTCAGACAAATTGCAGAACACTATTCTTAAATACGCCAAGTCACATGGACTTGAACAATTGGAAGATGCTTCAGGAGCAAATATATCCGTTCAAATAATAGATTGTGGATCAATAGATAATCAACTGCTTCCTCAAGAAGTAAAATCAAATAGTGATTCATCAAAACATAAAGTCATCATTGTGATGGATTATGCTTTTGGCGAACAAGCCTACGAAGTAATGGATGAATTGCTTAAACCATATGAACAAAATGACGACCGTCTTTCGATTAATGTGGTCTCTGTAAGCATTATGGGAAAAGCAGGAATCTTAGAAGGAGGAAAAGGTGACATCATGATTCCTACGGCTCATATATTTGAAGGTTCAGCTGATAATTATCCAATTGATAACAAATTAGATTCTAAGGATTTCGAAAATCAAGGCCTTGGTGTATACGAAGGGCCTATGATTACAGTACTTGGAACATCTCTTCAAAACAAAGACATTTTGAGATATTTTCTAAAATCCTCGTGGAAAGCAGTAGGGTTAGAAATGGAAGGGGCTCATTATCAAAAAGCCATTCAGGCTGCGTCCAAAATCAGAAAAAGTGTATCTGAAAACATTGAACTTTCTTATGCTTATTATGCATCTGATAATCCTTTGGAAACTGGAAGCACTTTGGCATCAGGAAGCCTTGGAGCAGATGGTGTAAAACCAACTTATATGATCACGTCCAAGATCCTCTCTAACATACTGTCCTAAAAGATCAAATAATCCGCTTAATTATAATGCCTTCGTTTTCACAATAATTAATGGATTTAGGAATCAATTCCTTGGTCTATTGACTCATATTGTGACTTTCATCCTCTTTACTACGTCTTATAAATGGTAAAACAAGATGCCAACTACTAAGTTCGGCATTTGCTTTTGTCAATTAGTCTACATTGGAATTGTAGTGGAGACATTCATCAAAGCAAAATTATTTTCTGCAAAGGTGATGAATCTGTTTCCAAAACAGAGTCTAAATAGCGGCCACATTGATTTCTAATTGACCCCAAATTACCAACCTGACTTCAGGACTTATAAAACGATTAAATCTGGTTGATTATGAAATTAAGAAAATTTAAAAGGGGAGATAACTTCTTCTTCCAAATGCTCAATGATGCAAGTGAGGTAATTCTAGAAAGCCAAGCCTATACTAGTAAAGATGACCGAGACAAAGGCATCGAATCAGTTAAAGTAAATATCAAAAATACAGATCGTTACAAAGCGATGACTGAAGGAGATAAACACTTCTTTATTCTCCGTGCGGGAAATAACCAAGAGGTTGCCAGATCTGTGAGATACGACTCTAATGCAGATATGAAGAGTGCCATCTCATATGTACAAGGTGAATCATCAGATGAAGGAGAATATTCTACTGATGGAGTTACCGATGATTACAAGCCCATTGCATATTATGAAGAGAGATCAAAGGGTGTCAAAGACGGTTTTGTCAAATTCTATGCGGATGGAGAATCTTACTTTTCCTATAAGATTGATGGAGTAGTATACATGATCAGCGAAGGCTACAAGTCAGAATCGTCAAGGGATAATGGAATTGCTTCCGTCAAAAAGAATATGGTGATAGATGAGAGGTATGAATTTAAACAACATGAAAACGGATCATACTATTTCAACCTAAAAGCTGGTAATCATCAAGAGATTGCAACGAGTAGATGGTTAGACGATGAAGGCCTTAGAGCTTGGGTAGTTGGAAAGCTAAATGGAAAAGGAGGGGGAACAGATCCGGGAGGAACAAATGCTAAACCAGCACCTAAAAAGAAACGTAAAAAGAGAGATAAGAAACCGAAAGTAGAAAAGGTAATAGTATCTACAGGGTCATACCCTTGTAATGACATCACTTATCAAGTATTCAAAAGTGGTAATGATAAATTTTATTTTACTTACCGTGATGCAAATGAAAAAGCGATACTAATTAGTAACAACATCAGAGGCTTTAATTCTGAGGCAGATATCAACCCTATCCTTGCTGCAATAGCTGCTAATGGATCTAAAGCAGATCGTTTTGAGGTAAAAACTACCGTAAATGATAAGTTTTACTACTATCTCAAAAATGATGAAGGTAAGAACATAGGAAAAAGTTTCTTTTTTGATACGCAAGAAGAAATGAAGGCCACAATGAAATTATTTGATTGTGGATTGGCCGTAAGTGGTGGTGTTTCTAAAGTTGCTGCTGTGGCATCACATTCTGCTGCTGTTTCTAAATCAGAAAAAGTAGAAGACGATTATCTAGCCTGTAAAGTATATCAGTCACACATAAGTGATAAACATTCAAAGCATAAAGACTTTGTTGTATTCACTGAAGGCGATGAACACTACTTTGCATGGGTCAATGGCAATGATATCGTAATGAGATCAGAAGGCTATACAACAGAGAAAGCAAGAGAGAATGGGATTGAGTCTGTGATAAAGAATAGAGAGATTGAGAAAAGATTTTCTGTGGACAAGAAGATGGGTTATTTCTTTACTGTACTCAAAGCAGGCAATCATCAAGAGATAGCAAGAAGTTGCCCTGAAAAGGACAGAGAACGGGCTATGTTTTGGTTCCCAAGTTCAATAAAGAAAAGAAACGAAAAAGTCGAAGCTGCAGCAGTTGCTACAGCAAAACCAGAAAAGAGAGAGGATGATTATTTGCATTGCAGCTATTACGAGAAGAAAGAAAGATCTAATAAATATTCGGAATTCAGTGTTTTTGAAAGAAAAGGCGAATTCTATTTTGCCTTGTTAGATGATAACGGAGAAGTGGTATTGAGAAGTGAAGGGTACAAAAGTGAGAAGGGAAGAGAAAATGGTATCCAGTCTGTGATTAAGAACAGGGAGATAGAGAAGAGATGGAGCGTAGAAGAAAATAGAGGAGTTTATTTCCATGTCCTTAAAGCGGGTAATCACCAGGAAATTGGAAGAAGTTGTCCTATGAAAGATAAGCCCAAAGTGGCATTTATGTGGGGTTCTTGGGCAGCGGGTGTTGCTGCTGCGACGGCCATTGCAGCTACACCTAAAGCAAAGTCTACTATTACAAAGCCAAAAGATAAAGAAGATGATTATTTAGCTTGTAAAGAATATGAAGGGAAACCTGTAAATGACAAGCAAAATAACGTTGCACTATTTAAACATGGAGGTGATGGTCAATACTACTTTGCATTATATAATGAAAGCCAGGATGTAAAACTAAGAAGTGAAGGCTTCGAATCCGCTCAAGAAAGAGATGAAGAGCTTTCTGGAGTGTTGAAATACCATGAAAATAAGGATATGTATAAACGTATCATTCGTGGTAAGTACTACATGGATGTTCTTTATGATAAAAATGGTAGAGAGGTGGGGCGTTCTTGTCTTAAAACTGAAAAGAAAGCAGTCCCCCTTGTTGCAGCTGGGACTGCGGTGGCTGCAGCTACTGGTGTAGCTGCTACACCAAAGAATAAAATTGTAGCCAGTGCAGTAGAAGCGGCCCTAGTGGTAGAAGAAACCTCTGGGGGGGGATTCAAATGGTGGTGGTTATTATTGCCTCTAATTCTTCTTCTAGGATGGTTTCTTTGTAATAAGTGTCAAACGGAGGGCTCTATGGCAGAAAAATCTAAGGTGGAATTGAATGAAAATTCTCAGGAAGAAAAGGTTGCTGGTTTAGAGGAATCTGGAGTTGAGTCTAATGCAAGATCTCAGGAAGAAAAGGTTACTGGTTTAGAGGAATCTGATGTAGAGTCAAATACAAGGTCTCAGGGAGAAAAAGATGATGCAGTAGAAGAACATAAAAAAGTGGTCGCTGGAGAAGATACAACCTCTGCTGCAGGGTGTCAATGTGAATCTAGAAATATTTCAATATTCAATGTGCCATCTAGCGAGGCTATAAGTGTTGATAGATTAGGCACTTTACCAGAATTTGGAGACTCACATGGATTGACTCCGTCACAGTTCTACAGCAAGTTATCAGATAGATATAGAAGCAATAATGTAGATAGAGCGTATTTGGACTATGTATTTAGATCTATGGGATATCCTAATGGATTCAGTTCAGCTAATGCCTCATTGTTCTCTAATGTGACTTTAGATAGAGGTCAGAGCGGGTTACTTGGATTTGGAACTTATCATGGGTTTGCTCATCATGCTTTGAATACCTCAGAAAGGGATAGACGAGCATTCCTTATCCAGTCTGCAAATGGATGTGACGTACACTTTATGAAGACATGTGGAAACTACATGTTCTTTTGTGAATAAATACTTAATCAAGTATTGATAATACTGAAGGGCGGCTTACATTGTAGGTTGCCCTTTTGTTATAAAAGAAGTAATTAGGAGGATGTATCACAAATTAGATCAATCTTGAAGCAGACAGTACATCACATAATTTATCTCCTCTGTTGTTTAACCCTTCCAATGCTACTAATCCAGGTTGTTTCCCTATTTCAATTGACCCCAGTTGATCATATCCTAGTGCCTCTGCACTATTGTAAGATGACCATCTAATTAATGTTTCGGTATCTAAGAAAGATTGAAAACGTTGAATAGTTTTTATCTCTTCCAGAATGGAAAGTTGCCAATTAGAAGAAAGACTATCGGTACCTACACCCATTTTTGCATTTGAGTCGATGAAAGTTTGATAATTAGGCAATTGGTTTTCAATAAAGAGATTTGCATTTGGGCAAGTAATCCAATAAGTCTTATCATTCCAGTTTTGGGCAGCCTCAATGTCTCTTTTATCGCAAATCGTGTTATGAATGAATAAAGTCTTTAGATCAGAATCCATATGAGTAAGGGCATAGTCAATAGATGGCATCCCTGTTGCTTGAAATTGAGATAAATCCATTCCGAATCCATCATAAAAGTCTATGAGATCTCCTTTTTTGTTGATAAAAAATTGATTTTCATGTGGTGTTTCTTGATTGTGAATGCTTACAGTCTTTTGATCATTGTTCTGATCATTTATTAGATTAAATAAGTTTTTTGAAACTGAATATGGTGCATGTGGAACACAGCTTCTCTTATTTTGGCCTTTCGTACTTTGATTATTATAGACTTCTAAATATTGATCAAGAGTATTTTGCGCTTCATCTTCTTGCAAGAAATCAAACATTTCTACGAATGTGTAGTAGCTTATTTTGCTAGAATCTTTAGTTGCGGCTGTATCTAACTTATTAGAAATATCTCCTACGGCCACAATTCCATTTTGATACATTTCTTCATCTGCATTTTTTATAGCTTGTTGTATTTCTAATTCAGGAGAATCTCGGAGAGTCACCACAGAACGGATGAAAGGTATCAAGCCTGTACCTGTTGGCAATTTTCCTCTGAAATGAGATAACTCTAAATGACAATGTGCATTTACAAAACCAGGAACAATTGCCCCTTTTATTTCCATCACATCAGCAGTGACATTTGATTTATCTGTGATGTCTAAAATTGTACCATCATTATCTGTGACAATAACCTTTTTAGTAAGAGGCTTGCCAATATTTGTGAAAATTAATTCAGCCGAGAAGTATAGCATAAATGATCTTTAAATAAAAAAGTGATTTGAGATCCAAATAGTGGAATTCTCAAATCACTTCCAAGTTAATAGTGACTTAATATATTTTTGTCTTGTAGGAAGGCTTATTTTCCTCCTTCTGTCATCGCAGCTATCTTTTTCTCGAGTTGCTCCTCATATCCTCTAAAATACCCTTGTTGCACAGATTTTACTTTTCCACTACCATCTACAAGAATAGAGTAGGGGATACCCCTGATTCCTAAAGCGTCTATCAATTCTTTCTTATTGTCATGTAAGAATGTGAATTCCCATCCATTTTTATCGAACATCGCTTTTGCATTCTTAAGCATAGGAGGTATATCTACACTTGCAGCGACTATCTCTAAATCATATTTTTCTTTCCAATCGTCGTATACTTTATCCAGGGCTGATAGCTCCATTCTACATGGTCCGCACCAAGTTGCCCATAGACTTATCAATTTCGGTTTGCCGTTTTGGGTGTATTCTTGGATTTCTACGGCTTCTCCATCTTTTGTATTGAGATTAGCTTTTGGAACTTCTTTTATTTGACCAAAAAGAGTGACACTAACAAGAAGGAATAATGCAGAGATAAAAAACTTCATATTGTTTTCTTTTTTTAAAGACATAAGAGTAATAGATTATTCCCGGTTGTAGCCTTACTTTAACCTATGATTAACGCCCATTCTTTTATTTATGGTGTATTGATATCAAAATGTGGTCTATGGACTAAGCCTAACAATGTCCCAACTTTCTTTTCCATTCTTTTGATCATATCTAAATCTATCATGAAGCCTACTCCTTCTACCTTGCCAGAATTCTACTTGAGATGGCTTTATTAAAAACCCACCCCAAAAAGGTGGTTTGGGAAGAAAGTCAGTATCTCTATACTGATTCTGAAGTTGTTCTACTTTGGATTCAATCTGAACTCTGTCCTGAATAATTTTGCTTTGGGCTGAAGCCCATGCTCCTATTTGGCTGGCCTTGGGCCTGGATTGAAAATAAGTAGTTGCTGTATCTTTATCCACTTCTATTGCATGACCATTTACCCTTACTTGACGCTCCATCTCCAGCCATAAGAAAGTCAAGGAAACGTTCTTGTTTTTATAAATATGTTGTGCTTTATCACTTTCAAGATTAGTGTAGAAGATAATACCATCTTGGGTCAGATCTTTCATTAAGACTGTTCGCCCTGAAGGTATACCATTTTCATCCACTGTACTTAATGTCATAACATTAGCTTCTTTGATACCAGAAGCTACAGCAGCATCGAACCATACTCTAAATTGATTAATAGGATGAGCAAGAAGGTCAGAACGCTCTAATGTCCCTTTATCATAATTTTCTCTCATCTCATGAATATGGTCCCGATTCATATGTTATTCATTCTTGATTAGAAGATACTGCTATTTTTACATCTTCTGTATGACTTCCTCTTCTTTCAATTATATTTTTCAAATGATAAGCCAGCCAATACATCACAGGCACAATAACTAATGTCAAAAAGGTAGCAAAGGTCAATCCGTAAATTATCGTCCAGGCTAATGGGCCCCAAATGGCAGTATTGTCGCCGCCAATAAATATCTGAGGATCTAAGGCAGTTATCAAGGTTAAAAAGTTCATGTTAAACCCAATAGCTAAGGGTATCAAACCTAAAACTGTTGTAATGGCAGTAAGTAGAACAGGCCTTAGCCTTTTTGCCCCTCCTTCAAGTATGGCTAGTTTAACATCATCTTTTCTCATTTTGAGCATGTGGTTTACCCCTTTGTTTTCTCGGTTCCTTTCTATTAACAAGTTGATATAGTCTACTAATACAATAGCATTATTCACTACGACACCTGCTAATGAAATGAGTCCCACACCCGCAAATACTACAGAGATAGCCTTACCGGTGATCACATAACCTAAAAAGACACCTATCGTGCTAAAGAAGACGGAAAGAATAATAATAAATGGAGAATACAGAGAATTGAATTGAGCTACAAGAATGATGAATATGGCAAAGATGGCCACGGCAAAAGCATTCATTAGAAATGCCATATCCTCGGCTTGTTGCTCCTGTTCTCCTGTGAAATCATATTTAATATTTCTATCAAAGTTGTATCTGCTTAAATAGTCCTTCACTTCATTCACAATCTCATTAGCATTTGCACCTTCTCTTACATTAGAAAATACCGTAATTACCTGTTCTTGATTTCTACGTTTTACTGAACTAAATGTTGATTTATATGTATAATCAGCTACAGCAGAAATAGGAACTTGTACAATGTCTCCTCTCCGAGCCTGATCTCTAAATGTGATCTTTTGATCCATGAGGTCATCTATATTATTTTTATATCGATCAGATAACCTTAACATAATTGGGTACTCATCTTCTCCGACCTTGAATTGTGAAATTTCTTTACCAAAAACAGCAGTTCGAATTGTACTTGCAATTTGTGCAGTGCTTAATCCATACCTTCTTGCCGCTTTTCTATCAATATTTACTTCTAATTCAGGTTTTCCCAATTTCACATCAGCTTGAAGTCTTTCAATACCTGCTATTCCTTGATTATTGAGGTCAGTAATCAGATTATTGGCTACAATTACAAGCTCTTCCATCTCAGCACCAGCAAGCTCTATGTTTATTGGTGGGCCAGTAGGAGGTCCTTGATTGTCCTGTGCGACTACTATCTGAGCTCCAACTATTTTATTTAAACTGCTTCTCAATTGTTCCATTATATCCGCAGTAGAAATTTCTCCTCTATCCTTAAAATCAACAAATGAAACTGTGATTCTGGCTTTGTGTGGAGTTGCTCCTGGTTCTGGAAAATTCATGGGATCTGATGTCTCTTCTCCTATTTGAGTAAGAACTTCTTCTACAACATGCTTATTTGGTTCTAAGGTTTTGTCCACAATATCTTCGATGTTTCTGCACAGCTTATTTGTGGCTTCTATGTCAGAACCTAGTGGAAGATCCACAAAAATATTTACATAGGTAGGGTCTGAACTTGGGAAGAATATAATTTTAGGTGACTTGACAGTAAGCAAGAAAATAGCAAAAGCCATCAATCCGAACGTACCGAAAAAGAACAAAAGAGGCTTCTTGCCACTGAGAGCAAAATTTAGAAACCTCTTATAGTGTTTTTCTAAATACGGAAGAAAAGTTTCTTGGAAATAAATAGAAGCAAATCTCAAGACAAAAAAGTTAACCAGAATAATAACTCCGATAAATACACCTAGGTTTCTTACCCACTCATGGCTCGTTATCTGCCCTATTATTCCAATTACTAAAAATGCTACAGCTAAAATTATATTTGTCTTAGCTCTCTTTTTCCAATCGGATCCAATGTATTGATTGCTTCCAAGTTTCATCATTTTTGATGTAAGCACAGGATTTATCACTAGAGCTACTACTAATGAAGAACAAAGCACGGCAATCAAAGTGATGGGGAAATATTTCATGAATTTACCCATTACACCGGGCCAAAAAGCCATAGGTAAAAATGCAGCTAATGTTGTAATAGTTGATGCAATAATGGGCATTGCAACCTCACCAGCACCAAATCGAGCAGATTCAGAAAGTGAATGTCCTTCTTGGAGATATCGATAGATATTTTCAACTACAACAATGGCGTTATCTACCAAAAGTCCAAGAGCTAATATTAAAGCAAAAAGGAGAACAATATTGATCACAAAACCCAACAGATACATGATCAGAATACCCATTAGCATAGATAAAGGAATAGCAATACCAACAAAAAGTGAATTTCTCAAACCTAAGAAAAACAGGAGAACAAAAATTACCAATAACACCCCGGAAATGATGCTGTTTTCTAGATTAGATACTTCATTTCGAGTCTGTACAGACTGATCATTAAATATCTTAATGGTTAGATTTTCTGGCAGAACTTTCTTTTGTTCCTCTAGTATGTTAAATATTTTTGTGGACGCAGAAAGTAAATTTTCATTTGCTCTTTTTACTATATCTAAAGAGATTACCGGAGCTCCATCTGATCTTGCATAACTGGTCCTTTCTTCGTACAAGAAATTTACTTTAGCTATATCCTTTAGATAAATTGGTCTTTCTAACTCACTTTTGATGACCATGTCCTCCATCTCCTCTGCTGACTGAAATTCTCCAATGATTCGAATAGATCTTCTGAAGTCGTTTTGTACTAACTCTCCTGCTGACATTGACATGTTTTCTCTAGCCACTGCATCCTCTATATCCATAAATGAAATCTGAAGAGATTGCATTTTATATAAATCAACATCGATTTTCATCTCTCTTTCCAATGATCCCTTGATATCCACTTTGTTGATCTCTGAGATATCTTCTATCCTATCTTCCAAGTCCTCTGCATAAGTTCTTAACTCATCCATGCTAAAGTCTCCAGATAGATTAATCACCATGATTGGAGCGTCAGAAAAACTGGCTTCTTTTACAAAAGGATCCTGATCTAAATCATCAGGTAATTCAGATTTGGCTTTATCAATAGCATCTTTTACTTTCTGCACAGCCAAATCTAGATTTACATCTGAATCGAATTCAACCACCACGAATGATAAATCTTGAATTGAATTGGACGTAATATCTTTTACAGCAGATTCCGCTGCTAATTCTTTTTCTATTGGTCTAGTGACTAAGTTCTCTATTTCTGCTGCCGAGTTTCCAAAGTATGGTGTTGTGATAAATACTGTTGGTAATGCAGCATCAGGATATAGCTGTTTAGGCATGTTTTGATATCCTACTAACCCAAACCCTAAAATCATAAATGCCAATAGAAATACACTAGTACCATTCCTTACAGCCCCAGAAGTCAGTCCAAAAGTTCGGTGGTCTTTGTTTGTATTATTCATTTACAACTGCCTTTTCAATAATGATCTCAATACCTTCCATATTACTTACTAATCTTGCTCCGTCTTTGATCAAAATATCATCGAGATTAAGACCAGTCTCTATCATGGCGACTCCTTGATAAACATCTCCTACTTGGATTTGGGTTTTGATAGCCTTCTGTTCTCCACCTACATCAGATGCCATCATTATGAACGAATTGTTGTTTACATCTTGCTGAATGATTTCTAATGGAATGGTGATTACATTATCAATAGTCTTTTCTATGATCTGTAGTTCTGCAAGTAGGTTTGGTTTGAGAAGCCCTTTAGTATTAGCTATATCTACTTCAAATTTTAAAGTTCTGTTAGCTGGATCTATACTTCTCCCCAAAAGAGATACTTTACCTTTCTGGGTAATATCAAGTGATGGGAAATGAACATCTACTATCATACCTTTTTTGAGAATTGATAGATATCTTTCGGGTAGATCTACTGCCACTTTTACATCTCTTGTGTTAAGCACTTGAACTATTGGCATGCCAGGACTTGCTAATTCTCCTTGTTTGAGAAACTCTATATCCACCACTCCAGAAATTGGTGCATATACATTGCCTTTTGTCAATTGTAAATTGATCAGTTCCAATGACTTTTCTAATCTTTCTACGTTGTTTTTAGATTCTAGATACTGAATCTCTGAACCTATATTTTGTGCCCATAACTTACTTCGTCTATTGAATATATCTCTTGCTAATTCCAAATTGGTGATAACATCATTTTTTTGAGTATGGAAAGTCTCCATATCTAAGGTGGCAATCAATGAACCTGTTTTTACGAAATCACCTTCTTTTACCTTTAGTTGTGTTATTCTTCCTGGTATCTCAGAGACAGCATTTGCTGTCTTGTCCGCAATCACTATTCCATCCAGATTTATAAATTTTGTAAATGAAGAAGACGAAACTGGCATAGTAGTAACGATCTTCTTCTTTTTCTCAAGCGAAGGATCATTTTTCACTAAATCCGAAGTCAATTCAGCGATTTCTATCTCTAGTTTTCTGAGTTCTTTTTTCTTGTTATCCAGCAGTGCTCTTTTCCCATCTATAGTTGTAGGGTTTTCATTGAGTTCTGTACTTTGATTACAAGAAATCAACAGTGCTAGGAGTATTATGATGAATGTATATTTCATGTGTGTATTTTCTCTTTTACTTTTTGTTTATTTCTCCAGTAGCAATATCCAGAGCAGATTGGGCGACTAGGATATCATACATGGCATTTGTGTGATTAGCCTGAGCATCATATAATCCTGATTCTGCTTGGGTTAGTTCTAGACTTGAACCAACTCCATTAGTGTATTTGATTTGAGTAGTATCAAATATTTTTTGACTCAAATTCAAAGTCCTTTTAGCGCTTTCAAGATTTGTTTTTGCATTTATCAACTCTGTACGGGCATTAAAAACCTGAAGGATTAGAGCTCTATTAAATTCAGCTAGTTCGATTTCTCTTTTTTCTAAGACTATTTTCTTTCTCTCAATTTTGGCTCTTGTGTCTCCGCCATCATAGATGGGAATATTTGCCCTTAATCCTACTACTCCATTAGGAAGCCATCCTGACTCATTACTATTAAAAAGCCCATCTCTTTGAAGATTTTCTTCTAAAGATGCACTTGCATACACACTTGGTAGATAACCTGTTTTTATTCTTTTAAGATCCCATTTGTCTAACTCTATGGCGTCTTTTAGAAGTACATGCTCGGGCCTTTTTGATAGATCAATTTCTTCTTTTAGATCTATATTTTGGAGTAATATGATATCCACATCATTCTCTAGGTTTTCTATGATTTCAATAGGATCTCCTAGTGGGAATGCCATTTGATATTTCAATACATTTTTAGATACTTCAAGCAGCCTATCCAGTTTCAATCTTTCACTAGTGAGTAATTCTTTTGATAAGAGTAACCTATCCACATCCAGAGCTTCAGCAAAGCCATTTTCATAAAGGGCAGATGTTTCAAGAAGTAATTTTTCGACATTATTGATATTGTTATCAATTGTCTTCATATTTTTTTGAGTGACTATGACATTGTTAAAAGCATTAGTGACATTAGTTTTGACCTGCTGAGCGGAGAGTATTTTTTGCTTCTTGGCCAAATCCATGAACATTTTTCCAACTTTTAGGCCTTTTATGTAATTGCCATTGAAAACAAAAACACTCATGTTTAGTCCTGTTGTAACTTGATGCCTTCGGGTAAATGCAGCCTCTACAGTGGTAGGGCTATCTCCTCCGAATCCCTGAAGTTCTGGAGCTAGACTGGTCTGATTTAATACACCCACGAGAATGGGAGAAATGAAATCTTCAATCACTACTTTGGGCCTGATGTAGCTATAATTATATCTGGTCTCCAATGTTATTTTTGGCAGTCCGATCGCTAATCCTTCTTTATATGCCCATTCAGCATCCAGGCCCTCTAAATCTGCTGTTCTCATTGATACATGAGACTCGAGAGCATAGTTAATGGCATCATTTAATGTAAACTCAGATTGACCAGTCAGAGATGAAAAATTTATCATCATGACGACTATCAGTCCTATCCAATTCTTCTCATTCTTCATTTTAAAACAATTCATAATTCTTCAAATGTGCTTTGCCATCTTCTGATAATATGCCATGTAGATGATAGAGGAGATGCTCTCTCATAAGTTCATCAGGTTTATAATCAGAAATAGAAAAGTTTGATTCATCCACGATAAACCATGATTTTTCTCTAAACAGTTTAGTTATGATAGTTGGATTGATTTCAGGTCGATAATAGCCTTCATTAATACCTTTCTCAATATTGTTGATTAGAATACTTCCAAACTCTTCATCTCCAAATTGTTTTATTCTCTTCCAAACACTTTGATAGTATTTTTTAAGATCATGAACAATTGTGGGTTTCATGTTTCTCAGAGTATGTACTCTATGTTGCCCAATTTGGATCATCTCATGAATTGCATCATTGGCATTTGACGCAATTTCATTTATAAGTTGTCTTTCTAAGTGGAGGAAAAGTTCTATGGATTGTGAAACAAGGTCTTCCTTGTTTTCTACTGTCTGGTAAAGTGTTTTTTTGGAGATACCCAAAATGGATGAAATATCATCCATACTTACAGATTTTACACCCAAACGCATAAATTCAGCAGTACAAGCCTGTAATATCCTTTCTTTTTCCATGATCGCGAAACAAAATTATGGATAAGAAACGAAGGAAACTATGAAAAGGTTTAAAGTTTCTGAAACTTTCGACAAATTCTGACTTTTGAACGATAAAATCAGATGTCTAATTAATATAGTGTCAACATAAATCAAATCTAACTACCACATAAGTTCCATAATCTGATTAGATTTGAAAGCATTAATAGAAGTGATTAAAATAAGGATGAAAAAAATACTGATACTTGCCATTATAGCTTCCATTGGAATTATGTTCAGTTGTGGTGGAGAAGATAAAAAATCAAGCAAACCTGCTACTTCAAAACCTAAAAAGAAGAAAGTAGATGGAGCTAAAATCTACAAAATGAACTGTGTTATTTGTCATGGTGCTGATGGTAAATTAGGTATAAATGGAGCTAAGCCCTTACCAGAATCTGTCCTTTCTAATGATGAAAAAATAGTTGTTGTAAAAAAAGGTCAAGGGGTAATGACTCCATTTGAGTCGATTCTTACAGAGGAACAGATCACGGCTGTAGTAGAATACACCAACTCACTTAAATAAACTTTAATGAATAAGCCTGGACTCACTATATGTGGTGTGATGTCTGGCAGTTCAATGGATGGTCTAGATATGGCCATTTGCTCTTTTGATCAAAACCAGAATGGATCTGTCACTTGGGAGATAAAAAAGGCTTCCACATCTGAATTTCCTGAACAATTGATCACTGACCTGCTTTCTTGTTATGAATCTTCATCATCTTTTATTTTTTCAGTAGAGCAAAGATTTTCTGACTTTTGTGTGGATTCACTACGAAGTTTTATCGGTACTGAGAACTTGGATTATATTGGCTTTCATGGGCACACCATTTTTCATGAACCCCAAGATGGATTTACCACTCAAATTGGAAATGCCCATCATATTGCTCAGAGCTTAGAAATTCCTGTTGTTGCTCAATTTAGAAATAAGGATGTTGCATTAGGAGGTCAAGGAGCACCGTTAGCCCCTATTGTTGAACAATATCTTTTTTCTGATTACAAAGCATTTCTTAATCTTGGCGGGATAGCTAATCTTAGCGTTCATAATAATGCTAATGTTAAAGCATTTGATATTACGGCGTGTAATCAACCCTTAAATCATCTCTCTTCTTATTTCAATAAAAAATTCGATGACAATGGAAAAATTGCATCAAGTGGAAGGATAGATGAAGGTTTGTCAGAAAAACTTAGTCTTCTTGAATTTCTAAAGCTAAAAGCTCCTAAATCTCTTTCAAATACATGGGTGCAAAATGAATTCATTCCAATTTTGGAAAACTACGATTGCCCCGTTGAAGATAAGATGGCTACTGTTGTAGATCATATTGCTTTGCAAATAGCTGATTCCTGTAAATTGATACAACAAGGTGAGTCGATATTAGTCAGCGGAGGAGGGGTTCATAATGGATATATGATTGATCAAATTCAGAAAAAATTAGTACATCGCAGTATCTTTATAGAGAAGCCAATTGATTTGATATCAGAATTTAAGGAGTCATTACTCATGGGATTAATGGCATATTTAAGAGTCAATGAAATACCAAATTGTTTAGCTAGTGTCACAGGGGCTTTAAGAGACAGTTGCAATGGAATCATTTACCGATCTGATTTATGAAGGTTTTTGTCACAGGAGGTACGGGGTTTATTGGATCTTATGTATTACAAGCAATAAGAGAAGCAGGTTATCGGGATATTATAGCTGGTAAAAGAAAGTCGAGTAGAACTGAATTAGTAAAAGACATTGAAGGGATTACCTGGATAGAGTGTGACCTTTTTGATGTCATGCAGATGGAAGAAATTATTTCAGGCTGTGATACGATCATACACATTGCTGGTTCAGTATCTTTTTCTCCTTGGAGGAAGGATCAAATATTTAAAACTAATGTGGATGCTACTGCCAATCTTGTAAATATTGCATTAGATCTAAATGTCAAAAGATTTATTCATTTTTCCTCAGTATCAGCATTTGGGATTTCATCCAAAAAAATAGATGAATCAAAAGCCTGGACTGAAAACAAATCCAAGTTGTACTATTCTTTTTCTAAATATCAGGGAGAAAAGGAGGCTTGGAGAGGGTTTGCAGAAGGCCTCAATTTGTCAATCATAAACCCATCTTTTA
Source organism: Saprospiraceae bacterium UBA7328 (assembly GCA_002471345.1). Classification (GTDB taxonomy): domain Bacteria; phylum Bacteroidota; class Bacteroidia; order Chitinophagales; family Saprospiraceae; genus UBA7328. The sequence goes on from DKPS01000151.1 coordinate 43,350, forward strand.
CAATAGGGGGAGGATTTTGGAATGATGGACCTATGAGCATGATTTCTAAAATAGATAAAGGACTTAACTTTTACCCTTCTGGCACTAACGGATGCGTGGATGTTAGAGACATTGCAGAACTGTGTCTCATTTTGATGAAAAGAGAGGATATGTCAGGACAAAAATTTATATGCAGTGGGCATAATATTTCTCATTTTGATCTTATGAAAAAAATGTGTGATGAATTAGAAAAGCCCCATCCTACAAAAGCAATCAAAGGATTATTCGGGAACTTGGCTTGGAGAGGAGCTTCTTTAGCTGCAAGGATTCAAGGAAAGGAGACATTGCTTTCTAAAGAAGCCTATATCATATCTTCTACTAATCTTAGTTATGATAATTCCAAAAGTGAAAAACAATTAGATATGAATTATAGATCTCTTGAAGAGACCATAAAAGAGACTATAGCATGTTATGTGAAAAGTAAGAAAGATAGAAGAGACTATGGTATTCTATAATTCTCTGATTTTGATATTCTTGAAATGTACAGTATCACCATGATCTTGTAAAACTATAACTCCACTTTCTTTTTGTCCGAAATCTTTATATTCAGCATACTTACTTTTCTCTACCAGTGCTCTAAAAGTTTGACTGTGCCTATTATACTCCACAATTTTCACATTATTAAGCCAATGCTCGACATGACCATTATTGATGATGATCTTTGCTCTATTCCACTGATTTTTGAAGAATCTTTTATGTCTGTTTGATTTCTCTGTAAGGTTGTCAGCTCTAATTAGGTCATATAGTGACCCTAAGGTCCTATTCCCATTTTTACCCTTCTTGGCATCTGGATGGAGGTTGTCATCCAGTATTTGGAACTCAAGACCAATAGCATTTTCCTTTGCTAATTCTTCTGGTAGAAGTAAATATTTTATTCCACTATTGGCTTTCTCAGTTATTTTAAAATCTACTATTAATTCGAAATTGTCATATTCGAAATCAGTTTTTATATCTGCTCTTTGGATTGGATTTGCTCCTTCATTTATGGATAATATACCATTAGATATACTCCATTGAGTTTTCATATTTGTTTTTTGAGAAACAGCGCTCCAGCCACTCATGTCTTCACCATTCCAAAGCAGCTTCCAACCTTTTCTTTTCTCATTTTCAGTGAGCTTATTGAGTACATAATTGTATTCTGGGATTCTAGTTGATGCAGGGGTTTGATAAGAGTTAAGGTCAGTTGTTAGGATTCTTATGTTCTTCCACCTTATAAGACGTCCGGCATCTTTTTCTGATCCTATACTATGCACTTGCAGTGCAATGATGCCTTCTAAGGTTAAATCATCGACCAGATTAGCACATTGAGTACCATTTATCCATGTTTTAATATTTGGACCTATTGCTTCTATTCTAATTTGATTCCACTTCCCATTTATAAATGCATCCTGCCCATTTTCATTTTCACTCAATGGGTAAATCCAACCTCTTCTTGCCTCGTCATAGATGCCACCGGACCACTTTCGATCAGAAGGATCCAGTTCAAACTGGTAGCCATGTACTCTCCCTTTCATTATATCCTCTTTGCTTTCACTTCTGAATTGTATTCCAGAGTTAATATTGGGATCTAACCATACATCCATCTCCAAAATGAAATCACCATATTTCTTTTCTGTGGCTAAAAAGCTATTAGGCGTTCCTGTTCTTGTTGTTCCTATTATTTCCTGGTTTTCTACGGTATACTCAGCACTGCCATTTATTTTTTCCCAACCCGTTAGATCTTTTCCATTGAATAAAGGTTGCCAATCCTGAGCCGTAGTTATAAATGGAATGAGTACAAGTACTATATGGAATATTTTTTTTTGCATTTCTCTTATTTTGAAGGCCAAGCCTCGATTTCTTGTTGAGTGAAAAGCTCTTGCCGGTCTTTGAGTTTTTCTCTCATTTCTTCAATCAGTTCAGTCGAAAATCTCTCGTGACTAGAGCTAAAACTATTTCTTATCCATAGTAAAATATCACGGATCTTTTCATCTGTGAACTCTGGGTTATTCTTAATTCCTGGCATAGCCGCATTGAATGAATATTCCACTCCATCCATTACAAATGGGCCTTCCATTCCTTGCAATGCAATAAGTACGAGCTGTTCTGATGGTCCATTGAGAAATGGAGATTCATATAAAGGTGGACCGATTGATTCTATTCCTTTGCCATCTCTTCCATGGCATGTTGCGCAGTATTGATGATAAAGAAAGAGGCCCTTTGTCCGGGGATCCGTTACATCTTCAAAATTGAGTTTCGGGTTTTGGCTTATGCCTTCTATGGCGTTTTTTTCAGATTCTTTTATAAGTTGTACTATTTTGAGTGTTGTATCATCAGGTATGTGTTTTTTGGCAAAATCAATATCCTTGATACCACTGACAATTGCTTCTGCATAAATATCATTTGGGTTTTCATCTACAGTTATTTCTTCCCACTTCTTTTTGAATGGATTTCGAGAACTTTGACTTGAAAGGTAAGCCACTTGAAGATCCACGCTTTCATGATTGAGCTTGTCGGCAGCAGTAAAACATGCTGTAAAATCTTCATCAGTGATATCTTCAAGATAATATTGAACTAAATTGAGAGCAGTGATTATAATCTCAGGGTCTGAAGAATTTTGTATGGTATTACTTAAATCTGACCCAGTGAGTTCATTCATGCCTTCTAGTGTCCAGAGCGAATGAATAGCGCTAACATTATTGTAGTCAGCATTAAGTATGCTTCTGACTTTTTGAACAGTACTTTTTTCTCCATTGAGAACTAAATATTCTTGAGCTTTTATCCTTTCCCAATATCTAGGAGATGATAAGAGAGGTAACCAATCATCTTCTTTGTATGTACTATAATCTTTGTGTTTATATTTAAAACCGTCTTTTCTTAGTCTATATATTCTCCCTCCATCTTCATTTTTATCTAGCCCAATCTTCTTTACTAAGTCTATCAAATAGGTAGTCAAATATGCCCTGTGTTGGATAATGCCCTTCCTCATATCTACTATATACATATTGCCATCTGGTCCATCGAATAAGTTCACTGGCCTGAATGTTTCGTCTTTTGACACAATAAATTCACTGATCGTATCTGTCATACTAGCCGTCACCATTCCATCTTTAGTTCCCATTTCATATCTCTTAATGAGATTGGCTTCTGGCCCACATACAAAAGCATTTCCGGTATAGTCATCCCCAAAAGCGTCCCCTTTAAAAATGAGTGGACTACAAGCAGAAGTGAAATTGCTGACTTTTCCATCAGGCATAAGCACGCCCTTTTGATAGCCTCTATTTACAGCAGTGGCTTGGTAAGGGTAGAATTTTCTTGTGCCAACTATGTTGCTCTTGTATACATTTTTCCTTTCTAAATATTCATTTTGATCAAAACTATTAGGTAGGACATGATCCCCAAAAAGTGGATTACTATTGTCATTATAGAATAGCCTTCCAGCTCTATCATTAGTAATACCCCATTGACCACGATATATAGTTGGTTCGATCTCCCATAATCCATTTGTGAGCCTATACCTCCGATCCGATTTAGCATTATATATCCAGTTGTCAATATTGTAAAGGAGGCCATTTGGCATATGTTCGACATTACCTCCATTGGTATACATGCTATCTACGAGTATTCTTTCTCCTGCAGTATCATCATCTTTTACTTCTACCCACCAAAGATTAGGTGGCTCTGCATAAAGTAGCCCGCCATTATAATATTTGATAGCCCTTGGTAAAACTAATTCATCTAAAAAAACGACTTTTTCATCTGGGCTTCCATCTTTATCATTGTCCTTGAAAAAAGAAATTCTGCCATCAGGATAGTCTTCATCAGATCCGTCAATATCTCTCATATATCCTGTCAACTCTACAGTCCAAATCCTACCCTTTAAATCAAAGTCTAATGCCACAGGCCCTGTTAACAAGGGCTCAGTGATCAATGCATCCATCTTAAAGCCTTCTTTCAGAATAAATTCTTCACTATAGTCTTTCTGATCCGAACATGACATTAAAATGACAATAGTGAAAAGGAAAATGCAGTGGAGAGTTTTATTCATCTTGTGATATATATACTTGAGATTGGAAAGATATTGAAAAGACTTTAATACTCTATTCTAAGGCAATCTTAGGATTAACCCATGAATAGAGAATATCAGCCAGTAAATAGGCTAAAATGGTAACTACTGACATCATAATTACCAATCCACTAATAACGGTCCAGTCAGAAATATAGATAGAGTCGAATAGCAACTTGCCTATACCTGGTATGCTAAATATAATTTCAATGACCAAAGATCCTGCGAATAGGCCTGGAAGACTTCCTGTAAGAATTGTAATGTATGGGATCATTCCATTTTTTAATACATGCTTATTATACATTCTTTTTTGACTGATGCCTTTTGCTTTCAAAGCTGTGATGAAGTCTGAGGAAAGCACTTCTGAAAACTTTGATTTCATGATTCTAGACATATATGCTAGAGAAGGAAGAATGATGCAAATAATGGGTAGTGTAAGTTGTGAAAAATTCAATAGAATTTGCTCACTGACTGATTTGTCAGCATACCAATATTTTATTCCTGTACTTGGAAAAATATTTGTCCAGGCACCATATCGATCTGTCGTAAAAAATACAACCATTAGAGTAGCGGTCCAAAAGACAGGCATAGTATAGACAAAAAACATAGCTGATGACGCGTATTTTTCCTTTTTTGTGTCATCATTTTTGATGCTCCAGAGGCCAAGAAATAGACCCAGCCCCCCGGCAATTATGAAGGAAATTACATTTAATGAAAGAGTCCATTTTAGAGCCTTAATGATTTTGGAATTTGCTGTTCTTCCATCAGCTTTTGAAATTCCCATTTTACCAGTAAAAATCCCAGTAACGAAAAGATGGAATTGATTTTTAAATCCGTGAATAACCAATTTGGGAAATGTAAATGAATTCTTGACTTGACTCAGCTTCTCAAAGCTTTCAATCAATTCGTTGATTGCAGGAATGTCATGGATGTTACCTGTTTTCAATGAAGAAAATAAATAGGCCAACTTATTCAAGTCTTTCTCTCTTGATATTTTGGAGAGAATGGATTTGGTTTCAATATTGACAAGGCTATCTAGTGCTCCAACCTCTTGTAGTCCTTTTTGCCTTTGAATAAAGTCAGTTGAACATTCAATACATTTTGAATAGCGTATTGCTTGTGTGAGAAATGATCTTTCATCATGAAGGATAATTTTATGTAGAGTATCAGGGAAGTAGGATGGGATTATATCAAAATAGAACTTTGGAAGATGTTTGTTTTGTCTGATGGCTTCTTTTGTATAGGCTTTTTCGAAGTCTTTTTTGTGCACTGGTCTTTCCCCAAATGAACTGGACATAAAATCATCAACGGGATCTATGACACTATAGGACTGAAAAAGGTATACTGCACTAATTACTGACAGTAGTACAATAAGAGAATGGACTAATTTTTTAAAAGCATAATTATACAACCGTTAGAATATTTTTAGATTCTTTAAAGATATTTATTCTATTGGTTTAAATGCATTAGCTATATATCCTGGTCTTCTAGATGTAATAAGAGGATCAAAATTTTTACTAACTAAAATCTTCTCCACTGGGGCATATAGTGTCAATCTGGCATATTCATCGTAGATAACTCTCTGCGCAGAGTGGAATAATTCATTTCTTTTCGTTTCCTCTTTAATTTCTTCTAATTCTTCGAGAATTTTATCCAATTCTGGTTTAGAGAAACGTGCATAATTTTGTCCTTTACCACCTATTTGAGAAGAATGCCATTGATGATAAAGATTTTCTATTGGTGAAAATGTAGCCATCATAGGGGTCATTTCAAAATCTCCAGTTTCTAAATTTTGTGGCTTTGTTATCCTAAAGGATTGCGTTATGAGTTCAATTCCAACTCCAGCTTGTTGTGCTCCTTCTTTCATTGCAAGTGAAACTCTCTGGCTTAAAGCTGAACTAGATGTATGGAGGCGCATTTGCATCTCCATGAGCTCTCCGTTTATCATTTTATCTACAGTTCCATTCCCATTGGAATCAGACCAACCTGCTTCTGCTATCAGCGTCTTAGCAGCTTCTATATTATAATCCAAAAGATCTAATCCTGAGTTATAGTATGATCTTCTTTCAGAAATAACTGAAGAAACTCTTGTTCCGACACCACCTTCTATTACTTCTATTAATCGATCTACGTTAATTAAATGTGCCATTGCCTTTCTCACTCTTTTATCAGAAAGAAATGGACTTTCATTATTCAGTTGTAGATAAAGATATCGTTCGAGTTGAGGGGTATAGAAATCATATTTTGAAGAAATTATTTCATCGTCTTTTAATTCCAAAAATCGTTCACCTGTTGTAGATTGAAGCGTAGCAACATCCATTTCACCGGCAGAAAGCTGATTAATAGCGACTACATCATCTTCTACTATTTGAAATATAATCTCTTTGGGGTAGGCTTGAAGAGGAATGCGATCTGGATAATTATTTCCCCAATAATTTTCTTTCCTTTCTAATCTTATGAATTGATCAGACTCCCATGCAGTGAGTTTATAAGGTCCTGCACCTTCTACTACTTCTCGACTATATTTAGCTTCTTGAAACTGTGATGCAAATTCAGCTAAGGAGGGGTCAGATTCCACTTGATCCTCATATAGACTTTCGTCTAATAAATCTTCCAAAGAATAGCCTGCCATTACATTATTGGGATCATAAAACTTAATAGGATATAGTTCTACTCCACAAAGAAAGATCAGGTTGTCCTGGTCAGGCATAGATGTCACAACTGTGAATTTCTTTGGATCATTATTATTTATTGAAATTGAATCAATAATCTTCTTATAAATGGTTTTGTATCCGGACAGATTTAATCCTTTGTGATAGATTAATTTAATTGTAAAAAGATAATCTTCAGCCGTTACCGGAGAACCGTCTGACCAAACTGCATCAGGTAGAATTTCGAACTCATAAGAATACTTTTCAGCATTTATCCCTTCTGTTATAAGAATGGGTTCAGGAAGTTCTTTAACTAATAGTGGCTCATACTCCATTGTGATTGGATTTTGCTCACCAAGCATAAACATGACATATTGGTAGACTTCACGACTACTTGATGTTCCATGAAGCAGAGGGTTGATCCTGTCAGGATCTTTTGCTAATCTTACAATTAGACGTTCAACACTATAATCCTTTTCAGGATTGCATGAAACTAAAAAAGAAAGTACTAAAAGGTAAATAAGTCGACGCATTCTGAAATATTTGGCCAAAGTGCACAATACAAGCAATTAACAAAAAATAATCCATAGATGAAACCTTAATCGGCGGACTGCATTATATGTCTAATGAAAAAAGTACTTATAGCAGGAGGTAGTGGACTTATAGGTAAAAATATTACATCATTACTTTTGTCCTATGGATACCAGGTTGGCATTTTGTCTAGAGTTAAGAAAGAGGCCACTAATGTTACTTATCATCTTTGGAATTTAGAAACTCAGGATATAGATCTTTCGGTTTTGAGTTATGATTTTATAGTGAATCTTACAGGTGCGGGTATAGCTGATAAAAATTGGACTGATAAACGCAAGAAGGAAATTATCCGGAGTAGAGTAAAAAGTGCCCAACTGCTTAAAAACACTTTCAAGAAGGGTAAAAAAATTCAAGCCATAATCAACGC
>DKPS01000103.1 GCA_002471345.1 Saprospiraceae bacterium UBA7328
AGTAATCATCGCTCAATATTTTATCCACATCTTTTGGTGTTGCATTATTCAGGGATCGGATATTTGAAAAGTTGTTAAGATAATAAGGCCTGAGCACATCAAAGTTTACATTGTTTTCTATTGCATTGAAACCTAGGATGTTTTTCAAATGTGTATCATAAATGGTGACAATAAGTTGTCGAATAGAATCATCTTTTATCAAGTTGAGTCGATTTGATTTTAATACTTCATATGATGACGAATAAAGGTCAAATGAATGAATTCCGTAAACTGATCCAAAAAGAAAATCCAAAGAATCTACTTGGACTCCAGAAGACATGATTTCTTGAAGAGAATTTATACGAATTTCTGATTTTATTGCCCATTGCAATGTGGATTTGAATTCGATAAGATCAGAACTCAAAGTCACTTGCATTCCTCTAAGAATTTTGGCTTCTTCTGTTTTATTAGACCTTTCAATGTTCCAGTTGTTCACTTGTAAGGCCAGGAGAATCCCTATCATTACCAATGATATTTCTCCTCTATTGCATAAAGAAGGTACTTCTTAGCACTGCATGAATCTATTAGAGATTTCCTTATTTTTCTTAGAAAAGTGAACATTTGTTAGAAGGTGCTGACATTGTGCAACAAGCATCACCAAAGATACTAAAGTAGATTGAGGTACTGGATTATGTTTCACATTTGCAATGCATCTTAATTTTATCAAGGCCCTTATTTTGGGCTAGTGAGGAGAGATGATAAAAAGATTCCAAAACATCTTAGCTAAAATTGATCACACTAGCTTTTTATGATCATAAAGTAAAATCATAATTTACACTTCGAATGAGCGAAATACAATTGTCAAATTTTAGATGGGTTTTAGTGGAAGGATTTCCTCTACTGTTCAGTTTGTTTTGTTTTGTTTTATTACTTGTTTTAATAGTAATATCGTTTCGGTATCGTTTACAAAATTTGAAAAGCAGTAGGGTGGAATTGAGCCAACAAGAGGCCATAACACGTCAGAACTGGGCATACAAACGAGGTGGTGCTTGGCTATTGATACTAGGGGCAGCAGGTGGATTTTTGCCTTCTCTGTTTATTCTTATGACTAAAAATCAGGTTTGGTCTGTCAATGAACAGGGCCCTCATTCCAGTGTAGATGCGTCTTTACTCCTCCACATCCCGATTGCTGTCATTTGGATTTCATTGGTAGGTGTTCAACTATGGTCTGGGGATAAGAGTGATCGAAGAATTTTACATCGCTATGTAGGATGGGTTGCTTTATTAGCAGGGATATTAGGTATTGGATTGATTGGTGGATGGATATGGCCTTTACTTAACGATTTTAGTGGTGGACTATCTAGCCCTACAGCAGGAGCCGGAATTTATACAATGATAACCGGATTAGGAGTAGGAGTTAATGGTATTCTTACTATCATTTATGCTCGACAAAAGAACTTTGCAGCGCATAAGGACCATGCTTTGATGACCTTGTTTTGGACAATGGACCCTGGACTGCATCGATTGAATATGTGGCTAATGAGAGTGATAGGAGGTGATTACTGGGCACCTGAAAATACGGCGGAATTGGGAATTGCCATTGCCAAGTTGCCAGCAAATGTCGGTCTCATTATTTGGGCTTTGACAATGGCATGGTATGCAGGCCGGCTGAATAAAAGAATAATTTATAATGTAGCAGGCCAATATTTCCTTTGGATACTTGGCACCTTTGCGCTTATTCAGGTTTTTATTCACAACACTATGGCCATAGTTATAGCTGCCACTTCTGTCATTTTAGGAGCAGTGGCACTTTTAAGCTATCGAAATTTATAAACAACAATTCAGTTTCCTTCAGATTAAAAATTTGACATTTAATATAACTTAAAAATTCTTTAGTGATTCCGAGATATGATGCAATCATATACTGAGGAAAGCGCTGGATAAACTCAAGATATTCTTCCTGCATTAATAAATATCTTTCTTGAGCAGAAAGTGATTAATTTCTTACTAATTTTTTTTGAGTAAATACATAATCATTTTGGACGATTAGTCTAAAAAAAGCTTTCCAATTTAGGCACAACTCGGTATAGCTTTTCAAGGTCTTCCTGAAGTATTTGAATTACTTCTGTGTTTTCTAGGCATTGCACGTCAAAGTCTACAGGTTTTTGACTGATAAGACAGCCTAAGTCAGCTACCCACCAATGTTCTTTACCAAATGCGATAATATGTTTACCACCATCATTGTCTTAAAAAAAGGTTCGTACTTTTCCCGATATTATATAAGTATTCCATCTAGATACATCGCCATTGTGAGATATGTATTTTCCTTTGAAGTATTATCTAAATTTTAACTTGGAAGAGATACTAGACTTTTCCTCTTTAGTAAGCTCAATATTCAAAAATTCTATTCATAAAGTAAAAGATGGATCATGAATATGAATGCCTGTCTATTTATGTTAAAAGTTGCACTGAATAGATAAATTCTAGGTGTAGATGGTTTCCCCTCTTATTTGATATGTTTTGTACAATGGTTTAGGAACATCAGACATTGTGAAGTTTTTAGGATTTTCTTCATATGATTTAAAGAATATTGAGTCAGTGGAATAATGTTTTTCACAAGACATGCAAACCACACCATTATTTGTGATTTTTGAATTTACCCACCAGCTAAACAACAAAGCACCCAAAACTCCAAAAACAATGGAAAAGATCAGAAACCAGTCAAAGCTAAAATCTATTAACATCCAAAATATACATATTAGAATATAGGCTCCAATAACGTAGAATGTCCATTTTTCAATCTTTTCCAGAAATTTGAAATTCGAAGGTTCTATTAATTTTTTGATTCCAAATGAACCACAATCATCACAATACAAGTAATGATTAAAATACTTGACCTGATAAATTTCTGGATCATTGTCCCCACTGACTTCAAGATTTGTTACACTTCCCACTTTCTAAGATTATTATTTTGGTTAAACTATAAAATTGCAGTGTTACTGCCATAGCGATTCCTCCAATTGTATAAATAAGGTACAGTTTAGAATTTTCTGATTTTCTTATTTTCTGACTCAATGTGAGCATTTACTAAAGATAAGGAGATAGTTTATTGAAACTAAAGGTTTTCAGATAAGGCCGGATCTTTGGCATGGTTTAGGAATGAAATAATCTTATTTCTCGAATTGCTATAAGTAATCAGAAATTCTTAAATTTATTTACATATCGACTTCAGAAGAATTAATGATTATTCTTCTATAGAATCTTATTGCATCCTTAAATTCTGATACAGTCACTCTTTCATCTATACCATGAAAGCAAGTGGAATTTTCTGGACTGATTTCAAATGGTACAAAACGATATATATTATCACTGACATTTGTAAAATGTCTAGAATCAGTGCCTCCAACAACAAGGTTTGGAGAAGTAAGGATATCAGGAAATATTTCCTTTATAGATCGCTCTAAAGTTTCATATGCCAAGTTGTCTATAGGAGAAATGGGAGATGGATCTCTTCCTTTGTTAAGTGTCTCAATCAGCACTCGATCATCATTGACTATTTT
>DKPS01000210.1 GCA_002471345.1 Saprospiraceae bacterium UBA7328
ATCAAAACAATTAATACCAAATATCAAGTGGGTTGATTTAGCTAATACCTTAACCACTGTTCTCCCTGCGGGCTCCCCGTTTTCGACAGGGACAGTAGTCCTTAATTGATCTGTTCCTGAAATACTTGTCCAATCTCTTTCATCGAGTCTTCCGTCTAAAACAATTTCACCTTCTCCAGAACCACATTCAATGCTTGGTCTTGATTGACTCAGTATGGAGGTCGAATAAATGAATAAAGCAAAAATCAAAGTATTATTTGTAGATAGAAATATTTTCAGATGTATCATTTTTTGAGAGTGCAGAGTGAAGATAATTTAATAGTCGTAGAACTTCTATGAGTAATTAAAATGTCATAAAGATTCTGCAAAATGGCGAACTATTATTTTAGTAAATATCATTTTGTTTAATTAAAGTACAAAATAGTTAAACAAAACAGAAGCTTGTGCATTTACTTATCATAACAAACATAAAACATGAAAAATTTAACAAGTTTCCTTTTAGTTCTAGCGCTTGGTTTAGCTTTTATATCAAACGCTAATGCAAGCGATCGATACCTTTTCATAGGATTAGATTCAAAAACTAACAACGAAAGATTAGTCGTTGATCTCTCTTCCCTCGATGGGAGTATAGTGTCGTGCAAGATTATTGATCAAAACGGAGTGTATGTCTACACCGACAATTTTAAAGTCCAAAGAGCTGGTTTAAAATGGTATAATTTAGAGAACTTAAAATCTGGAAGTTATACCTTCATTCTAAATGATGAAAATCAAACAATCGAATACAAAGTAAAGAAAGATAGATCTAAAATCTCTATACAAGAAAGCCCAAACATAACTTTCAAGCCCATTGTAACTTCTGTCACTAAAAATATAAGTGATTTTCATCTTTTGTCTCTAGGAAAAGACGTTTTTATAGAATTATATAATGATCAAGGTGAAGAGTTGTACAGTAAGGAATATATAGGAGAGAATACAATTTCTCAAAGATTTAATCTTTCTCTATCTCCGCAAGGTGAATACACACTGAAAGTAAGAGTAGGGGATATGATTTATTACGAATACTTTAATGTATAGATAGTAACAGGTCTTGAATACTCAACCACAGATTTAAGAGCCAAAACAGATATTATAATAATTAACTTTTTTAAAATTTAATCATGAGTTCTTTAACAGCATTAATTTTCTCTTTAGTTTTTTCTTTCAATATGTCCACAGAATTGGTAGTGACTGAACCTGTGACAGAGGACAAGGATATTGTATCTCTTGCAGTAGAGACAGAGTTTCTATCTACATTAGTAGCAGCGGTACAAGCTGGAGATCTTGTAGGGGTTTTGCAAGGAGATGGTCCGTTTACTGTATTTGCTCCTACAAATGAAGCTTTTGCATCTTTACCAGAAGGAACATTAGCGTCACTTTTAAAGCCTGAGAACAAGGATCAATTGGTTTCAATCTTAACCTATCACGTTGTAGCTGGAAAAGTGATGTCAGGAGACTTAAGTAATGGTATGAAGGCGACGACGGTGAATGGGAACACAGTAACCATTGGAGTCTCAGATAAAGGTGTGACGGTAAACGACGCAAATGTTTCAGCTGCAGACATTAGTGCCAAGAATGGAGTAGTACATGTAATAGATAAGGTGATTTTACCTCCGGCCAAGTAACATGCAAAGATCAAAATAAACGTTATCTGAAGTGTCCTTATATATTAATTTGGGCACTTTTTTTTTACTCTACGTTTAACCATTGCCCGGAAGCTACAAAAAATTCTAAATGGTTTTATATTCTAAGAATATTCTTCGTGAAGTCGGACAATCGTTTTAATGAATCTTGGCGAATTAACTGAAAGTCCATTTCGTAAATATAAGTTTACCTATATGGCTGATCAAAAGTTCATGATAGAATATTTAGTCGATACTTTGTTCATAAAGCGGGTCAAGAATTTGACTGATTCTTTGAGATCACTTTTCCCATTGAACGTGTAATCATTAAAATTAATCTCATTACAATGGTTTTTAAGTAGGAAAATCTCTGTTTGTTTTTAATGAGTGAATTTTCTACTCTGCGTATAAAGGACTTGGTCTATTTTGTGTAAAAATCCACATGTGCATGAGGTATTAAATAATTGTAGACCTTTATGAATTCTGATCTTTTTTGGGGTTTATGCCAGGTAAAATCTTGAATGCATTCGAAAGATTCAATATTCATTGTAATTTTGCAAGTCCAAGACTACAATGGTTCCATACAAAAAAGGGAATTCAAAAGTAGATGAAGGATAATCTTCTGGTAAGACAATTAGGATTTGTTGAGTTAACACCTATAGGTGAATGTTTCATCATAGGAGCTTCTATAAATGTAGTTGCTTTCATGATACAACGCAATGTAAAGCCTCTTGGAGTTACAGAAAAGTTCCTAGGCTTGTAAAGCCTAGCTTTTACTATAATGACGAACAAATAACCAGGCAGGAATTAGAAACCCACAAATGAAAATGATTCCTAATACTATTTGATCATTAGGACTTGACATGTTTGCTGCCCACTTCATTGGTGAAAACCATGGTGAAACAACTATGAACATAGCCAGCATCAAGAAGAATGGCCCGAAAAAACTTTTTCCTCTACCCACTGATCTGATCCATGAAAACCAAATCAGTATCAACGAAAATATTCCTTCAGCAATCCATGCCCATGTCCCCCAACTCTTCCATAGGCTAAATCCTAAATGGTATTCTGCAAAAGGATATAATGCCATATCATGATTGTGTACAGGTAAATCAATTAAAAAATGAGAAAACACAGACAATCCGGCAACCAGTGCTAGTTTCTTACTCCAAAAGGCAAACACCCCTCCCCAAAGGACAGACCAAAAAATAGCCATTAATAGTGAATGGTCCCAATCAATAAATACAAGATCAAAAAAAAGATATGGTCCTGCTGATAAATTTGGAATGACATGATCAAGATTCATTATTAGAAAAATTCCATCGACAAGATCTAGTATGCATACACCTAAAATAATAGGCCATGCAGGAAGAGAAGGGTTCGCTTCTTTTACTGCAAGTCCAACCGCGAAATGACCAATATACATTGTCTGATATTTTAGTTTCTTAAGGATATTTTCTTATTGCTTAATCGACCTCAAAATCGATAAGTTCTTCTACAAAAAACATTTCTATTTTTCCTCTATTCTTGATAGGAATCTCTCCGCGAGAGGTGCATTTTACTCTATCTTTTATAAGCTCATAGGTCGCTTTTGAAATATTTATCTTTCCTTTCTTACTTGTATGTTCCATACGCGAGGCTGTATTAACCGTGTCTCCCCAAATGTCAAAAGCAAATTTATTGACACCAACTACGCCAGCAACCAACGGCCCAGAATGCACTCCGAGCCTTAACTCAAAGAGACCACCATTCATCTTGTATTCATCCATGAAATCGCGAATGGCGATAGCTGCGTTTACTGTGTGAAAAGCATGATCCTCATTGGCTTTTGGAAGACCACATACCGCCAAATAGGCATCACCTATTGTCTTTATCTTTCAAGATGGTTTTTACTGACTATGTGGTCATAAGCCGTGAAACACTTATTGAGCTCCACTACTAATTCAATAGGTGATAGGCTAGCACTGATGCCTGTAAAATTCACAAAGTCTGTAAACAAGACACTTGTGTTTTCATAATATCTTGCTTTTGTTTGGCCATCACTCTTAAGCTCTCGAGCTACCTCTCCAGGCAATATATTCAAGAGCAAATCATCTGACTTTTTCTTTTCCGCTATTAAATCTCTAGTTCGCTCTTCCACCTTGAGTTCAAGTAATTTATTTTGATTCTTTATTAGTTTTTCATTTTCTCGAAGAGATTTTAAGAGCTTTTGTTCTGCGTTTTGTTTTTCTTTTTTATAAACATTTATTTTGTCAGCAAGTGCAAATGAGAATAAAAGCATTTCTACTCCTGCTCCCAGTTCATAACTATTGTCAAGGAAGGAAGTACTAAATGGAAGAAGACCTAAAAGTGTCAAAGGATATAAGAAAACTGATATAAAAAATGCGGTTACTGCTATGATATAAAATCGTGCAGGACGAAATCCAGATCGATATATTAGAACAGCACAGGTATACATGAATAGGAGCAATGACATCGCACCTACTTGATTGATCATACTAGAATAAAGCTTGTCATCAACAATATTAAATCCTAATGAAGCCAACCCGAGCGGAATGAATATAAGTACAAGTACTTTTAGTGCCCAAGGTAGGTTTTTCTTAAAATCAAGAAAATGAATAGAAAAAAGCACCATTGCAACAGAGTTTAATACTGTTAATCCAGGTGATTGCTCCCTCATAAAGGACATAGGACCTTGCCAGAAGAAATCCATATATCCTTTCATTTCACAGATCTTTATAACCTGGGTGAAAACATAAAAAACATAAAAAAGATAATTCTTGTCACGGACGGTGAAATAGAGAAATAAATTGTAAAAACCAATCATCAAAAGAAACCCTATTAAAGAGCCTTGTATCAGACTCCTATTGGATTGTGTTTTAGTATATTCATCATATCTCAGAATCTTGATAGGATAAACAAATAGGTAACTGTTGACTTTTAAATATATGTCTTGTTCTATTCCTGATTCTATCGGTATCTCGAATGCAAAAGTGTTGAACTTGAATTTTCTATGGTTATATGGGATTAACCGCCCAGACTTCTCTTTACTATAACTGCCATTGTTATCTCCTACTATGAGTGAAATAGAATCCAAATGATGATTATCCGCAATAAGCATCCATTTGTGATCAGGTGAAGCATCATTTTTGATACGAAGTCTATGCCAAAATGTT
Organism: Saprospiraceae bacterium UBA7328; assembly: GCA_002471345.1. Classification (GTDB taxonomy): domain Bacteria; phylum Bacteroidota; class Bacteroidia; order Chitinophagales; family Saprospiraceae; genus UBA7328. Next base: position 4,835 of record DKPS01000210.1, read on the forward strand.
CCATTTACATTCCCGTGATCTATTCTTTCTTTATTGTATTTTATGAACTGATTGTTGTATTTACCAGAGACAATATCTTCAGCGCTTATTAGGCCATTGGTATCTTCTAAATCGTAGATTTTACTCGTTACATTAATTGACGATAGAGAATCGGTAAGAGTCAATACAGAACTAGAAGCCCATGAACTAGAAAATGCTGTGATACCAATAACACAGCTAAGTACAAAATGTCTGGTTTGC
>DKPS01000111.1 GCA_002471345.1 Saprospiraceae bacterium UBA7328
TAATAAATAAGGATGTCTGTGATTACAATAGCTACATTAATATCAAGTTTCTCCTTTTTTGCATACGCTTTTTCATATTTTAGGACACCTCATATGAAAAACGAGTTTAAGCGGTTTGGTTTAGAAAAAATAGGATTAACAACCGTTTTGTTAGAAATTCTTGGAGGTCTAGGCTTGTTAGTTGGTCTTAAATTTTATTTTTTTCTTATGATTTCATCTCTAGGTCTTGCATTACTAATGCTAGCTGGTCTCATTGTAAGAATAAAGTTAAAAGATAGCATTTGGATTTCTTTACCAGCTTTTTTTTATTTGGTCTTAAATACATACATTTTTTGGTTGGCTATGGATATAATTAAATAAAAAATGGCAGAAATGAAATTAATCTATTTGAATGATAATTTGTAAAAACAGAAGCTAACACGGTAGATAGCAAATAGGGCGTTCGGTGGTTTAGGAAAGTTCAGTGCTATTTACAATCATCACCAAATCGTTGATTTGGCTTTTAAAAAATGAAAACTAAAAACAAAATTGAATATTTGGCTAAGTGCGAACTTTATAGTTTATCTTCGTTCTTCGTCCTAAATGCCATATTCTAAACGTTAAGCATATCCCTTGTTTCTTATTTCTCCCTCAGTAACTGTCTTAAGAAAGGAACGTTTTATGTAACTACCAATCCATTCTAATATTAGTTCTTTGTGATTCCATATCTTTAGACGATGCTCACATTCCTACGAAAAATTAGAAAATCATTGATAAATTCTGGTGCTACTAGAAAGTACTTGCTTTATGCTGTTGGTGAGATTGCACTTGTAGTGATAGGAATATTGATTGCACTTCAGGTTAACAACTTGAACGAAAATCGTAAATCAAGAGATTATGAAAAAAAGTCATTGATCAAACTAAAGGAAGAATTCCAAAAAAATCATCTAGATCTTCAAAAGCACATAGAGTGGAAGACAAATATTCAAAATGAATGGGATGAGTTTTTCAAAATTATTTCAAACAAACTTTTACCTGACGAAGAGAGAGCTATCCGAAGGCCTATGGCTAGTTTTATAAAATATGGCATTTCAAATAGCATCTTGAACTCCTTGCTTGCCACTGGAAAAATTGATAACCTACAAAATGATTCTCTGAAATATATGCTTTCAACTTGGGATGATAGTGTCAATGACTATCGTCAATTTGAAGAAATGCACAGTAATTTTGTATTAAATGAATTAATGCCTTTTGAAAAGGACTTTTATCCTGAAGATAACAACGTAAGATTTGGTTATGAATATTCACTTTCAGATATCGATAATGAAACCGAACTGTATCTTAAGGCATATGATGAAATGGTATTTCAAAATGTTCTGCTAAGAAATTTCTATTGGATAAATATTGAACTAAGCAGAATTAAAGATTTAGAGGATCATATGAATAAAATTATTCAATTGCTGGAAGTAGAAACCTCTGAATAGAAGTGGTCTAAAAACATATCTCATCGCCTATAAATAACACATAGATTCTCGTCAAACGTCATAGTCGTAAAATCACTTCATAGTAATCCTTCTTAATCATAGTGCCATCTCTCTTATAAATATTGGATTTTGATATCTGCCTATATCTTTGGTTGTTTGGTAAAATTTTCGGATCATTTATTTTGACATCATTCTTGTTTCATATCTTTAGATCAAGCCTACATTTTGCCACAGAATATGAAAGGGCTTTTTCTAAGGTTGTGCCACCTCAACACACCTATTCTATTTTATTGTAGAGATTGCTCTAGTGCTATTTCGGAATCCAGATAGCCTTCAAGACAACAATCGGAAAATAAAACTTGGATATATTTATAGAGTCTAGACATTCGTCATTTTCTACAACACAATTGACAAAGGAATATAGTCGAGATTGAAATTAATTAAACAATTGCCTCAAATGATGAATAAACGTATTGAAACCTATTTAGAGACCAAACGGCACTACGGGATTTTTATACTCAGATTCTTTATTGGTCTTCGCTTAATATATGGGGTGATCGATAACATAGTAAGTTGGGATCAAATGATTGAATTCTCTAGTTTCTTACATAGTAGTGGCTTTCCTATTCCAGTAGCAAGTGCTGTGATTTCAGTATACGCACAATTTATCTGTGCTCTACTTTTGCTTGTTGGGTATAAAATAAGATATGCCACAATTGTCCTAATCTTCAATTTCTCAATCGCATTAATATTAGTACATATCAAAGCAGGAGATTCGATTGAAGGGATGACTCCTGCACTTGCAATGTTATTTGGTAGCATAACTCTCCTATTTACAGGTGCTGATAAAATATCTATTGATCATCTTCTTAAACTAAAGAATCAATAAAAAGCTCGCAAATATGAGATTGAGTATTTCAATGATTAGGTCATAATCGTTGGTAAGCATTACTGGAAGAAAGGATGTTCTTTCTGTTAATCCCTCATCAATTAATATTGACAAATATAGAACCTCTCCGGACGAATCTATGATGTAACGTGCCAGTAGCCTCAATCTAACTTCTGCTCAATTCTTCATCTCTAGAATATCCACACATTCCTATCAAAAATAAGAAAGTCATTGATTGAATCTGGTGATGCTTGGAAGCACATATTTTATTCCATTAGAGAAATAGCTTTAAATGTGATTTGGATATTGATTGCCTTGCTTATTAATACTTGGAATGAGGTCAGAAGGGAGAGGCTCCAAGAGAAGGGTATTTTGTGTGCATAAAAATTTTCAACAGTCATGAATCGAGTAGAATTAGAGACAAGTCACAAAGCAGTGTAAGAATATATAGGCTCTATAGATTCCATTTTAGCGGCACTAAGTAGAAATCAGAATCTTTATTGTAGAGAAAATGAGCTTTTTCCCTTTTCATTGTTTGCAGGAATGAGTATGGATCTAAGAATGAACATGTCTGGTTACAAAACTCTTGAAACCACAGGTATACAGATTCTAAGGTCAACCTAGCTCAAATTAACTATCATAGATCTATACAAGACTGATTTGATTTGGTTAGGAAGATTTAGTAATGAATGATCTGAATACTTTAAGGATATTACTATCAGATTAATGCAGGAGGGCGTAATTTCTCATCAAATAGATCGTTATCGGCTTAGGGGACATACCCGACCAAGAAGACTTATCTTTTCTAAGCTCAGTTATATTCTTGGGAAAAACGCAAAAATGCGAGGATTAAGAATTCTTCAACAAACCATCGAAAAATGTGATTATCTTTTGGAGTTGATAGAGGCTGAACTCAAGGCTTAATACTAATATTATTGCACTAGTCTATTTTAATAATTTCACAAGTCAGAATTCCCATTCTACCTTTTTAAAGTTATTGATTGTCACATTTGTTGGTCTTCTATGAACATATTCCAAATCTGCAATTAAATCGTTCAGCGCATATCTATCTAGATACATCTGTAAATCTGAAGTATGGTTTTGAGGATTTATATAGGTACATAATTCTCCTTTTTCGACCACCCAAGGGAAAATAACGTGCTTGAGAAAACGTTCGTCAAAGCCATACCAGAGCCAATGGTTTCCAGCACCATATATATCATGTCGAAACCCTTTGTTGTATGGCGTAGAGACTTCATCGTCAGATATTTGAGACCAAGGCTTATCAGTTGTCGATCGTTTTTGTCGCAACCACGCATAACTACTCATGAGTATATCCATATCAGGAATATCTAGACGACGTGGTTGCACATAGATTCTGCTAGCTAAAATAGTCGGGTAATTTTTAGCGCTTCCGTCGCTAACAGCGTTATAAGCTGAGCCGTCTATTCTCAACCAAAACCTATCACGTGGCAGGTGATGTAACCGACTCAGAGCTTTGTCATATTTAGCAATTTTTGGAAAATATTCCAAAATCTTCTCTGAGTCCCAGTATTCATCTATATCTGCGATTAACACATTATCCAATAAAGTATCACTCATAGCAAGCAGACGCCAAAGTGCTCCTGGGCTATGGCCGACGGTTTCATTTTTCATAATTACAATTTCCACAAAATCAAATTCAAGTAACCGCTCAAGTATGTTTGTTTGGGTAATTGCCCAGGGGCATAGATAAGCACGAATTTTCCAATTTTTATGGTCACCGTGATCTCGAAACCATTCCAGATTACGCAAAAGACATTCATGATAACTGGACTTAAATTTGTCAAGATTAATTGGGTGCTGTTGTGGAAAAGAATTAAAACGATAAGCAATAAAATAGCTAATGCATATAGCATTGCGAACTTGAGGTCTTTTGTTGATTACTTTTGAAATCCCGTAGTACTTTGCCTGTAATATGTCTATCTCAGAAGAATTGAGCGCATAAAGTTCGCGCAAATATTCCACGGCAACAGGTAAATACATTTCTTCATATCGCATTAGCGTAAATTGTTATCTTCTGTGCAATGATTAATTTGTTTCTTGAATAGCTAGCTTTCATAAATTAACCTTTGAGTGTAATTTAAATGAAATAGCTAAAAGTAAGCGAAAGCGCCTTGTCAAGTAGTATAGTGAAATTTATAAGGAAGGGTCACTCTCATAGGGTAAAAAAGATGATCCGATAGATGTTGGAAGAAACGAATGTATCTCCTGTACATTATTGACGAGCTTTGATGGCGATAAGAGTATTGATTGCTATGCTCGTGAACCCCATTAAATATTTATCTTTAAAAATTAATACCATTTAATCATTCTAAGATTTAATCAACAATGAGGACATATTTAGCTTTATTCATTTCTCTCTTTTTATATTCTTCTTGCTCAGAATGCACCTGTAAATTAGGCGTAAAAAACGTTGAGGTCATTCAGTCTGTTTATGCAGAATTTGCCTCTGGCAATATAGAAGGAGTCATTTCAAATTTTTCTTCCACCATAGAATGGAATGAGGCAGAAAACTACATTTATGCTGATAATAATCCTGACATAGGCGCTGATGCAATTGTCCAAGGAGTATTTGGACGAGTAGGGGGAGAATGGAACGGCTTTTCAACAGGCACTCCTACTATAATGCCTGTTGGAGCTAATCATGTATTAGCCACAGGAAGATATACTGGGGAATATAAGGCTACAGGTAAGCTTTTAGATGCTCAATTTGCACATCTATGGAAGGTCGAAGAGGGTGAAATCACTAGTTTTCAGCAGTATACTGACACAAAACAACCAGCAGAAGTGGCTACACCTGATATGGTCGAAGAGGAAGTAGAAATGGAATAGACAGTAAGATTTAGAGCTTATGTAAATAATCGAGCATTTTACCAGTATCAACTCTGGTGCCCTATTCAAAATACAGCCTGCATATAGCACCTGTTATTTTCATATGGCCCGAGGTTGCACATGGTTAAAACATTTATTTACCGGATTTCAAAATGCTCAAATAATTCATTTTTGGACTTCAATTTCAGACGAATCCATTTTTCGACACCTCAGAAGTTATTATTACTTTACAAGATGTTGTATCTCAAAATTCCAAATTTCATTTGTTTCTATTTTCTCTCTTTTCTTGCTCTTTGTCAAAATAATCCATCCGTTCAAGATCAAAACTCAAAATCTTCCAAATTTACGTATGAACATCCTATAGAGTTTTCACCATCAAAGTATATATGTTATAAGACAGAAACTCCTATAAAAATAGACGGTCTATTATCAAAATCTGAATGGAATAACATACCATGGACTAAAGATTTTACAGATATAGAAGGGAATCTAAAACCAAATCCATATCTCAGGACTAGGGCTAAAATGACATGGGATGATAGATACTTTTATGTCGCAGCTGTATTAGAAGAGCCACACATTTGGGCCACACTCACGCAGCGAGATGATATTATGTTTCAAGATGATGACTTTGAGATCTTTATCGATCCGGATGCAGATGGACATAATTATTTCGAATTTGAGATGAATGCTTATAATGCTATTTGGGACCTTTATATGCTCTATCCTTATAATATGGACCATAGAAGAAACTATATTATGAACTGGGATATGAAAGGCATCAAATCTGCCGTATACATAGAGGGCACCTTAAATGAAACCTCAGATGTAGATTTTCAGTGGAGCATCGAAGTGGCCATTCCTTGGGAAGAATTTAAAGACTTTAAGAAGGGAAATCACATACCCACAGTAGGCGAACAATGGCGGATTAACTTCTCAAGAGTGGACTGGTATATGGATATCGTTGAGCAAGAATATATCAAGAGAAAAGATGAAGATGGAAAGAAACTAAGAGAAAACAATTGGGTATGGTCACCTACTGGATATGTTAATATGCACAAACCAGAAACTTGGGGATATGTACAATTTGAAAACCATTCAAATGCCGTTTTCACTGTCAAAAATGAAGATAAGATAAGATGGGCTATTTGGCAACTTTACTATCAAGTCAAGGAATGCTGGAAAGATGGGGAACAGCCATGTACTTTGGAACAATTTACTCTTCCAAAAGTGGAGATCGATAATTACAAATTTATTCCAGAATTGTCCATTAATGAATTTGGCTTTAATATAAAAGCAAAATTTTCTGACAATAACTATTTCATTATCAATGAGTTAGGCCTTATTGAGAAACAAATTTCAATAGAATAACAATTTTGAAACGCAAACAGTTTATATCCACAATTGGGTCCATATGCACGGGCTTATCCTTGAAACCTGTTCTTAATTATTCTAATCTATCTAATCATATAGATGCTGAAGGTCTTCCAAAATATTGGATTTGGATAAGACCTTCTCTAGATAAAACTGACGATGAATGGAAATTAGAATTTGAAGAGTGGAGATCGATAGGAATAGAGGCTATTTTGCCTCAAGTCTATGCCAGTAACAAATCTCTTTTTAATATTCCTAATCATGAAATTGAAGAACCCTGGCTAGAACGAATAATACCAATAGCTCACGCTGCTGGTCTTGAGGTACATGCCTGGATGTGGACGATGATATGTAATAATCCTCGAATCTTAAAAAATAATCCTGAGTGGTATGTTGTAAATAGAAATGGAGACTCTGCCGCTACTCATCCTGCCTATGTAGACTACTACAAATTCCTTTGCCCTAGGAAACCTGAAGTAAGAGCATTTGTAAAAGAAAGAGTAAAGGCATTAGCATCTATACCCAATCTAGATGGCATCCATTTGGACTATGTGAGAATGCCCGATGTAATACTTGCAGAAGGGCTCCAACCTAAATATGATATCATTCAGGACCAGGAATATCCTGAATATGATTATTGCTATTGTAGTACATGTAGAAATGCTTATCTAGCAAAATATGATGTTGATCCTATGGATATTGAGGACCCTGCTAATGATAAAGACTGGTATCAATTCAGATATGATGCTGTAGTAGATCTGGTAAATGATCATCTCGTACCAGAAGCCAAATCAACTAATAAATGGATTACCGCAGCGGTTTTCCCCAATTGGGAAAGCGTAAGGCAGCAATGGCATAGATTCAATCTAGATGCCTTTTTACCTATGCTTTATCAGGGATTTTATAATGAAGAAATCGACTGGATAGGAAATGAAACTCAAAAGGCACTTCAAAGGCTGAATCACTCCAAACCAATTTATAGTGGTCTTTTTCTTCCGCATCTTACATCTGAAAATATTAATGAGGCTATAAGCTCTGCCTATGATGGTGGAGCCAAGGGGTTTTCATTATTTGGTGACCTTAGTGAAGAAATGAAGTCTTCTGTTAAAGACATAATAAAAGGAGGCAAATAGGTCTAGTTAATAATTATAACATTATTGGTAAACTGAGCATGAAATAATCAATTCTTATTGGCCAATTGACCACAAGCTGCATCGATATCCTTTCCTCTACTTCTTCTTATGGTCACCATAATACCATGACTTCTGAGTCTTTTGGCGAAAGTATCAATATCCAAGCTATCCGACTTTTCGAAAGAAACCCCATCAATAGGATTGTACTCGATAATATTAACTAATGCTGGAAAATGTTTGCACAAAGCTGCAAGGGCATCAGCATCCTCTGTACTATCATTAAACCCTTTAAAAGTGATGTATTCGTAGCTGATCTTGGTACCTGTAGCATTGTAAAACTCCTTGAGTGAGTTCATCAATACTGCGAGGTTATTTTGCTCATTAATAGGCATTATTTCATTTCTCTTCTCATCAGTGGCAGCATGAAGCGACAAGGCTAAATTGAATTTAACTTTATCCTCAGCTAATTTCTTGATCATTTTAGCTATGCCTGCAGTGCTTACAGTTATTCTTTTAGGAGAAAGACCCATTCCTTCAGGACTAGAGATTAACTCTACACTTCGCATCATGTTTTTATAATTGAGAAGAGGTTCTCCCATACCCATGTAAACGATATTAGTCAAAGGGCGATCGAAATGGGCTTCACACTGTACGTTCACCATTTTCACTTGATCATATATTTCACCTGGATCCAAATTTCTTTCTCTTTTCATTTGTCCCGTTGCACAAAATTTGCATGTGAGACTACAACCTACTTGAGTAGACACACATACGGTATATCTATTATCAGAAGGTACTGGTATAAGTACTGCCTCTATTTTGTGCCCGTCATGAAGTGTATATCTTGATTTTATAGTGCCATCATTACTTTTTTGAGTTACATCCGTTCTCAAAGTTCTGATTTCATAAAACGCTTTGAGAGATTGCCTCAGACTTTTGGATAGATTAGTCATTTCATCAAAAGAGGTTACTCCTTTAACCCACAACCATTCATAAATTTGATTTGCTCTGAACTTTGGTTCACCCAATTCAAGTATTATTTCGACTAGTTCAGGCTTATTGATTAGCCGTATATCCTTCTTTGTTTCTGTAGAAATCATGGATACAAAGATCAATCAATTTTTATGATAAAATCTTATTGAAACTAAAGCGTTTACTATTGAGCAAGAATAAATGAGCTCATGGACATCTACTCACGTAGATCATTGTGGAATACACTTTTGGCATTAATTGGATTGATCATCTTAGTCGTCACTATTATCTATACGAACTATTTGTCAGAAGAATTAGCAATAAGTGAAAAGAAAAATCAAGAATTATATATAGATGCTACTGAAAAGTTGATAACTAGTTCTTCTGAAGAGGACTTAACTTTTAGTCTTGATATTCAACAAAATTTCTCTATTCCGGTGATTGTAGAATATGAGGATGGAAGAATTGAGGGTAACAATTGGGGAGATAAAAGAGATACATTAAAAACATTTCTAGAGAAAAAAATTCAAACCTATTTATCAGAAGGCAAAGAGGTAACGGAAACTAGCTTTGGCCAAAAAATATTCTTTTTTGATTCACCCCTTTATGCTCGAATCCAATACTTCCCCATTGTCCAAGGATTACTCATAGGCCTCTTCATTTTTCTAGGCTACTATACAGTCACTTCTAGTCGTCGTGCAGAACAAAATAGAGTTTGGGCTGGTATGGCTAAAGAAACTGCTCATCAACTTGGCACACCTATATCAGCTATCCTTGCTTGGATAGAATTTCTTAAAGAATCTAACCAAGATCGGCCTCAAGAATTAGACGTTATTAATGAACTAAGTAATGATGTAGAACGCTTAGAACTCATAGCTGATCGATTCTCTAAAATAGGATCAAAACCAGAGTTAGAAAATATAAATATTTATGAGGAATTAGATCTGATAAAAACTTACATGGCTCGAAGAGCATCTAAAAATGTCGTTTTCGAATTTCCACAAGATGGGAAAGTACTTAAGGCAAAAGCTAATAAGCATCTATTTTCTTGGGTAATGGAAAACTTAATGCGTAATGCACTAGATGCAATGGACGCAAAAGGCAAAATCAGTGCTGCAGTTTACTCTGAAAATAATTTTATTTGCATCGATTTATCAGATTCAGGTAAAGGCATAGCTGCTGGAAAACATAAAACCGTATTCCAACCTGGATTTTCAACAAAGAAGAGAGGATGGGGATTAGGCTTATCTCTGGCTAAAAGAATCATAGAAGAATACCACAAAGGGAAGATATATGTCAAAAACAGTAAGCCGAATGAGGGGACCACTTTTACCATTAAACTGCCTGCTGTTTAGTATTCTTAGTCTATTTATTCAGGTTTCATTTGCACAATCCGTTCAAGTTTTCAACTCCACCTATGATGAAGTCATTTCAGGTGTAGAGATCTTTCATGAAGGATTTGATAATCTAGTGATAACTGATCAAAATGGCATTGCTCTAATCGATACTACCCAAAATTCCGTCTTCCATTTTTCTAAGGAAAGTTATATTCTCAAATCATTGTCAGTATCTGAATTACTGATCCTAAATTGGAAAGTACCATTATCCCCTTTCTCTGAAGAAATAGATGAGATTGTATTGATAGGTCAACATTCATTCAAAGATTCGGACAAATTTCATCTGACCGAGACGATCACCACCAAAGAAATACAAAAAAGTAATCCTCAAACTTCCGCTGACATTTTAACTCAGAATGGTAATGTCTATGTACAAAAAAGTCAAATGGGTGGAGGAAGTCCAATAATCAGAGGGTTTGAAGCAAATCGTGTTCTTCTTGTTGTCGATGGAGTCCGAATGAATAATGCAATATATAGAAATGGTCACCTCCAAAATGCCATTACTGTAGATGCATCATCTATTGAAAATGTAAAAGTTCTTTTTGGCCCAAACTCCTTAGCCTATGGAAGTGATGCGATAGGTGGAGTAGTCTCTTACACTACTAAAATTCCGCTCTTTGGCACTAAAGAATCAACTAAAATAAAAGCAAATGCTCTGACCAGATTTTCAACTGCCAACCAAGAAAAAACTGTACATGGTGATTTCTCTTTGGGGTGGGAAAAACTAGCTTTAATGACCAGCATTACAATTACAGATTATGACGATCTTCGGTCAGGTGGCAATAGGGATGATCGGTTTCCTCTGTTTGGTTTAAGAACTAAATATTCTGAAAGTTCAGATAATATTGATGTTGAGATAATTAACCCTAACCCAAAGGTCCAAATCGGCACAGCCTATCATCAATATGATATTTTACAAAAGGTCATCTTCAAACCAGAAGAAAAGATATTCCTAAGCGCCAATATTCAATTTTCTAATACAGGGAATGTTCCTCGTTATGATAACTTACAAGAAATCACAAACGGTAGCTTGAGATATGCTGAGTGGAATTATGGCCCTCAAAAAAGAAATTTGGCTTCTCTACAGCTGAAAAATTATAATGTCAAAAAATGGTATGATCAATATATCTTATTGGCAGCTTTCCAAAATATCAGTGAAGAAAGAATTGTAAGAATTTTTCAAAATAAAAATAGGCTCAATCAAAAAGAGGGTGTTAATGTCTTTTCCTTTACAGGAGAATTTAAGAAAAGCATAAGCAGAAATCTTAGTATTTTATATGGGTTTGATTCACAATTCAACGGAATTACATCTACGGCTTTTACAGAAGATATTAGTAATGGAGCAATAAATGATGGTGCTCTTTCAAGGTATGCAAATGGTGATAACACCTATAGTACATATGGCCTCTTCTCTGAAATCGATTGGTCTAATCCTAGCTCTCTGTTTAGCGCAAAAGCTGGGGTAAGATATTCAAGTAATAAATGGGCCGTCAAGTACATCAACAGTAGAGATGTCATTTGGCCTACATCATTTATCAATGGAGTGGAGGGGACGAATAACGCCCTCACCTGGTCAGTAAGCGGCCTCTATAATAATCCATCTGGATTCTTTATAAGAGGACTAATATCATCTGCTTTCAGAGCACCAAATATTGATGATCTGTCTAAAATAAGGGTGAATGCCAATGAGATCACTTTTCCAAATACAAATCTGTCTCCAGAAAAGTCATTAAGTTCTGAAATAAGCATAGGTTTTAAGAATCAAGGTTTTAATTTTTCAGCTACCACTTTTTTTACAGAACTAAAGGATGCTATAACTCGTCGTCCGTTCTCAACACCGGATGGCTCTAGTACATATGATAATTTTGGTGAAACCCTTATTGTTGTAGGCAATCAAAATGCCCAAAAAGCTCACATTTATGGCTTAGCACTAAATGGAGCATATAATTTGACTGAATATTGGAACATAAAAGGAAGTTGGAATTTTACCAAAGGAAGAGAAAAGACTGATGGTGGAATAGACTATCCGTTTGCTCATATTCCACCGATTTATGGAAATGTCCGACTGAGCTTCGAGCCTAATGATATTAGCATTCAAGCTGTAGTTAATTACAATGGAGCAAAAGATCTAAATGAATTTGGAGGGTCTGTAGATAATCCAGATCTAGCTACTCCTGTTGGTAGTTTGGGATGGACTACGTTCAACATTTATGGATCTTACAATTTTAGTAAAAATGTAAGCACGACAATTGGATTAGAAAATATAACTGACCTACATTATAGAACTTTCGGATCAGGAGTAAGTGCCGCTGGAAGAAATGTCATTTTGAGTGTGAGATATTCTATTTAAACAGAGTTATTCCACCAATTTATAAATCTGAGGTAATTCTCTGCCCACCTCATCATAATCCAATCCATATCCCAAAACGAAATCATTAGGTATATCAAATCCTACATAGTCTATCTCCACCGGAAAGGAAATAGCTTCGGGCTTCCTTAGAAGCGATACAATCTTCACGGAATTTGGATTTTTTGACTTTACTGTTTTCACGAAATTTGATAATGTAAATCCAGTGTCTACAATGTCTTCCACAATTATGACATCTTGATTTTCAAGATCTGTCTTCAATCCTAACACTTCGGTAAGCTTTCCTGTAGAAGATGTTCCTTCATAAGAAGATAATCTCACAAACTCAATATTGAGTGGTAATTCTATATGTCTTACCAAGTCGGCTGTGAAAATAAATGCTCCATTCAGCACACTCAAAATAATAGGAGTTTTCCCCCGATAGTCATTCGTTATCTGCTGACCTAAGTCCCAAACTCGTCCAATGATTTCTTCTTTGGTAAGATAAACACTGAAGTCCTTACCATTTACTGTTACTTCTTCTTTCATAATATATCAATGCTCCAATCCGTATTTGTCGATGAGATAGATCAGACTAGTCATCGCTGCGGCTCCTAGCTTGAGTTCTCTTTCATTAACCGCTGTAATATTATCAGCTGCAGAATGATGAAAATCAAAATATCTTTGAGAATCTGGCCTGAATCCTATTAGCAACCCTTTTTGATTTTTCAATGGTCCGATATCCGCTCCAGATCCACCCTTAGAAAAATGTAAGTTATATGGTTCTAAAAAAGGGGACAAAGCAGTGATTTGTCTATATAATCCAGCGAACATTTCATCCTCTGCATCAAAACTGAACCCTCTTGGTGTAAAACCTCCTGCATCCGACTCCATAGCTGCGAGATGAAACTCTCCTTTTTCTTTCGAGATTCTAGCATATTCTCTTCCACCAGCTAATCCATTTTCTTCATTCATAAAAAGAACAACTCTTAAGGTACGCTTTGGTGTATAATTTAAAGCTTTAAGAGCATTCATTACCTCCATCGAATGCACGCAACCTGCACCATCATCATGTGCTCCTCCTGCTAGGTCCCATGAATCTAAATGCCCTCCTACAAGAATTATTTCATCAGGAAACTCACTTCCTTTTATCTCCGCCACAACATTGTGTGAAGGTTTATCAGAAAGTATTTCACTATGTGTCTCGATGTAAAGAATCACAGGGCCATTTGAAAGTTCTTTACTCAGTTCATCTGCATGCATTGTGCTCACAGCCACTGCTGGGATTGTAGGCACACCTTCTTTATATCGTAAAGTACCTGTATGTGGCAAATTATCTGTAAGTGTTGTTAATGATCTTACTATGGCCCCGACGGCTCCTTGTTCTGCAGCTACTGCTGGACCATTTACTCTTTGGTCTCCAGCTCCCCCATAGGCATGGAAGGTGTTGACCAGTGTGGGGTCCATTGGTCGATTGAAAAATACAATTTTTCCAGAAAGCTTTTCTTTCCCTAAGCTTCTAACTTCATCCAGCGACTTTACTTCTGCCACTTGACCTGTGACTCCCTGAGAACCTGATCCAATAGAATTTCCCAATGCTGTTACATTAAGTTCTCTAAGAATACTTCCATCACTCCCAACAATATGCGTCTTTTCTTGTGCTCCTCTTATCCAATGAGGCACCATTATTTCTTGATAAGTTACCTGATCTGCAATTTTGGACATCTCTTGTCCAGTATATTCAACAGCTTTCGCTGCATTATCACTTCCTGTGAGCCGTCCACCAATTTCCTCCGATAATGTCTCTAGCCAACTGTAGCATTTTCCTTCATTTAGAATATGGTCATGGATTTCTTTAATAAAAATAGCGTCCCCTTCATTTTGAGATAGCAATGCCAAAGGACTTATAGTTAAAAAGAAGATTAATATGTTAAGTAGTCTCATTTACCTTATTTCTTTAAAATGTAACTTTATTTAATTTTTACGTCTTACTAATGGATTTAAATAATCCGACTAAAGAACCATATGTTTTTATTGCGCTTTCTGTTGGCTTTATTGGTTAAAGGTAACCCAAAATCAATTACAGACGAACAAGCTGTGCAGAAGTATATTGAGACTCAAAGGAGTTTTTATTTTGATTTAATCTATGAGTGATATGCACCCAAGATTTTTGCTAAATCATTATCTCTGATGAATGAAGAAGCTTTAGCTCAGGACTGCACTCAGGAGATAATGATGAAATTACTGCTAAACCTCAGCAAGTTCAATTTTCAATCGAAATTCTCGACTTGGGTTTATTCCATCACCTATAATTATTGTATAGATAAGATTAGGAAAAGGAAGAAGGATCCTAGTATGGCAGTGTCTGATTTTTCTTATTATGATAGAGAAGACGATGAAATAGAAGATCGTCGTCTCAAAGAAGTCAGATTAGATAGACTAAAAACAATTTTAGAAGAAATTCCTATTGCTGATAAGAGCATTTTAATGATGAAATATATGGACAGCCTATCCATTAAAGAAATCAGCGAAATGATAGATAAATCTGAAAGTGCCGTGAAAATGAAAATTAAGAGAGCTAAAGAGAAGTTTGTGATGATTCACAACGATCATTATGATGCTCTAGAATTATAATAAGAAATAAAATGAGTAAAAACGTTTTTAAAGAATTACAAAAAGAACTAGAGTCAAAATTTACAACAGAAAAAGATGCCAATGTTAAAATGCGTGTGAAGGGGTCAATGGGAGGATTGATGTTTATCGCAGATATTTTTGAATTGTTTCTCACAAAATTTATTAGTGTTCTTTTAGGTAAAGGAGCTGATCATTCTGATAAAAAATAGCGCAAATGAAAAACCTACTTAATGGAAGTCTCACTGAAGGACTTTCGTCTATGCTTACTTCAATGTTAAAAAGTGTTCCCTCATTTCTTTTGGCAATTGGAATAATTGTCCTTGGGATAATAATTTCTAAGATTGTTGCGAATCTAGTAGATAAGGTTTTATCCAAGATTGGTATAGATAAACTTGGTGATAAACTCAATGAGATAGAATTAGTTCAGAAGATGAATACTGAAGTAAAAATCAGCAAAGTCTTCTCTAAGATTATTTACTATTTCTTATTATTCATATTCATAATTGCGGCTACTGACGTGCTCAATATGACTGCTATTTCTGATCTGGTGATGAATGCTTTCAATATGATTCCAAAGCTGCTGGTTGGGTTAGTTATTTTAATATTTGGAACCTTACTTGCCGATGGTATTAAAAATGTAGTCCTTGCTGCTTTGGATTCATTAGGTATTCCTTCTGCCAATCTTATATCTTCTTTTTTATTTTACTTTTTATTTATCAATGTGGTTATAAGTGCTATAGCACAAGCCGATATCAACACAGAATTTCTAGAGCAAAATCTTTCAATTGTGATAGCTGGTTTAGTTGCAGCTTTTGCCATTGGATATGGACTAGCATCCAAGGATATGGTGGCTAACTTTTTAGGCTCTTTTTATACCCAAGGAAAAGTCAAAGAAGGAGATATAATAACCATTGATGGAGCCACTGGATTGGTTGTAGAAATTGATAGAAACTCTTTGGTCATGGAATCAGAAGGAAAAGAAATTATTATTCCGTTGTCTCTAATCATGAGACAAAAGCTTGAAATAAATCGAAACAAATAAAATTCATACAAAACAAAAATCAAGAACATGAGACGAATCTTACTCTCAACTCTAATTGTGATTATTGCTTACATGGCAGGAGCCCAATCACTTGACGAATTAAAAAACAAAAAGGCAGAACTTGAAGCTCAAAGAGCAGAGCAACAAGCCGAAGCTGATGCATTTAATGGTGAAATATCTGACCTCGCCTCTCAAATAGAAATTTTATCTGGTTGGAATAGAGGGTTTTCAGGAGCTATTGGGTTTGATTTTAGCAAATCAACTGGATGGGTAGCTAATCCTAATCCTGATGCCTCTTCTTCTTCTTTAAACTTGAATATGACAGGTTTTGCAAATAGAAAAGGCAATGATTTCTTTTGGAACAACAAAGGGATAATTGCTAAATCTTGGCAAGATGTCGACTTATCAAAAGCTGATGGAAGTATGGATGATGATGGACTTTTTGATAATAGCACTGTTGATATTGTAAATCTTTCGTCTTTATATGGTAAAAACCTATCCGATAATTTTGCAATATCTGCCTTAGGCGAATTAAATACCTCATTAGAAAATTTCTTTAATCCTGGCACCTTTGATATTGGAGTCGGAGGGACATGGCTTCCTGCACCAAATCTTGTTGTTGTCATTCACCCTCTTAATTACCACGTTGCATTCTCTGGTGTAGATGGTGTAAGTTCTAGAGGCTCAATTGGCACAAAACTAAGAGCAGATTATACAAGATCTGTTGATGTTGGAGGCAAACCTCTTAATTGGTCCTCTACTCTGACCAGCTTTATTCCTTATGGAGGAGCTGACGAAGGCCAACCTACATTATTTGAATATACATGGTTGAATACTTTTAGCTATGAGCTCTATAAAGGTTTAGGCTTAGGTATCAACTTTGGAATTAGAAATGCCGAATTTGAATCTGCAAGTACTCAATCTTTTTATGGGCTTGGGTTGAGTTACACTTTGTAATACTACCGTTCATAAAAACAAAAAAGCCTTGTGGAGAAATCCACAGGGCTTTTTTGTTTTTACAATCCATTTCTATAATATTCAATGCCCGTCACAAAATAAAAACATGGCACAGATCTCCAATAAGGACTAAATTACCTGACTTAAGATTCAAGAAATTTATGAAAGGCAACAAACCCTCAAAAAAGAAAATCAGATTCAAAATTTCAAGTCAACTTTCTGAATATCTAAAAAAATACAATAGAGCCATTAAGCTTCCAATACTCTATGATGATATGAATAGATATATGGCAAGAGTGCCATTGCTAAATTCCGCTGGAGAGGATACCCTTTGGGAAACGGTCTACTATAACGAGTCAGAAACAAATGAAATCAATGATGCCCTTTGCTATATATATACTCTATTGCTAACGGATGGAGATACAGATGCTTTGGATCATCTTACTGTTGATCGAATTGACTACTGTACATTTGGAAATACCAAACCTTTTAGAGTAAGAATCATCAATCTTCTCAATGACAACTATGATCATTTCTACATTAAGAAATCAGACTCATCTAGAATTTATGGCTTAGAATTAGAAGAATTGCTTTCACCAAGTAGTATCAATTATCTCACAGGTCACCAGACCTTGGTAGAAGAGCATATAGCTGGAATGCCTGGAGATGTATTTGTTGAAAATCATTTAGATGTCAGCAAACTTGATCAAATTAGAATAGCTAAGGAGTTTATAAAATTTAATGAAAGGTGTTTTGTCAGATTATTGGGCGATATGAGGGCTTACAATTTCATCGTAGATATTACTCCTGATATAGAAGGAAATCAGTACCGTATCAGAGCCATAGATTTTGATCAACAATCTTATGAGGGCTGGAAAAGTTTTTATTTGCCACAATACTTCAAAGAGAACAACCCGATCATCGATGTAGGACTTCAACACCTGAACCACGATACTGTAGCACAATATCAATTAGAAGAACGGTCACTTATAGCAAGAAGAGCTAGGGCTACTAGAACTAGGCTTAACGAACTCCTTCGAGTCATGATAAAAGATGATCTATCATTTCCAGAGAAGGTAAAATCTCTTAAAGCAGATTTAGCCCATCATCATAAAAATGATACTTTTTATGAATGTGAATCTATGGGTGATATTGTTTTGAATAACATTAGACTTGTCCTTCAGAAGGAATTCAAACAAAGTATAATCGAGGTATAGGGACGATTAGCCCAATTCGAGTTGATTATTATCGCCAATATTTAAGGTTTGTCGTTTTCCAGAAATCACTACATCATTTCCAATTAGTGATTTATCTAAAATCAAATCTTTAATATTAGCATAGTTGCCAACTATAGAATCTGACAAAATGGAATTATGAATTTCAGCATTATTCGCGATTGTGACATTAGGCCCTATAATCGAATGTCTTATTTCACAATCTTCTCCTATTGCTACGGGAGGAATAATAATGCTGTCTTTAATCTGATGTTGTTCTGTATTACCATATCTCTTAAGTAACACCTTATTAGTTTCTAACAGTATCTCTTTTTGACCACAGTCGTACCAATTCACTACTTCAAACGTAGTTATCTTATGTCCTTTAGTGATCATACCCATTAAGCCATCTGTGAGATGATATTCTCCATGAGTTTTCACTTTATTGGATATATTATATTCAAGGCATTCTAAAAGAAGAGGGATATCATTGATCTTATACAGGCCTACGATGGCCTGGTTGGATTTAGGAATTTTGGGTTTCTCTACTAGTCTAGTGACTACTCCACCCTCATCATATTCTACTACTCCAAAAAGCCTAGGATCATTCACCTTTCTTATTCCTAAACAAGAAGATGAGGAATTTAGAAAAGCAGCAACATCCAATTCGAGAATGGTGTCTCCTAACATCACGATAATCTCTTCATCGTCCTTAAAAGCCGCTCTAGCTGTCCAAATGGCATGACCAAGACCTAACCTTTTGGGCTGTTTAACATAAGTCTTTTTGATATTTGGATAATGCTGATCAACATACTCCTCTATCTGTTCGCTCATATAGCCAAGAACAAATACAAAATCATCTAAACCTGCATCGACAAATTTGTCAATAATAAAAGCAATGATCGTTTTGCCTGCAACAGGAATCAAAGGTTTGGGCATAGTATAGGTATGAGGCCTGAGTCTTTTACCAATTCCGGCAGCAGGAATTATTACTTTCATAAACACGTTATTGATTTAACAAGAATAAATAAAAAAAGAAGCAGATGAATCAGTACAAATAAAAAAGCTCGAAAATAAATTTTCGAGCTCCTTGTTTTTGTATTCTATTTTCACCTTAAGCAAGAGTCAACCCGCCCATAGCACTTTATGTCTTTTATCCTTGAAGTGCTGCCGCACCACCAACAATTTCTGATAATTCTTTGGTTATTGCTTCTTGTCTCGCTTTGTTATAGCTGATCTTTAAATCAGTCAACATCTCTTGAGCATTTTCTGTAGCCTTGTCCATTGCTGTCATTCTTGCCCCATGCTCTGATGCATGTGTATCTAGTGCATATCTATGCAGTGTGGTTTTCAAAATTGTAGGAATTAACTCATCCAACAATTCTTTCTTTCCAGGCTCGAAAATGTAGTCCTTTCTGCTATTGCTTGACACTCCTTTACTTTCAATTTTAGGAACTGGTAAAAATATTTCAGATTCTGCAAATTGCATTCCTGCATTCTTAAATCTACCGTAACATATATCAACAGCATCAAACTCACCATTCTCAAAATTAGATATTATAAACTGGCCTATCTCAGCTACATTATCAAATTCCAAATTTGAAAAGAGATTCATATGATCACTGATCAAGTTGATATTATCATATCCCTTTCTGAAAAATTCATTTCCTTTCTTTCCAATACAAAGCACTGAAAGGTTTCCACTATTCAATACATCTGAATACTTCTTATCTATCGTAGCTTTTGCAGCCTTAATGATATTCGTATTGAATGCTCCACAAAGACCTTTGTTAGAAGTAATCACTACAACTAATGCCCTTTTCACTTCTCTTTCTTGGCCTAATGAAGTATCCGCACTACCATCTAGATTTGAAAGAATATTCTTCAGCATAGCATCTAAGCGCTCAGAATAAGGGCGCATCTGAACGATACCATCCTGAGCTTTTTTTAGCTTAGCCGCAGACACCATTTTCATGGCTTTAGTAATCTGTTGTGTATTGTTTACAGAGGATATCCTCTCTCTTACTTCTTTTAATTGACCACTCATAAAACTTCAAGTGCAAGTCCAAACTCATTTATCAAGTTCAGACTCATTTAATAAATTATAAGTTATAGCTCAGTAAATCCTCATTTTCTAAATTTGATTCCTTACTCGAACTCGAGTTTTCTATGCGTATCTTTTAGATAGTTCAGCACCAATAGACTTCACGGCTTCTACTGCACTATCCGTAAGTTTACCTCCTTTAAAATCAGCTAAAGCTTGAGGGTGTTTACTATCTAAGGCATTGAAGAAATCTTCTTCAAATTCTTTGATCTTATCTACTGGCACATCTTTTAATAAACCATTAGTACCTAAATAAATAATAGCAACTTGTTTCTCCACACTTACAGGAGAATACTGAGGTTGCTTTAACATCTCCACATTTCTTTTTCCCTTTTCTAATACAGCCTGTGTGGCAGCATCCAGGTCAGATCCAAATTTAGCGAAAGCCTCTAATGATCTATATTGAGCTTGGTCCAATTTCAATGTACCTGCTACTTTTTTCATCGACTTAATCTGCGCTGATCCACCTACTCTTGATACTGATATCCCTACGTTAATGGCAGGTCTTACACCTGCATTAAATAGATTTGACTCCAAGAATATTTGACCATCAGTAATAGAAATCACATTCGTAGGTATATAAGCAGAAACATCACCTGCTTGTGTCTCAATTATGGGAAGTGCTGTAAGAGATCCTCCACCTTTTACTATTCCTGCATTCTTCAATGAATCAGGAAGGTCATTCATATCATTAGCGATATCATCATTGTTCACCACTTTCGCAGCTCTTTCTAATAACTTAGAGTGGAGGTAAAACACATCTCCTGGATAAGCCTCACGCCCTGGAGGCCTTCTCAACAATAATGAAACCTCTCTATATGCCACTGCTTGCTTTGATAAATCATCATAAACAATCAATGCAGGTCTACCGGTATCCCTAAAGAACTCACCTATCGCCGCACCTGCAAACGGTGCATAATACTGTAATGGCGCTGGATCAGCAGCTGAAGACGCTACTATAGTTGTGTATGCCATGGCACCATTCTCCTCTAATGCTTTTGCCACTTGTGCTACAGTAGAAGACTTTTGTCCTGATGCTACATAAATACAGTAGACGGTCTCACCTCTTTCATGAAATTCCTTCTGATTTATTATAGTGTCTATGGCAATAGCAGTCTTTCCAGTTTGTCTATCTCCAATAATCAATTCTCTTTGCCCACGGCCAATAGGAATCATAGCATCAATGGCCTTAATACCTGTCTGCATAGGCTCACTCACTGGCTCTCTATAAAGTACCCCAGGAGCTTTTCTCTCTAAAGGCATATCATATTTGGTCCCGCCAATTGGTCCTTTTCCATCAATCGGTTGACCTAATGGATTCACAACTCTTCCAATTACTTCCTCACCCACTTCGATTGAAGCAATCTTCTTTGTTCTTTTTACAGTACTTCCTTCTTTGATATTATCTCCAGGTCCTAGAAGAACCACTCCCACATTATCTTCCTCCAGGTTAAGTGCAATTGCTTGTACACCTGTTTCAAATTCTACCAGCTCTCCAGCCTGTACTTGACTCAATCCATACACTCTTGCTATACCATCTCCTACTTCGAGTACTGTACCAACTTCTTCAAGTTCAGCTTCTGATTTAAATCCAGAAAGTTGTTGTTTTAATATTGCAGATATTTCATCTGGTTTTATCCCAACCATTTTTAGTAAAATTTATCCGTTTGTTAATTCTTTTCTTAAGTCTTTGATCTTTCTCCTTACACTAGCATCATAAACTTTATCTCCTATCTCAAGGATGTAACCTCCTATGATATCAGCGTCAATCTGAGTATCTATATCTACTGCTCCATCTCCTGATTTGAGCTTAGTCTCTATACCATCTATTACTGATGTATCTACTTCTACTGCAGTTGTAAGAGTAGCAGAAGTGATATTTTGCATTTCATTGTATTGACTATTTATCGCCCCAATTATTTCAGGAAGAATATTCTCTCTCCCTTTTTTAGTGATTAAAGTGATAAATCTCATAGTAAGATCATCCACCTTATCATTAAAAATTGTGGCCAAAGCCTTCAGTTTTTTATCGGCCTTGATAATTGGGCTCTTAAGCAATAGATAAAGATCTCTCGATTCTAATGCAGCCGATATAGTTTTGGCATCGGACATCACATTGTCCAATTTCTTTTCATCTATTGCCAAATCAAGCAGTGACTTGGCATATCTCCTTGCAACGCTTAATTCTGACATCCTAATTATTGCTCATTTTACCTACTAAATCCTTCACGAATGACACTTGATCCTTATCACTGCTGAGATTTTTCTGTAGTATTTTTTCAGCTATATCTATAGCCATTGCTCCCACTTCCTTCTTCACTTCTGCAATAGCCACATTTTTTTGATTCTCAATCTCTCTCTGAGCACCTTCCACGATTTTACTAGCTTCTTCCTTAGCTTTTACTTTAGCATCGCTTACAATTTTATTTTTCATATCCTTCGCATCCTTAAGCATTCCTGCCCTTTCTTCTCTGGCTTCTTGAAGCAATTGTTCGTTTTGAGATTGAAGGTTTTTCATTTCTTCTTTTACCTTGGCAGCTTCATCAAGAGCGCCTTGGATATCATCTTCTCTTGACTTAAGAGCTTCAGCAATAGGTCTAAAAGCCATCTTCCCAATCAAAAACCAGAACAATCCAAAAATAATTGTTGTCCAAAAAATTAACCCGAAGTCTGGCTTAATGACACTAAAATCTGCTAATAAAAACATATGGTTACTTTTTACAAATCTTTTTAAAAGTGGAACTGACTAGCTGCCAACCGCCGCATAATCAGTTCCATTAATCCTTAGGACTATGCTACTAAAAATGCTACTACTATAGCAATTAGAGCTGCACCCTCCACAAGAGCCGCCATCAAGATCATGTTTGATCTGATGTCACCTACTGCTTCTGGTTGTCTTGCAATAGCCTCCATAGCTTTAGCGCCTACATTTCCAATACCTATACCGGCACCGATTACTGCAAGTCCCATTCCAATAGCTGCAATTGATCCTACCATTTTAAAAGATTTTTATAGTAAAAAAATAATTTTCAAATTAATGATGCGGCTCTTCTATAGCCGCACTTATATATGATGCTGTCAAAATCGTGAACACAAATGCTTGTATAAATGCCACAAGTAATTCAATGGACATCATAAACAATGTCAATGCTGTGGAAGCTATAGCTGTGCCATATCCTCCTACATAAGATGTCCCATTGTTACTAAACATGAAAATGAGTGACACGAAAATGATAATCACCATGTGACCAGCAGTGATATTTGCGAATAGACGCAACATCAATGTAATAGGCTTTATAAATACACCTAAAAATTCTACAGGTGTCAATATCGCTAAAACGGGTTTCGGCACTCCTGGCATGGCAAATATGTGCTCCCAGTAGTGTTTGTTACCAGAAAGGTTAGTCACAAGGAAAGCAAAAATCGCCAACACCATAGTCACTCCTAAATTACCTGTAACATTTGATCCTCCTAAAAAAGGAATTTGCCCAAAAAGGTTCAACCCAAGGATAAAAAAGAACAACGCCATCAGAAATGGCAAATATTTCATGTAGTGCTTTCCTAAAAATGGCTTAGCCACCTCATCTTGAATAAAGGCAAATACAACCTCTATCAAAGATTGAGATCCTTTAGGCGCCAATCCTTGTCTTGACTTATATGCTCTTGCCACACCTATCAACAACCACGAGAGCAATAAAACCACGAGTAGCATAGACACCACATTCTTCGTCAGAGAAAAATCGAAAAACGGGGTGATTCCACCACCAAACAATCCAAAGTCAGCAGTGCTTTTTTTATAAGTAGGATACATTTGATCTCCCATACAAACAAAAGCATTGTCCTCACTATCATGGACAATTCCTTTTATTGATGTTTTCTCTTTAGGAAAGTTTACGTCTTGTATTAATCTAATTGTTCCACCATCTAGAACATAACCTTTGTAAGCATAATGACCATCTCCATGGCCTATTCTATCGAAGCCAAACTTATTAGATAAAAAGAAATCAAATCCTGAATTCTTATTGTATAAGATACAAGGTAAAGGAATTTGAAGTGGGCCTATGCTGTATACATTCGCATCTGCAATGTGATGAAAAGCCGTAGCTCCAGGATCAAATTCGCCCTGACCATGATCCCCGGCATGCTCACATGATAAGTGTTGATCAACATGTTCATCATGTTCATGTGAAGAATGATCGTGATCGTGACCATTATCATGATCTTGTGCAGAGACAGAAAAGCTCAGCACTAAACTAAAAATAAAGGTAAAAACTAACTTAAAAGATGTGCTCAAGACTATATTCTTTAAAATCGCTGCAAATGTAGGCATTCAACAAAGAAAAAGCTGTGTACCAAAGGATAAATCTGATCTTTTTAGAGTCTCTAATCATTTATATCTTAACACTTTCAATGTTAGCAACTAACGTTAATCCTGATTCGGATTTGTTTGATAATTATAAAATTGCAAATGGAAGAAGATTGCCATAATCTATTCTGCAATTGCCTCCAAAAACCATATTAAGTATCTGGGGCACAAATGCGTCTCATATGCGATAAACAAAATGAAAATGGGTCACAAATACTTGATTTGCAACCCATTTTTAACTTTTATAAGATGTAATAAACCTACCTCGCAAAGGATGTCGCTCTCATCTCTCTGATCACTGTTACTTTTACCTGACCTGGATACTGCATTTCATCTTGTATTTTTTGAGATATCATAAATGAAAGATCCTCAGCATACTGATCACTTACCTTATCACTTTCTACCACGACCCTAAGTTCTCTTCCAGCTTGGATAGCATATGCCTTTTGTACTCCTTCATGACTCATTGCCAATTCTTCTAGCTCTCCAATCCTATTGAGATAACTCTCTAATATTTCTCTTCTTGCCCCAGGCCTTGCTCCCGATATAGCATCACATGCCTGAACTATGGGGGAAATAATATTATTCATCTCCAATTCATCATGGTGAGCTCCTACAGCATTTAAAACAGCTGGATGCTCTTTACTTTTCTTACACATTTCCATGCCTAATAAAGCATGAGAAAGATCAGACTCTTCATCTGCCACTTTGCCTATGTCGTGAAGGAGGCCTGCTCTTTTAGACATTTTAATCTGCTTATTGCTCATTCCGAGTTCTGCTGCCATGGATGCACAGAGCCTTGCTGTCTCGATTGAGTGCTTCAGTAGGTTTTGTCCATAAGACGACCTAAACCTCATTCGACCGACCATTTTAATTAAGTATGGATCAAGTCCATGTATATCAAGATCAATAACAGTACGTTCACCAATTTCCACTATCTGTTCATTCAGTTGTTTTTGAACCTTGGCAACCACCTCTTCAATTTTAGCAGGATGGATACGCCCATCCGCCACTAATCTTTGCAGTGATAACCTGCATATTTCTCTTCTGATTGGATCAAAACTCGATATGACAATTGCTTCTGGAGTATCATCCACGACTAGCTCTGCACCTGTAGCTGCTTCAAGTGCACGTATATTCCTTCCTTCTCGTCCAATAATTTGCCCTTTGATATCATCAGATTCTAAATTGAATACACTGACCGTATTTTCAATTGTGAACTCTGAGCAATGTCTTTGAATAGTCTGAATGACAACTTTCTTAGCTTCCTTGTTAGCAGTAAGTTTGGCTTGCTCTAAAATACTTTTTTCTAAGCTCAAAGCATCGGTTTCTGCTTTTGCCTTGACCGCTTCTAGCAAGGATTCTTTAGCTTGATCTTCGCTCATTTTAGCAATATTTTCTAATTGCCTAATGATTCTCTCATTGGACTGATCAAGTTCTTCTTTTCTCTTACTTACTATTTTAAGTTGCTTGTCTAAATTCTCTCTTATGGTTTTGACCTCTGCCTCTCTATGCTGAATTGCATCTACTTCATTTTGAAATCCATCTTGTTTTTGCCTAAGTTCTTTTTCAAGAGCTTTTACAGTCATTTCTCTTTCCTTCATCTGAACAAGATGGTTCGACTTGTCCGATTCAAAGTTGTTCCTTAGGTTAGCAAATTTTTCTTTTGCTTCTTGAATTTTCCTTTGCTTGATACTATCATGTTTCGAGTCGGCGGTAGACATGATTTTGTTCGCCTTAGTCTCGGCATCAGAAATAATTCTTTTAGAGGTAACTTTTGCTTCTTGGATTGATAAATCAGCTTTCTTATTGCTTTCTTCTATAATTTTCGTTTGAGATTTTTTAGAGAGAAAACTTCCCAACAAAAACCCAATCACCACAGCCGCTACTGCCACACCTATTATTATACCTGTCTCCATTTCAAATTTATATTTAATGAAATTACTAAAAGGTCACTTCTGACCATTTTGGTTTAGTAGCAATTAATATAAAGGATGAATCAGGAGAGCTTATGGCAAATTATATGCTTAAGTCATAAGCAAACTATACAAAATAGATAATCAGGTTAGATCAAAAGTTGGTTTGTTCGTAATGAACTTATTATCTATCAATAAATATATCTCGATTGAATTTTTACTCCCAAATACATTCTTCACATCCACATGCTACACTTATTTAGAATGCAATTCATGCATTCTAAAACCATATAAAATTACATATTATAAATTTTATATGTAACACATTCTGATGGTTTGAGAATTTATCGAAGAAACGTATCACTTTTCAAGCAATATTGACAAATTAATATACAGACATTTCTGCTTGTCAAATTGGTGATTCTAATTAACAGATTAAAACAATTAGAAAGCAAGCACGATGCCTATTATGTCCATTTCACATATAATTTGAAATGTAAGTATTCATCATCTTTTTCATAAAGAAACAATCAAGATCCACTCCTTGATGTAAAAAAAATGAGTTTATTACGAACCTATTATTTGTTGAAATAGGCTATAAAACTATTGCCTGACCGTGCACCCTAAATCTCCAGATAAAGCCTGAATAATTCGTTCAATGGACTTATCAACTTGTCGATCATTCAAGGTGCGACCTTTGTCCTCATAAATTAAACTTATAGCATAAGACTTCTTTCCTTTCCCAAGGTGTTCTTCATTCTTATACACATCGAATAGATTAATCTCTTTGATCAATTTTTTCTCTACTTTGGTAATCACTTTTTTTATAGCATCAAATGAAATTTCTGCTCCCATGGTTAAAGAGAGGTCACGTCGCATAGATGGGAACTTATTAATCTCTTGAATTGAAGTCTTTTGCTTTCTAGATTTTTTATATAAAAAATCAATATTTATATCTGCAACATATACATCACTCTTTATCTCCATTTTCTGCAAAACAACATCTGAGATTGCACCAAATTGAACTAATGTTTTATCGCCTAGAGCATACTTCAATCCATAATTATAGACTTTGCTATTTAGTTCTTCTGTTCTAAAAGATTCTGTTCCTGTCTTTGCTAAAATCTCATGGACTATTCTCTTGATACTATAAAACGAGCTCTTTTCTGGCTTCGAAAGCCAGGACTGACCTTCTTCTTCACCTGTCATATATAAAGTAAGATGTTCAGATTCGTTATACTCTCCATCTTTTGATATATAACTTCTTCCAAATTCGAAAAGATTCAAGTCTGTCTGTTGTCTATTCAGGTTATGGCGAATCGACTCTAAACCAGAAAGAACCATTTCTGGCCTCATGATGTCTAGATGAATATTGCTGGTATTATTGATTCTTACCATTTCTTCATCCTCTACAATTCCTAATTCATTAAAATAGCTGGATGGAATCAAGGACATTCCCATCATTTCATGAAATCCTTTACCAATTATGAACTGAGCTAATCCATCTCTGAATGCATGTCTTGATGGGTAATTAGACGTCCCTATTGTAGTACTTAGCTTATTGTCAACAACCACATTATTAAAACCATAAATACGTAGAATCTCCTCAATGACGTCAGCCTCTCTAGTGACATCGGCTTTATTAGTAGGAATACTGACCGTGTAGGCCTCCTCATCTTCTGACACAATATTGATATCTAAGGCTTCAAAAATCCTTTCTATTAGAATTGGGTCCAAGTCGTTTCCAATGAGAGTATTTATTCTACCTTTTCTTACTTCTACTTTTTTCTTTTCTATTCTCTCTGGATATATATCTACATATTGCGAAGAAACCTCTGCTCCTGCATACTCCTGCATAAGGAAAGCAGCTTTTTGTAGGGCGTCCATTGTGATATTCGGATCAGACCCTTTTTCAAAAACTTTTGCAGCATCAGTACGTAAGTTGTGCTTGGTACTTGTTCTTCTTATAGATTGAGCATCAAAGTGTGCTGCTTCAAGAAAAATTTCTGTAGTATCATCTTGTACACCACTTGCAGCTCCTCCAAAGACACCTCCTATACACATTCCTTCTTCTTCAGCATTACAGACCATTACATCATCTATACGAAGTTTTCTTTCTATTCCATCTAACGATATAAATTTTGATCCCTCAGGTAGTTTTTTCACAATTATTTTAGCCCCCTTTATCTTATTGAGGTCATAAGCATGAAGTGGTTGACCATACATATGGAGCACATAATTTGTGATGTCTACTACATTGCTAATAGGTCTTACACCTATTGCAGTGAGTCGTTGTTTCATCCAGTCAGGTGATTCCCCAATACTTATATTAGATAAAGTTACTCCTGAAAATCTTGGGCAACCTTCAACAGTTTCCACCTCAACAGGGAAAGCAGGGTTTTCTGAAGTCTTCAACCCCTCATTTGACCTTACGCTAACCTCACCACCATGGCCCTCATTTACCTTTAGATATGCAGCTAAATCTTTTGCAACTCCCAAATGAGATGTTGCATCTGATCTATTTGGTGTAAGCCCAATATCATATACTATATCGCTCTGAACATTAAAGTAGTCAGATGCTTTATCTCCTACAGACACTTCTTCAGGTAAGACCATAATGCCGTCATGTTCTGTACCCATGCCGATTTCATCCTCGGCACAAATCATCCCTTCAGAGACCTCTCCTCTAATTTTGCCTTTCTTTATTTTAAAAGGTTCTCCTACAGTAGGATATAGCATTGCTCCAACAGTCGCAATTATTACTTTTTGTCCTTTAGCGACATTTGGAGCGCCACATACAATGGATTTAACTGCACCATCTCCGATGTCTACTTGAGTCAATGAAAGTCTATCTGCATTAGGATGTTTGCCACATTCCATTACCTCCCCAACGACTAATCCTTTTAAACCACCAGGAACAGTCTCAACTTCCTCCATTCCTTCAACTTCTAAACCAATAGCAGTAAGTATTTCACCTAATTGAATAGGGTCCTTATCAATTTCTATATAGTCTTTGAGCCAATTCAACGATACTTTCATCAATAATAGCTTTAGAAAAATTTGGCTGCAAATATAGTCGGAAACCTGCAATCAGGTAGGTGATACTTTATCAATTAAGCTGTGGAGGATTTATGGATACTGATTTTAATCGTCATTTAGTTGATCCCCACAAAATTTACAATGTACAGCATCAGCATCATGCCCCTCTCTTGAACATGTTTCACAAGCTTGAGTGGAGGAAGGGGTGCTTGAGCTACTAATAAATTCTGATGTTACTATACCTGTAGGCACGGCTATAACCCCATAACCTAAGATCATCAATATGGAAGATAAAAATTTTCCTATAGTCGTAACAGGAACAATATCTCCATAACCTACTGTGGAAAGCGTCACTATCGCGAACCAAACACTGCCAGGAATACTAACTATATCCTCATTGGCATCATGTTCTACAAAGTAGATGATCGTTCCAAAAATGGTAACCATGATCACAATAAAAAAAACGAAAACAGAAATTTTAACCATCGAAGACCTCATGGCCAACATTATGATTTTGCTTTGTCTTGTAAATGAAGACATCTCCAAAACCTTAAAAACCCGAAGAAGTCTCATGGCCCTAACCGTGGCCAAAATCTGAGATCCTGGGAGAAAAATGCTCAAATAAGTGGGCAAAATAGCTAACAAGTCAATTATGCCATAAAAACTGTTAATGTACTTATAGGGCCTCTTTACACTATATATCCTCAATCCATACTCGACAGTAAAAAGTATCGTAAGGATCCATTCCAAACCTCGAAAAGTACGATCATGAATTGCCTCTATACTGGGAACAGTTTCCAGCATTACTACTACCACACTTAGTATTATTAAGAAAAGAATGACAACGTCAAACAGCTTGCCTTTTGGGGTATCAGCTTCGAATATTATCTCGTGAAGCTTATGCTTAAGAGAACCTTTAGGATGTGGCATTATATAATCTCAAATCTCTATCAGAAATCAAATTTAGCGCATTTTGCATTTTAGAATATAAATGCTTGAATTTTATTTGTTAATCATACTTTGAAGAGATGCACCTGTGAAAGCCCCGAACATAGCGACGACACCTCCTATGAGTCCAGAAACTGCTGCTAAAGTAATGGGTCCTAAGCCACCAAATAAATTTCCAATTCTTGTAGAAAGAATAGATTCATTAGCGAGGTCTATGCTGTAGGCAAGTCCAAACCAAACCAACCCTACAACTAAAAGAGTAAGAAGTCCAGATTTTAGAATTCCTTGTTTAAACAATAGAGCAACTACAAATCCAATAAATGCTACTATCCACCACTGTGCTAAAAAATAGCCTGTACAAAACGTAAGTATCGCTAATAGAGCTATATATAATAATGTTTTCATTCTGATCTATTTGAAAGTTATTTTATACAATTCATGCTGATCTAACTCATCTTTATTCTTAGCAAAATGAGCATCGTAATATTTTCCAGCCACCCAGTTATTAATCATATCATCATAATATTTGCTTCCAGGATTCCCTTCTTGACCGCCAGGATATACGACTTTTGCTGTGACCCGTTCATCCATAGACACGACCATTCTCCAAGATGGCCCAGCAGTAGAGCCATATGCATTCAGAGCGTCACCATGGCCTGGAGCCTTAATATTTTTACGAGATAGGGCATCTATTCTAGCTAGATGGTTAATACTCTTTTTTCGATAGTTGTACCATTCTAATCCACTCTTTTCAGCTCTCTGCTCAAGTTGCTCTAGGGCTTGATCAAATGATTGTTGCACTATTAATTGCGCGTTTTCGACATTATCAGTGCTGTCGATATCGAAGAATTTTCCATTTTGATCACTTTCTAACATTTGCACAAGCACAGAACTAGCAGGGTATCTCACATGCATTTCATCTCCAATCGCTGTGATTTCATCAAAAGTGTTATTGTATACTTTAGACCACCAAGAATCAAAATAGGAGCATGCTTTCTTTTCAGCATCATACACAAAATCCCATTTTGAAAGTGCTTCAACAACTTCTTTTCCTAATCCATTGAGATCACTTTTGTCTACTAATTCTAATAGAATAGGAACGACTTCTTTTGCTTTATAACTGGTAGCGTCGTTATGAAGAGCCATCATATGATCAGGAGTAATATCGTTAAGTGTCGCCAACTTATCGTTTAGTATCCTGCCCCGATAATTTTCAAAATAATCGCTGTTGTAATAGTAGGGATAGTCTTGACCCGTACTATGCTGATTAGCCGATGAAATAAAACCTCGTTCAGGATTGAATACTTTTGGAATTTGAGATCTAGGAATGAACCCATTCCAATTGCCTCCTTCGCTCCCATCGCTTACAAATCTGCCTGCTTGATCCTCTTTGATAGGAAGAGATCCGTTCACATGGATAGCTATATCACCATCCCTAGATGCAAAAGCAAAGTTTTGTGCTGGGGCAATATAATGTTCAAGAGCTTTCTCAAAATCATCATGATTTTTTGCTTTATTGATATCTAAAAAAGCTCTTAGTTCAGATTTATCAGGCTCATGATGTGCTAACCAATCAAATGCCAAATCCTCATAATCTCCTCTGCTTTGATATTTGGTAATAATGCCTAATTCAGTAAGCTTTAATGTATCATATACTGTTTTTCCACCTTTTATCTTTATTTCTTCAATTCGATATGTGACATCTTTTACTTCTCCCTTATATCTGTATTTTGTTTTCGCTTCATCTACCCAATCCATTTTATAAAAATCCCAAACATCGTGACCTACATTAGTCTCTGTCCATGCTATATCTTCATTAAAGCCTATAATCACTCCTGGCATACCTGGTAGTGATACTCCATAAGTATTAACTCCCTCAGCATGTAGTTGAACTTCATACCAGATCGATGGCAGAGACAGGTTTAGATGTGGGTCACCACATAGTATTGGATTGCCGCTTTTAGTTTTGTCTCCACTTACAGCCCAGTTATTACTACCAATACCTTTCTGAAAATCAGAAACCATTCCTCCTTTCAAATATCCTAGGTCTTGTACATTTGGTTCATTTTCAGACGATGTTGAAGATGATTCAAAATTCCATTCTACATCCTTAGGAATTATTGGGGACTGCTTAGGATTCTCTTCTGGAAACAAATAATCAAATGCCTCTTGGCCGAAATGATTTAAAAGGTTAGTGTTTTGCACATCTCCATATCCAGAGCACAAGGTCATGGCCATATTCTTCATGAAAAGAGCCGAATGTAATGTGGTCCATTCTTCAGGGGCATATCCTATTAATTTGAATTCTAGTGGATAGTCTTTGGGTTCTAAGTTGTTTATATATGCATTAACTCCATCAGCATATTTAAGAAGTAGTTTGTAATCACTCCCAAATTTGGACCACCCTCTCTTCGCGTTCTCCGCTGCATAGAGCATACCTTGTCGACGTTGTCTTAAATCATTTTCTAAAACTCCGTCCCCCATCACCTCAGAAAGTCTTCCAGCGGCACTTCTGGTTGCAATATCCATTTGCCAAAGTCTATGTTTAGCATGTAAATAGCCTTGCACATAAAACACGTCAGATAGGTCATCTCCAAAAATATGAGGCACTAACCTTTCATCATAGATTACCTCGACAGGACTATTCAGGTCCATACTATCTAGAGTCATGTTTTGAGGAGCTTTTACATCCTCAGCATTTTGCCAAAAGCCATGAAAAGGGCTCAAAAATGAACCCAAAGGAGGAGCTGATGTGCCTCCAATTTTCTGTGAAGTATTTAAAAAATAACACAGACCGAAAGTTATCGTTGCAAATAGAAGAGTCCTTATCATGATGTCAAATAGTTTTAATTGTCAAAGGCTTAAGCCGAAAAATAGGCATAATTCCAATCCATAATATATGTAATCAAGTTTTGTCCAAAATTTCCAAAACTTTTTCCATTCTTTTTTCCCATGTTAAATAATTCCTTGCATGATTCCTGATCTCCTTAGGTTTCATGATTCTTGAATTATAGTCACTTATGAGAATATCTAAATCAATGCCTTTGTCACCATCCTTTCCTTTAAAAATAAAAGGCAAATCATTATCAAAATCATCATCCCTCCCTGCAAAAACAAAAGGCAGCCCAAAACTGCAATACATTCGATGCTTTAATGAAGAATCTAGATCAACTCGCTTTCGATGTAATCCTAGAGTACCTATACCTAGATGACTAACTGAAATTAATTCTTCCAAATCATTTCCAAATTGTGGACCATGAAACTTTACTTTATGATTGAGGTTTAAAGATTTAACAAGAGTATTATACTCTTTTATAGCAGGACCATTTCCTACGATACCCAGTTCTACTTTTTTATTACTTGAGGCTATTCCTTTTATTAATCTATCTAGTCCATGCCAATATTCCCATCTCCCTACTGCAATCATCTTGAAAACATCAGAATTTGAAAGTTCCATGCTGAATTTTGGTTTCAACCTTATTCCATTGGATATTTTCACTGAAGGTAAATACCCTTTATATCCTCCATAATGTACAACTAGGTCTATGTTGTCATTTATCATCTTTTTGATAAGCCCATCTTCAATAAGCAAGATTTTATGAAGTGGTTTCTTCCATTCTTTTTCATACGGCAAAGTGGGATATTCATAAATTATTCTGGACAGAGTTGGTTTAATACTTTTTAAAAATGTGCGCAAAGAATAAGTATGAATGAGGTGTCGAACATAGAATATGTCATAATGATGAGAAGAGCAATAAGATTTTAAGCCAGAGAAAAGAGAGGTATATTTTGCTGAAAGTGATGAAAATGATCTGACAAATATTTTTTTTCTGCCATTTTTGAGAATCATTCCATTCTTTCCTTCCAAAAAAGCATAGCTGACATCATAGTTCATTGTTTGAAAGGCCTCTCCTTGACCTATCATTTTGTCATAGATCCCCCTATTGAGCCCATCTTTAAAGTCGACAGGATAAATGACCAATATTTTTTTTGAATTTGACACCTCAGATAAGATTCAACGAGACTTTTTCAATTTAAGGTCAGTTAGTTTAGAATCTATTTCTTTGGGTTTAGGACTCATTCTGAAAGAATGTCTATGGTGATTAGTTATGCCATGAACCTCTATAGCTTTCCGATGCTCCAGAGTAGGGTAACCTTTATTTTGTCGCCAATTAAAATGAGGAAATCTTTTATCCAACTTCTTCATATAATCATCTCTGTACGTCTTAGCCAATATAGATGCCGCGGCAATCGAAAGAAATTTGCTGTCTCCCTTTATAATACAGCGATGCGGTGTTTTAATTTTGGATTTGAAACGATTACCATCTACGAGAATTAGTTCAGGAGCAATACTCAAGTTCTTTATTGCCTTGGTCATGGCAAGAAAAGAGGCATTTAATATATTGATTTGATCAATTTCTTTTGGAGTTACTGATGCTACAGCAAAGGCCAAAGCATTCGCTTCTATTATCTCTCTCAGTTCATTTCTTTTGGGCTCAACTATTTTTTTAGAATCGTCTAGCTCCGGATGACGAAAATCAATAGGTAAGATAACAGCTGCTGCAAATACAGGGCCTGCAAGACAGCCTCTGCCTGCTTCATCGCACCCACATTCTAGTAGTTCATATTGAAATCTTACCTCAAGCATCATGTCAAAAATAGAAAGTATGAGCTATACTGATCAATTCAGATTGAATTATCTTTTTGAGGCCAAACGGTGCGACAAATAGCCGAGGTATCACACATCATCACTTTAATTTTTTGACCTAAACTATCATACTCAGAAAGCACACCAAATTCATTAGGTCCATCTAGGTAAGAGCCTTCCCATTTCAGTTGCCCATTTTTATGATATTCTTTGAATGGTCCTTGTTCTATATTATTCAAAAAAGTGACTTCTTCCTTAAGTTCTCCTGTTTCATAAAAACCTGTGACCAAACCACTCATAATGCCATGATTATACACCCCTTGAAACTTTCTGATTCCATTAGTATGGTAAGTAGTAAGAGTATCACAAAACATCCCACTACAATAATTCTCTCTTATTTCTACTTGCCCATTTTCATAAAAAAGAAGCCGCTCACCGTTGAGTTTGCCATGTTCATAATTTGAAATTTCAAAAGGCTGTCCAGATTTGAAATATTTTTTTGTAGTGCCATGCCGTAATGAATCTTGATCTATTTCATAAGTTTCTAAAAGCACTCCATCTTCATTAATTGAGATCAGATTTTTTGGTTCACAACTTAAGAAAGTCGAAATGGATATTAGTATTAGAATATTCTTCACATGCAAAATTTAGGATTACTAACGAAAAAACCAACTTCAATTATTCCTTATAAGTCCTGTTTGGAGAACTTATCAAAACCACAACTTCACATCTTCCCTAAATTGAGAATCTACGTAGCTTATAGAGACCTCACTACCAGGAACTATTTTTTGAATACAGACAAATCGAATTTCATCACTTTCCAAGTCAATTTCAAAGGAAGCATTCGGATCATCACTATGATTATATAAAGAACCAAAACCTAGTGCTATGGCACCCTCTTTTCTTTCAGCCCCCCATAGAAAATAATAATCATGCAAATGAGTATTATGTATACTCTTTAAGTCGTCTTCCGAAAACACAATTACAGGGCATACCTCAATGAGGTCCCCTACATTTATCTCCTCTCCTGTATGGACGCACCTTCCTTTAATAGGATCAGTGACAATAAAAAGGCCTGGCATCTGAGTAGCTCTCATTTTTGGTTTTACTTATGAATCCATACATTCCTATGGTTTTTGGTAAGAATATATGACTTGGATAATTTTTATTCCAACATTTTTTTGGCAAATTCAGAATCAATTTAGAAAAGATAAAATTCAAAGCATATGAAGCTTAATATCAATGGAACCGAAAAAGAAGTAAATGTAGAGGAAAGTATGCCTTTACTTTGGGTACTTCGGGATGAACTCAATATGACGGGCACAAAATATGGTTGTGGTGTATCTTATTGTGGTGCCTGTTCTGTAATGATTGATGGAATAGCTACGCGTACCTGCACACTGCCTGTATCTGCAGTTGTGGGCAAAGAAATAACTACTATCGAAGGAGTAAGTAATGATGGCAATTTGACAGCTGTACAAAGAGCATGGATACAACATCAAGTGCCACAGTGTGGATATTGCCAATCGGGTCAAATTTTAGCTGCCGAAGCTCTTTTAGATGAAATACCTGAACCGACAGATTCTGATATAGATGCGAAAATGACCAATATCTGTAGGTGTGGAACTTATCAAAGAGTAAGAGATGCTATTCATTCTGCTGCAAAGATGAGAATGCAAGAAGCTGAGCTATTAGATTAAAATTAAGAATAAAGAAAAGATAAATAATATGGGAAAGTGGACACGTAGGGCATTCATAGGAACTGGTGGAGTATTGGCTACTGGGTTAGTAGTGGGAGTAGCAGGTAATATGTATGTAAGCAAGGCAATTAAAAAGTATACAGGGAAAGGAATGGGAGATGGAGAATCTCTCAATGCATGGATAAGGATAGCTCCTGATAATACAATAACACTAGCCGTTGCAAGGGCAGAGATGGGGCAAGGAGTGTACACTTCTATACCTCAGCTCATCGCAGAAGAACTAGAAGTGGACATGTCTCGCATTAAAGTAGTACATCCACAACCAGAGTCGCCTTATGCAAACACTTTTATGATGACTCAAAAAGAGCCAAATGCTTTTAAAGGGTATAATCTCATGGAAAAAATGTTGGCCTTTTTACCAATAATTGCTACTGGTGGTAGTAGCAGCATCCCCGATGCCTTCACTAATATGAGAACTGCCGGAGCCACAGCGAGAGAAATGCTTAAAGAAGCTGCAGCTAAAGAGTGGGGAGTTAAAAGATCTGACTGTAGGGCAGAAGATGGATATATAATAAACAATAGCAATGGGGCAAAACTGTCTTACGGAGAATTAGCCACTGCGGCTAGAACTGTTGAAATTAAAGATTTACCTGAGCTGAAAAGTAAAGCGGATTGGACTCTCATTGGCAAACCTGTGCAAAGAATTGATCTTCCAGAAAAAGTAAATGGTCAAGCAGAATTTGGTATAGATGTTAGATTAGAGAATATGCTTTTTGCGGCAATACGTCATTCTTCTACTATAGGCGGCAAGATCATTTCTATTGATAACCAATCGGATATAGAGAATAGGAAAGGCGTAAAGAAAGTGGTTCTTACTGAATTTGGAGCAGCTGTGATCGCAGACAATACATGGAGAGCTAAAAATGCTGCTCTTGCCCTTCAAGTAACTGAGGACGATGGTGGAAATGCTGGAATTAATTCAGCAGACATATCGAAAGCATTTGATAAAATCCTAGAAAGCCCACCTTTGGCCATATCAGAAGACGAAGGAGATGTGGATGCAATATTAAAAGGTGAAGGGATAATAGAAAGTACGTATGAAGTGCCATATCTAGCACACGCAGCTATGGAACCTTTAAATTGTACAGTCTTAGTAGAAGATGATAAAGCAACAGCCTGGGTTGGTCATCAAGGTAGTTCTTTTGTCCACAGTACTTTGAATGCAGTATCACAAATTCCAAAAGAAAATATAATTGTAAACACTACTTTACTAGGTGGTGCATTTGGTAGAAGAGGGGAGATTGATTTTGTAGCCAAAGCAACGGCTGTAGCAATGACAATGAAAGGCACACCAGTTCAAACTGTATTCACGCGTGAAGAGGATATGCAAAATGATATGTATCGTCCAGCTGCAAAGAGTAAATTCAGAGCTAAAGTTAATGATGATGGAGACATAGAAGCGTGGGATAATATGATGGCTCTCCAATCAGTAAGCAAAAGTGTTACCACTAGAGTAGCTCCGGCAATAGCACCAAGTGCAGAAGCAGATGAAGCAACCAGTGAAGGTGCAGCACATTTACCCTATAGTATGAATAACAGAAAAGTCTCTTTTGGGGATTATGCGTCACCTATTCCGGTTGGTTTTTGGAGAAGTGTAGGTAGTTCTCAAAATGCATTTTTCACTGAATGTTTCCTGGATGAATGTGCTCATGCAGTAGGCAAGGATCCATTTGCATTCAGAAGAGATAAACTAAATGATCATCCTCGATTCAAAGCCGTACTAGAAAAAGTAGCCGAGATAAGCAACTGGGGCAATGTAGGTGAAAATACATATCAAGGAATTGCTTTGCACAAATCATTTGGATCTATAGTAGGTCAAGTGGCACAGATTACTAAAGTGGGAGAGAAACAATTTTCTATTGACCAGTTTTATTCTGCAATTGATTGTGGAAACTATGTAAATCCTGATACTGTAGAAGCACAGATAGAAGGAGGGATTGTTTTTGGATTATCAGCTGCTCTATATGGAGAGATTACTTGGAGTGATGGAGCAGTTAATGAGATGAATTTTCCTCAGTATGATATGGTCAAAATGAATGTTTCGCCAAGAGTGCAAGTACATATCATGGATGTAGATGAATATCCTGGTGGCGTGGGAGAGCCTGGGACACCACCTGCTGCTCCAGCATTAGCAAATGCTATATTCGCAGCCACAGGTGAAAGGTTACGATCGCTTCCTTTGAAAAATCATGGATATAGTTTTATCTAAGAATGAAAAAATAATCTTGTATTAGAAAAGGCAATGTGATATTACATTGCCTTTTTTATTGCCAATTTCACCTTTATAAAACAAGGATACACATTAGGACGTTTTATGATCTATTCTCACGTAGTACATTCTTAATTTGTACTTCTGTAATTTTGGGAGGTTTTACACAAAAAATTAGAAAATAAGTGAATTATAAGTCAGACGTAGAAGCAGTAGATGCATTAGCCGCAGCATATAAAAGTCTTAAATCAGAAATCGGAAAAGTAATTGTAGGTCAAGATGATGTAGTAAAATCAGTGTTGATTTCTCTTTTTTCAAATGGCCATAGTTTGCTTGTCGGAGTTCCTGGGCTTGCAAAAACATTACTTGTCAGTACCATAGCAGAAGTGTTAGATTTAGAATTTAATAGAATCCAATTTACTCCGGATTTGATGCCTTCAGATATCACTGGATCTGAAATACTGGATGAGTCTAGAAATTTTAAATTTAATAAAGGGCCACTTTTCGCAAATATTATTCTTGCAGATGAGATCAATAGAACCCCACCTAAAACTCAAGCAGCATTGCTAGAAGCCATGCAAGAGAGAATGGTTACAGTAAGTGGTACTAGGTACGCTCTTCCTAATCCATTTTTAGTTTTGGCTACTCAAAACCCGATCGAGCAGGAAGGAACATATCCGCTTCCGGAGGCACAGCTAGATAGATTTATGTTCAACATTCCTTTAGACTATCCTAGTTTTGAAGAAGAACTGGTGATTGTAAAGGAAACAACATCTGACAAGGAAGTAAAACTAGATAATGTCTTAAATGCAGAACAAATAGTCGGCTTTCAACGATTAGTTAGAAAGATTCCTATAGCTGATAATGTGATTGAATATTGTGTCAAATTGGTCAATAAAACGAGGCCAAATACAGTAATGGCCTCAGATCAAGTCAACAATTATATCTCTTGGGGAGCAGGACCAAGAGCATCTCAATATCTCGTGTTAGGCGCAAAATGTCATGCCGCTATTAATGGCAAATACTCTCCAGACATAGAAGATGTACAAGCTATCGCCAATGATGTCCTTCGTCACAGAGTTGTAAAAAACTACAAAGCAGAAGCAGAAGGAATTGGTGAAAAAGAGATTATTAAGAATCTTTTTTAGGTTGATATAATTTTGATTAATAAATGCAGCCTAAGTTTTTTTGAATTAGAATATTGTTTCAAATTCTCAATTTGAATCATGGAGAAGTTGTAACATTTAGCGATTCCTAATTATAATTCTTCATATTCCCATTATTTTAGCACTTTTTAACCACCAACATCTCGAACACTAGCATCTAAGAGATAATTATGAAGAAAGAAAGTAAATATTTCATTGTACTGATTCTAATCATGATCCTTACCTCCTGTGGTACTTCTGACAATCCAGGGTTTAAAGTGAAACATACTGCATTGGGTATAATGAATGATATTGTAGTGGTTTGTGATCAAGATGTATGGGACAGTATAATTGGTGATTCCCTAGACTATTATTATGGCGGTGCTTATCCAATTACTCCGTCACCAGAGCCAATATTTGACCTTAGACATTTTACTCCAAAGGAGCTTATCGATCAGCCTCTGAGAAAAGAATTAAGGACATACCTTATTCTCTCAGATATGAACTCAACGACTTCTTCCACCACGGAAATGGTAATAGAAGACCTTTCAAAGAGCAATATTTCAGATCCTTTGCAAGAAAAACCAAGTATGTCTACCATAGGTAAAGACAAATGGGCTCATGGACAAATTCTGGTTTACATTCTAGCTGATGGGTTTGATAATTTGGCTTCTGCTATAGGAGAACACTTTTCTACTATAAGTACTAGAATACGTCAACATGACGACAAACAACTTACCCAGTCCACCTATTCACGAGGAAGTAATAGCGGACTATCCAGAAAAGTAGAGGACCTTATAGGGACTAGCATAGATATTCCTTTTGACTATGTGGTGGCCAAAGAAGTAGAAGAAGAAAATCTTATATGGCTGAGAAAGGACACTAAGGATGCAACATTAAACCTCATACTCAGAAAAGAAATTTACACTGACCAAGAACAAACAAGTAAAGAACATATGAAAGCTCTTAAAGATGATATTGGGAGAAAACACATATCGTCAATTGAGAACAATACCTATATGCGAGTAAATGACAAAGACCTTCCTATTCTTGAATACAACAAAGATTTTAATGGTCTTTATGCTAAGGAATATAGAGGCATCTGGGAAATGGAAAATGACTTCATGGGTGGACCATATCATACTTGGATGGTCGTAAATGGTGATGAATTAATATATGTTGACGGTTTTGTTTGGTCTCCGGGAAAACGTAAACGTGAGATGTTACAACAACTTGAAAAGATTGTTTCTTCGCTCAACCGGTCTTAATATTTACCACTAAATATAAAAGCTCCAACTCTTTCCAGCTGAGACCTTTAGTAAACTCTAACAAATACGTCTTGTCAGTTTGATGATATCTGATGAATATCCATTTGTGGATATGGAATGCTGATTCCTTTCTTGTCAAATTCTTTCTTTACATTCTCTAACATATAAAATTTAGCATCCCAGAAGTGTTCACTTTTACAAAACGGCCTTGTGGCTAAATTGACAGAACTGTCCGCTAATTCTTCAACAACAACAACTTGGGCTGGATCATCCAAGATCCAAGGACATTGGTGTCCTACTTCAAGGATAATCATACGAGCTTTATCTATACTGTCATTATATCCTATTCCAAAAGTGAGCTCTACACCTGTAGTTCCTTGGCCAGAGATGTTTGTTATAGTATTACCTGTAACATTGCCATTAGCTACGATTATTCTTCTATTGTCCAAAGTGACCAGTGTAGTATTAAAAGCATTGATAGCTTCAACGGTACCAAGATGACCGCCACCAATCTCTATTAAATCTCCTACCTTAAAAGGCTTAAAAATCATAAGCATAACGCCACTAGCTGTGTGGCCGATTGATCCATTCAAAGCCATACCCACTCCTACCATAAGAGCTCCGAAAATGGCTACAAATGAGGTCGTGCTGATACCAAACATCTGGGCAACAGATAAGAGAAGCATTATTTTCATCCCTATACTTGCTAGTGAAGACAAAAACTTAGTCAGTGTGATTTCCATTCCAGTGCGACTAAGGGCGGCATTCAAAAACTTGGTTATTTTACCAATAATCCACAGTCCGATGATTAAAGCCAATATTGCACCTATGACTTGTGGTGCATATTGTACAGCCATATTAACTATTTGATCAATATAAGACGAGATGTCAGTATTCATTTGTTGTAGATTTGATTTAGTCAAATAATTTAAACTATCATTTTGACAGTTAGGAGTAAGTTAAGTCACTTTTATGAGTGTTAAAAAAGAAGCAGTTATAAAGATGCAGCGATACTGTGCCTATCAAGAGCGGTGTCACTCTGAAGTAAGAAATAAACTTATTGCCCTTAAGGTATATGGTGATGACTTAGAATATGTCATTACAGAACTTATAAAGGAGGATTTTTTAAATGAGCAGAGATATGCTGAGACCTACTCTGGAGGAAAGTTTAGAATTAAAAAATGGGGTAAACAAAAAATCAAAAAGAACCTGAAAGCAAAAATGGTGTCTGAATATTGCATCAATAAAGGACTAGCAGTAATTGATGATGATGAATACTCAAAAACGCTAAATACTCTTATTAAAAAATATAGAAAAGAAAGGAAAAATAAAGATTGGACAAAATTAGAAATGAATAAAAAGTGTATTCAATTCTGCCAAAACAAAGGATATGAATATTTTCAAATTAAGGAGTTTTTATGAAACCCATAGCCTCATCTATCATATCCGCAGAACCAATGAACAATGGACATCTTTGGTGCAATTGTCTAGGTTGTATTTCTAATATTCTTTGATGAGCATCAGTTGCTTTTCCTCCAGCTTTTTCGATAAGAAGGGCCATTGGATTACATTCATAAAGCAGTCTTAATTTCCCCTCTGGTCTAAATGTTGTTCCTGGATAAAGATAGATTCCTCCTTTAATCATATTGCGATGAAAATCAGCAACCAATGATCCAATATATCTGCTAGAATATGGCCTTCCTGTACTCTGATCATCTTCTTTTACATACTTGATGTAATCCCTCACTTTTTTATCAAAAAATGGATAGTTTCCTTCATTAATAGAATATATCTTTCCTGTTTTAGGTATTTGAAACCTAGGATGTGAAAGAAAAAACACTCCAGTAGAAGGATCATATGTATAGCCGTTAACATATTCTCCAGTAGTCATCACCATCATAGTAGAAGATCCATAAAGGACATATCCTGCGGCAATTTGACTCGTACCCGGTCGTAAAAAATCTTCAAGTGTAGCTGAGGTGCCCTGAGGAGATTTGCGA
This sequence comes from Saprospiraceae bacterium UBA7328, assembly GCA_002471345.1. Taxonomy (GTDB): domain Bacteria; phylum Bacteroidota; class Bacteroidia; order Chitinophagales; family Saprospiraceae; genus UBA7328. The sequence continues at coordinate 43,700 of DKPS01000111.1, forward strand.
TGATATATAGAAAAAATAGTGCCGACAGATACATTTACATCAATGTTTGAAGAACCATCTAATGGATCAATGAGCACAACATATTTTCCATTTTTACTTTTCTCGGAATCGAAGGCAATGAAGGAATCTTCTTCTTCTGATGCAACACCACACACCACCTCTCTCATTTCAAGGGCTTCAATGAAAATCCGATGTGCATAAATGTCAAGCTTTTGCTGATCTTCTCCTTGTACGTTTTGACTACCTACACTACCCATGATGTCTTCAACAAGGCCAGCTTTATTGATTTCAGCATTTACAACTTTAGCCGAAAGTCGCAGCGCACTAAGCAATGCACTGAGTTCTCCTGTAGCATATTTGTGTTCAGTTTGAGTCTGAATGATATGTTCTCCGAGAGTAATTATTCTATTCAATAAAGATAATTTTGGATATTATCATGCAAAAATAGAAAACATACTATTATCTACTTCTATAGAAAGAACATTATTCAGTGGTGAGTATATCTAAACTTTTGGATTTGAATTATGAGATAATCACTTCTTCACCTTCATAAGGAATTGCCACATTATCGAACCCTCTGTTGCCCAAATACTCTTGAAATTTTTGCTGGGTATCATGTTCACCATGGACCAAGAACAATTTTTTTAGATTTTCTTTTTGATTTTGAATGTTATTAAGCATTTCATTTCTGTCTCCATGTGCAGAAAATGAGGACATTGTCTCTATACTGGCCTTTACTTCTAGCACATCACCAAATAACTTAAGCTCTGTAGCTCCATTCTTAAGTATAGAACCTGCCGTCTCAGGAGAGCAATAGCCCACAATAAGAAATGTGTTTTTTTCATCTTCTAAATTGTGGTACATATGGTGCCTTATTCTTCCAGCATTCATCATCCCAGAAGCACTAATAATAACACAAGGGTCCTTAGATTCATTGAGCCATTTCGACTCATCTACAGTTCTAACATATTTCAAATTATTAAACCCAAAAGGATTCTTATCTATCAACATATATTCATTCAGAGCATCATCATAACACTCAGAGTGTATACCATAAATATCCGTTGCATTAACAGCTAGAGGGCTATCCACAAAGACTGGAACAGGGGGCAATCTCCCAGCAGTTGTTAATTTATCCATCAGATAGACCAGCTCCTGAGTCCGACCAATACTGAAAGCAGGAATAATTAGTTTTCCTCTTTTTTCAATACATGTCTCCGTCAAAATTTTTAAAAATTTCTCAACTTGCTCTGGTTTGTCCTCATGATCTTTATCTCCATACGTAGATTCACAAATGAGGTAATCTACTTCAGGTTGTGACTTTGGATCCCTCAAAATAGGTCTATCAGGTCTCCCAATATCTCCAGTAAACCCAATAGTTCTTTTCCTATTTCCTTCTGTAATGCGCAGTGTTATGCTAGCAGACCCCAAAATATGCCCCTGGTCTCGATAAAATATTTCTACATCATCATGAATTTTATGCCATTGCTCGTAAGGATAACTTTTGAACAATTTCATTGTCTCTGCTACATCTTTACTTTCATAAAGTGGGACTCTATTCTTGAGAATTTTTCCTTTATTCTTTTTCTTTTTAGCCCGCTTCTTGATCATTCTTTTATTATACCATTCTACATCTCTCTCCTGTATTTTGGCACTATCCAAAAGCATGATATTACACAAACTCCGTGTAGCATGGGTGGCATGGATACATCCATTAAATCCATCCCTTACGAGTTTTGGAACTCGTCCTGTATGATCAATATGTGCATGTGATAATAAAAGGCAATCCACAGATGCGGGATCAAAATGCCAGTTGTTATTTCTTTCCCAATTATCTCTACCTCCTTGAAACAACCCACAATCTAAGAGCATTCTGAATCCATTGTCCAGAGTGATCAAATGAGCACTTCCTGTTACATTCCTTGCCGCTCCACAAAACTTAATATTCATAATTTATTTTTCTTGTCAATTGTCTGATGGGAGATAGATCAATTCATTTAACCTCTCTTCAACAAGTATTTCATTTGCGACATTGATCACATCGTCCTTGCTTATTTTGCTATACATCTCTATTTGTTCATTGACTAAGTCCACATTGCCTAAAGCCTCAAAATAAGACAAAATCATAGCCTTATTAAGAATGTCCAAATTAGAAAGAATAATCTCTGTAGTGAGCTTGTTCTTAAGTTTAATAAGTTCTCTTTCTGTGACCTTTCCGTTCTTTATAATATCAATTTGTTGCCAAATTAGATTTTTAGCCTTTTCCATATCTACATCGGGCATTGGTTTACCTTCTATGATGAACAATCCAGGGTCAAATGTCCCAGAGATATATGCATTTATACTGGAAAAGAATTGAGATTTTTTAACTAGGTTTTGATAAAGTTTACTGGATTTACCGGAAGCTAATAAATCTGAGAGAAGATCACATATATAAAACTTAGGGTCTAATCTATCCGGCATAGGGAATGCTAGGTATACAGATCTAACTGGCACATCTGCACTAACTTCTTTTTGCCTTTTTTCTTTTTGGACAGGTTCCGGAGAAAGTCTGTCCCATTTTGATGAAGAGCTATCTATTTCTGCAAACCACTTATTTGCAAGCACTTTCATTTCGTCATGACCTAGTGGGGATGCAATTGAAAGAACTGCATTATGAGGAGTATAATACTTTTGATAAAATTGACTCACATCTTCTATTTTAGCCTGATCTATATGTTCTGGCACTTTTCCAATTGTAGGCCAATTGTATGGGTGATTTTGGTAGCACATTGAAGATATATGATGCCATGCATCACCATATGGTGTATTTAAACACACCTCCTTGAACTCTTCAACTACCACTTTTCTTTGTACATCAAGGCTTTTTTTACTGATAATAAGATTTGCCATTCTATCAGCTTCTACCCATAGTGCAGATTCGATATTCTCTACTGGTAACACTTCATAATAATTGGTGTAATCACTGTTAGTAAAGGCATTATTCTCTCCTCCAGCTATTTGGATTATTTCATCAAAATCACCTACATTTTCTGACCCTCCAAACATTAAATGTTCAAAAAGGTGAGCAAATCCTGTATTATCTGAAGATTCGTTTCGTGAGCCTACTTTGTAAAGTACATTTACAGCCGCCATAGGCGTGGTAGTATCCTGATGAGTGAGAACTGTAAGGCCATTCTTTAATACAATTTTTTCAAAATCTATCATTCACTTTCTATTGTCATACATGACATTCAATCAATCAATATGCGAAAATGACAATTTTATAATTATTATTTATTGTCCACTAAGAAAGAGAGTGGAAATGGTGGGAATTTTTAGTTTAGGGCATAAAAAAAGCACCTTATATTGGTATTAATGAGGTGCTTTTACTTGGTATAGTAGGGTAAAACTAATTTTAAATCATCTCGACTTTTCGAGAATTTAAACTTGGTATATTTTAGGATAATAATTTTTTTTTGTACCTAAATACACCATAAAGACAATCATCTTTCCATTTACCCCTATAAAATCTTGAATTTTTTTGAAAAAAGTTTCTTTTACTATAAGCCTTTCGGATTTTATATCTCTTATTACTAACTATCCGAATTCAAATAAAGGCTACCACTTTCTGTTTTCATAAAAGTATCAAAGGCAATCTCCTCTTGTTTTATAAAACCTTTGTTTGGAAGACTTCCATTATTGACCATTTCAACTACAGCTGCAATAGAGGCAGCAGTGGTCCATGAGATAGCCCTCCATTCTTTACCACCAATTTGCAATGGAGAAAAAGCTTTAAAATATTCACTCCTCAAAAGTTTTTTGTCTTGCCAACCCTCTACCACAGCATAAACATATACTACATCCTCTTTCACTGGTGGTTTCGCGTTTTCTAAAATTTTGGTGAGCTGTTCTTTATTTTCTTTTAATATTAACTCTTGAATTAAGAATTTCATTAGTTTACCATGTCCTGGATATCTTATAGTCTTATAGTTGAGTGTATCCACCTTTCCTTCATATGTCTCACACATAGTTCCTAATCCTCCAGATGTAGTAAATGCTTCAAACTCACGACCGCCAATGTTGATATATTCAAAACCATCCAACGAGCTTACCATCTTCCGCTTACCATTTTGAATTGCTTCAGCATCATTAATATATTCATTAATTACACCAGCAGGAGACCAGGTGAATGAATAAGCTAATAATCCATTGGGATATTTAGGCAATGCACCAACTCTTAACTCAATATCCCTCACTTTCGTAAATTCATTGGCAAGATGTGCTCCTATGATACCAATGAATCCTGGAGCAAGACCACATTGAGGAGCCATTACTGTTCGGGACGTTTTACTCAATTCCCGAATATAATTTGTGGTTTCGACATCTTCTGTAAGGTCAAAATAATGCAGCCCTTCGTCATGAGCTATTTTTGCAATAGGCTTATTTAAAAAGTATGGTAATGCGGAAACAACAGAATCATACTTAGACATCAAGCCTTTCATAAATTCTATGTCGCTTACATCTCCTAATATTACTTCAAAAGGAAGGTCATAATTGTAATGTGGTTTTTTCTGATCTAGTCCTGTTACCATAAACTTTTTACTCAATAAAACACCAACTAGGCTACCTACTTTTCCTAGTCCTAATACGAGAATTTTTTTCATCAATTTATTTTGTAATTCAAGTTCAAGGTATGAAAAGAACCATGATCGTAGTTCATAATTCTGAATAAGATGAATCCAGTTTTTATATTGAGGCTTCATATAGAAAAAACTCATTGATCAAAAACGCAATCCACCAAATTCTTAAAGACAAATTCGGGTATGATAGATTTCGACCTCTTCAAGAAGAAGCCATTACTGCGGTATTAGAAGGACATGATACTTTACTTGTATTGCCAACAGGTGGCGGCAAATCTATTTGCTTTCAAGTCCCCGCATTAGTCAAAGAAGGCATTAGCATTGTAGTCTCTCCTCTTATAGCCTTGATGGATGATCAGGTTATAAGTCTTCGAGAAAATGGAATAAATGCTTATGCCATCCATAGTAATGTTTCATCTCATGAGCAAAATTTGATTTATTCAAAGATCTCATCTGACAGCGCATCTATCCTTTACATGGCCCCTGAGCGTCTTTTGACTGAAAATATGCTTCGATATTTAGATACAATGAATGTAAGTCTAATTGCAATTGACGAAGCACATTGTGTGTCCGTATGGGGGAATGACTTTAGGCCAGAATATGAGAAATTGAGAATCTTAAAAGAAAGGTTTCCTAAGGTTCCAACAATCGCTCTTACTGCAACAGCGGATAGTGCTACTCAAAAGGATATAATAGAGAAACTAGCACTTACTGAACCGAAGCATCTTTTAGGAAGTTTTGAAAGAAAAAACATAACAATTTCAGCTCTCCCGGGAACTGATAGAATTAAAGAAATAAGGAAGTTCATCTATAATTATAAAGACGAAGCAGGTATCATATATTGTCTGAGTCGCAAAGCATGTGAATCAGTAGCAGATAGCCTCCAAAGTTTTGGATTAGAAGCGGCTTATTATCATGCAGGTATGAGTGGTGATGAAAGAAAATTTGTACATAACAATTTCCTCTATGACAAAATTAAAATAGTATGTGCAACTATTGCTTTTGGCATGGGCATCGATAAATCGAACATCAGATGGGTCATACATTATAATATGCCTAAAAACTTAGAAGGATATTATCAAGAGATAGGAAGATCAGGGCGCGATGGAGAACCGGCAGAATCTTTACTCTTCAGCAGCTATGCTGACGTTGTAAAATTGAGATCATTCATAGATGGCAGCGAAGCAAGTGAACAATTTAAGATAGTTCAATCCCAAAAACTCAATAGAATGTGGGAGTTTGCGAATGCCTCTAATTGTCGGACAAACATGATATTAAATTATTTTGGTGAGTTTAGATCTGAAGCTTGTGGACATTGTGACAACTGTCTTAATCCTGCTGAAATGATAGATGGAAAAGTTATAGCTCAAAAAGCTATGTCTGCTATTTATAGATCTCAGGAAAGATTGACAGTACGTAATCTTATTGATGTTTTGAGAGGTTCAGATAGATCAGAAATCAAAAAGTGGGGGTGGGACAGAATAAAAACCTTCGGTGCAGGAAAGGATTTGTCCCCCGAAGACTGGAGAGCATACATTACCCAGCTAGTCAATATGGGTTACATAGAGATAGATTATTTGAATTATTCTAAACTTAAATTAACCAAGCTTTCAAAGGGAGTTCTTTTTGGAGATGAAGGTCTTTCTTTAGCAAAATTTATTTGGCAAGAAAAAAAGAGAACAAACAAAAAAGAACCTGTTCAAAAAATTACGGAATACGATATATACTTGTTTAGAGAATTGAAAAAAGTAAGAGCAGAAATCGCATCTAGTCGAGGCGTTCCTGCATATATAATATTTGGAGATGCGAGTCTCAGAGAAATGGCTCATTATAAACCAAAGTCACTTGTCGAATTCTCAAATATCAAAGGTGTAGGAGAGTATAAATTAACTGAATTTGGGAGCTATTTTGTAGATAAGATTAAGGAAGATGAAAACCAATAACACTTTACTCCTTTTACAATAACTTTGAAACCATAATCTATATCCTCTATGGCTAAAACTGGATATGCTGATCTTCTTTTACATTACAGCAGAGTTCCTTCATGGTTTAGTCGAGCGAATGAAAAAGCTGGGAGGAGCTATAGTTCAGACCATAGTTCAGACCATAGTTCAGACCATAGTTCAGGAAAATGGAAACTCTGAAGTGGTCAAGCGTATAAGTGATCCTTATTGGTTTCAATCTTTTGGAGCGGTATTAGGAATGGACTGGCACTCATCAGGAATCACGACTTCCCTTATGGGGGCTCTCAAAAAATCTCTTAACCCGATGTCTCATGAATTGGGAATTCATATCTGTGGAAGCAGAGGAAGACATTCCAGAAAAACGCCTTCAGAACTTATTACACTTAGTGATAAAACTGGTCTCAATGGTGATCATCTAGTAAAGTGCAGCAGACTCAGCGCAAGAAGAGATAGCACTGCGGTCCAGGATGGATACCAGGTATATCTCCACAACTTTATTGTCACTAATAATGGAGAGTGGGCTGTGGTTCAGCAAGGAATGAATAAAAAAATTGGTTATGCCCGAAGGTATCATTGGCACTCCACCGATGTGCAATCCTTCATATCAGATCCATATTCTGCAGTATGTGGACAAAATCAATGACTCAATCTGAATATGGTTCAAGAAGAAGCAATTAGTGCTAGAACCGGCACCTTAGAAATAGCCAGAGAGCATCCTACTAAAATCATTCAAGAGATAAAAAATATAAAGCTTCCCACTCACCATGATGTGAAAATTAAAGATGTAGACCTAAAAAGACTAGGAGCTCTAATCGCTCTAACTTATGATTGTGAAATCTCAGATTTTGAGTCATTACTTCTAGTTGATGGCTTAGGTCCTCGTACATTACAATCGTTAGTAATGGTTAGCGAAGTGGTACATGGAACCCCTTCAAGGTTTAATGATCCAGCTAGATATTCATTCGCTCATAGGGGAAAATATGGACACCCATTCCCAGTTCCGACAAAAGTCTATGACTAAGTAATTGGTTTCATGAATAAAACAGTCGATAAATCGAAGATTGACCATACGGATAAGCAAAAAACATTCAAAAAGCTTCATAAATTAGCATAGAGAGCCGAAGAGAAATTTATTCCTGATCAGCACAAATATCAAGAATGGATAGTTGGAGAAAAAAACTCTCCGCAATATGGTGGTCGCACTGTCTTTGACGGTAAAAATAAAAAAACCAAAATCTCACCTTTTAAATCAAATGGACAATTGAAACTGTTCTAACCAAAGAAACCGTAATCTTATAAAGATGAAAAATTCAATACTTTTTGCATTAATGATTTTTATTTCTTCTTCTACTGTATGCCAAACATCATTGTCAGGAATAGAAGTAGTAGAGAAGAGTATAAAATATCATGATCCTAAAGGAAAGTTGGCCTCCAGCTCATGGATAATGAATTATAAAGATAATTCTCATTTCAAGTTCAATCCTAATTCATTTGACTTCGAAGTGAAAAGGGTAATAAAAAATCAAGATGTCATTCTGCAAATGAATGGTGACGAATTCTCAGCAAAAGTCAATGGTTCTACCGATCTAAAAAAGAGTGCCATTGAAGAAAAGTATACCTCTGAGGAAAGGGGAATTATGATGAGAGACTATTATCAGTATCTCTGGACTCTTCCTATGAAACTTAAAGACGAAGGTACCATCATTCATGATAAAGTAAAAACCAAAGATTTCTTTGGTAAAGTATCTATAGAAGTAAGAGTAACATATATGCCGGAAGTCGGAGAAGACATCTGGTATTTCTATTTTCACCCTGAAACCATGGCACTTCATGGCTATCGGTTTTATCATGATGAATCCGTGAATGACGGGGAATATATTCTTCTAGATGGAGAGGTTTCAATTAAGGATGTCAAAATTCCCCAAACCAGAAAATGGTACACTCATAAGGAGAAAAAATTCTTAGGAGAAGACATTCTTTTGAATTTGACATTCAAATAAAAGCTATTCTTTGCTGTCTTTTATGGGTAAGATTGATCCATATAGTTAAAAATACCTCTTTACTATTTTATCCATTTTAAGTAGCATATAAATAATAATAGCACTTTAATGGATTAACTTTTGGTGTATCGTCCTAGCGCCAGAATCCTACTTTCATTTTTCCTTATCTTTGACAGTCCTGCATCAAGGATCATTTATAAAATAATTTAACCTGTCTCTTTTATGAAAGATGCCAAACAGCATACTGGACTTTATGTGCCTCAATTGGAAAAAGATTCATGTGGTACTGGTCTTATTGCAAACCTAGATAGTAAAGCCTCTCATGAGTTGGTTTCAAACGCTCTGACCATTTTGGAAAACATGGAGCATAGAGGGGCATGTGGTTGTGATCCAGAAAGTGGAGATGGCGCGGGAATTCTGACTCATATTCCTCATTCTTTCTTCAAGAAACAAGATCTTGGGTTTGTGCTTCCTGAAGCAGGAAAATATGGTGTAGGCATGTGTTTTTTTCCTACCGATGGAGATTTGATAAGTGCTCTAATGGAGTATGTCGAAGGTTGCGCAGCTAGAGAAGATTTAGAATATTTAGGCTACAGAGAGGTACCAGTTGACAATTCTGTATTAGGCGAATCCTCCGCCGCTACCCAGCCTGAAATAAGACAGTTGTTTTTTAAGTCAAATCAGGCTTTGAGCAGAAAAGAATTTGATAAAAAACTTCTTGTCCTTAGAAAATCAGTACATCATAAAGCTCATAAAGGATTACCAGATTTAATTGATGACTTTTATTTTCCATCAATATCTAGTCGCACGATGGTCCTAAAAGGCCAATTGACTTCATGGCAAGTGAGACTTTTTTACAAAGATTTACAAAACCCAGATTATGAGTCTGCCATTGCGATGGTACATTCTAGATTTTCAACGAATACAGTTCCAAAGTGGAAATTAGCACAACCTTTTAGAATGATCTCTCATAATGGAGAAATCAATACAATAAAGGGAAATGCTAACTGGTGGAGAGCTAAAGAGAAGTTTCTGAAGACCGATGCTTTTAGCGATAAGGAACTTGAAAGAGTTACCCCACTATTTTATAAAAGAAGTTCAGACTCATCTATTTTTGATACGGTCTTCGAATTTTTATTTTTTAGCGGTCGATCGATTCCGCATTCTTTGATGATGATGATACCTGAGGCTTGGCAAAACTCTGGTCACATCGAAGATTATAAAAAAGCTTTTTACGAATATCATGAGGCGCATATAGAACCATGGGACGGCCCTGCATCTATTTGCTTTACAGATGGCACCATGATTGGAGCTACCTTAGATAGGAATGGATTAAGACCATCGAGATATATGCTCACAGAAGATAATGAGCTGATCATGGCTTCTGAAACAGGAGTGCTTCCTGTAGACCCAGCAAAAGTGATCTATAAAAGTAGATTAGAGCCTGGAAAAATACTTATTGCAGATTTAGATGAAGGTAAAATAATAGGCGATGAAAAACTCAAAGAAATCATTTGCAATAAATTCCCATATCAAAAATGGGTAGATAAATCGAAAGTACACATCAATGATGTAGATAGTGAAGATCGAGAACATGAGTTTGATGAATTTTCTTTGATTCAACATAAATTGGCTCATGGTTTTACTTCTGAGGATGAAGAGCTGATCATCACAGCTATGAGTGAAAACGCAAAAGAGCCAATTGGCTCTATGGGGGCTGATATTCCTCCAGCAGTTCTCTCTAGATTTGCCCAACATATAGCAAATTACTTCAAACAACAATTTGCTCAGGTTACCAATCCTCCTATTGACCCATTGAGAGAAGCAGAGTTTATGACTCTTAAATGTGCATTAGGTGGTGCGGAAGATATATGTAACATAAAAGAAAACACCGCGAAATTTATTCGATTGGATAGCCCAATTCTAAATACAGCAACATTCCAAAAAGTCAATGGTATCAAACATGACTATTTCAATTCGGAAGAAATAGATTGCACCTTTAAAAGTGATTACAAAAACAGAGACCTATTTAAAACAATCACTCTTATTAAAAATAAGATATCAGCATTGGCTGATCAGGGTGTGAATCTTTTTATCCTATCTAATAGAAAAATTAGTCCTAGTCGAGTTCCTATTCCTTCACTTCTGATCGCGGGAGCGGTCCATCAGCATCTGATAAATGAAGGATTAAGGCATAAAGCTTCAATCATTGTGGATGGAGGTGATATATTAGAAACTCATCATTGTGCTACTTGTATTAGTTACGGAGCAGATGCAGTATATCCTCGATTAGCCTTGAGAACAATTGATGAATTGTGTGAATATGGAAAATTAAAGGAATTTTCTTCAGATGAATATCAATCTAAATACATAAAAGCCATTAATAAAGGTCTACTTAAAGTGATGTCCAAGCTTGGAGTTTCCACGATTCAATCCTACAAAGGAGCCCAGACATTTGAAGCCTTAGGAATTTCAACTGAAGTGGTAGACGTGTGCTTTACAGGTACAATTAGCAGAATACAAGGAATGAAGTTCGACGATTTGGCTAAAGAGGCTTTAGTCAAACACAAATTGGCTTTTGAAGATCAAGAGACGAACGAGCTTATAGATCTTGGAATTTATCAATGGAAAAGAAGAGGTGAATACCACTTATTCAATCCTCAATCTGTTCACTTACTGCAGCACAGTACTAAAACTGATGACTATAATGTATATAAAAAGTATACCGAAGTCATTAACAATCAAGAACGCATAGCTGTAACATTGAGAAGCCTTCTGGATTTCACAGATCATTCACCAATTCCTCTTTCTGAAGTGGAATCTGCTGAAAATATCATGAAGCGGTTTGCAACAGGGGCGATGTCATTTGGGTCCATCTCTCATGAAGCACATTCCACGTTGGCAAAAGCAATGAACAGAATAGGAGGTAAAAGCAATAGTGGTGAAGGTGGTGAAGATGAAATCCGCTACAAAAAACTAGAAAATGGTGATTGGGAACGATCGGCAATAAAGCAAGTTGCATCAGGAAGGTTTGGAGTTACTATTAATTATCTCACCAATTGTACTGAGATTCAAATCAAAATGGCTCAGGGAGCTAAACCTGGAGAAGGAGGTCAATTACCTGGACATAAAGTTAATGATTGGATAGCGAAGGTAAGACACTCTACACCTGGTGTGGGATTGATTTCTCCACCACCACATCATGATATATACTCTATAGAGGATTTGGCACAATTGATTTTTGATCTTAAAAATGCCAACCGAAAAGCAAGAATAAGTGTAAAACTGGTATCCAAAGCAGGAGTAGGAATTATTGCTTCAGGTGTTGCTAAAGGCCATGCAGACCATATCCTCATTGCTGGTGCAGATGGTGGCACAGGTGCTTCTCCATTAAGTTCGATAAGGCATGCAGGTTTGCCTTGGGAACTGGGCTTAGCCGAGACACATCAGACACTTGTTCAAAATAAAATTAGAGATAGAGTAACTATTCAGACAGATGGTCAGATTAGAACAGGAAGGGATATGGCTATTGCCACCTTGCTTGGAGCTGAAGAATGGGGCATTGCCACTGCAGCACTTGTAGTAGAAGGGTGTATCCTCATGAGGAAGTGCCACCTTAATACTTGCCCTGTAGGAATTGCTACTCAAGATGAAGATTTGAGAAAGAAATTTACAGGTGAGGTGGATCATGTCGTTAACTTTTTCAAATTTTTAGCTGAAGACATGAGAGAGATCATGGCTGAGTTGGGATTTAGAACCATCAATGAAATGGTAGGGAAGACGCAAAAGTTAAAAATCAAAGAAGATGTAAATCATTGGAAACTCAAGAATTTAGACTTGTCACCACTATTGTATAGATCAGAATTTGCGGGAAAAGTCGGTGAATATAAATCCGTGGAACAAGATCATGAAATTGATGATGTTTTGGATACACGACTCATTGCTTACGCAGATCTTGCAATAGAAGATAAAATTGCCATTCAAAGCACATTTGATATTAAAAATACAGATAGAGCGGTAGGCGCTATGCTCTCTAATGAGATTGCCAAAAAGTACGGGAGCAATGGTCTAGAAGATGATTCCATTAGCTTTCGATTTAGAGGGTATGCAGGTCAAAGTTTTGGGGCATTTGCAGCTAAAGGAATCACTTTCACTGTTGAAGGTGACACTAACGATTATTTTGGAAAAGGTCTAAGTGGTGCTAAACTGATCGTAGTTACAGATAGAGAGGCAAAATTTGAGCCATCAGAAAATATTATCATTGGAAATGTAGCCCTTTATGGTGCTACCTCAGGTGAAGCATACATCAAAGGTATGGCTGGAGAACGATTCTGTGTTAGGAACAGTGGAGCTACTGCAGTAGTGGAAGGAATAGGAGCACATGGGTGTGAATACATGACTGGTGGATTAGCAATTATTCTAGGCCAAATAGGAAGAAATTTCGGTGCGGGTATGAGCGGTGGTATAGCTTACATTCACAATCCAAATGATGATCAAGACCAATATTGTAACACTGAAATGATACATCTTGAAAATCTGAATCATGAAGACCTCGAGACTTTGCGTGAGTATATAAGAAATCATTTCAAATATACTGGAAGTCAAAAAGCTTTAGAAATACTTCAAAATTGGGAAGAGAAGAAAAATCAATTCCTTAAGATTATGCCGAAAGAATATAAGGCCGTATTAGAAATGAGAATGAAAATAGGGAAACAAGAAAATGTGATTGCTTAACCTAATTGGCAACAACATTAAAAAAGGAAATATGGGAGATTTAAAAGGATTCATAAAGCACGACAGAGAACTTCCTTCTAAAAGAGTAGTTAATGAAAGGGTAAATGATTATAAAGAAATTTACATAGAATATCCTGAGGAAAAGACGAATAAACAAGCTGCAAGATGCATGGATTGTGGAATTCCTTTTTGTCATAGTGGTTGTCCATTGGGAAATATCATTCCCGATTTTAATGATGCCGTCTATAATGAAGATTGGGAGAAAGCATTCCAAATACTAAGTGAGACTAATAATTTTCCGGAATTCACAGGAAGAATATGTCCTGCACCATGCGAATCTGCATGTGTTTTAGGCATCAATAATGATCCTGTTGCTATTGAGCATATTGAAAAGTCTATTGCAGAAAAAGCTTATAATCTAGGACTAGTAAAACCGGATCATGTAGAAAAAAGTACAGGAAAGAAAGTCGCTATTGTTGGGTCTGGACCGGCAGGATTAGCCGCTGCGGATCAATTGAACAAAGCCGGTCATGATGTTACCGTTTTTGAAAGAAATGACAGAATCGGAGGGTTGTTGCGTTATGGAATTCCAGATTTTAAATTAGAAAAATGGGTAGTTGAAAGGCGAGTAGGCATAATGGAGCAGTCAGGCATTCAATTTCGTACTGGTGTAAATGTGGGCGTAGATATCAGTGCGGGTACTCTTAAAGCTCAATTTGATGCAATAGTCCTTTCTGGAGGAAGTACCATACCTAGAGATTTACCAATACCAGGTAGAGAACTTAAGGGAGTTCATTTTGCTATGGAATTTTTAGAACAAAAAAACAGGCAAGTAGAAGGTCAAAATCTGGAAGAATGGAACACTTTCTCTAAAATAGATCTTTCAAAAGGTCCAATCACAGCCAAAAAGAAAAATGTCCTGGTCATAGGTGGCGGTGATACAGGATCCGATTGTGTAGGTACATCAAACAGAGAAAAAGCCAAATCAATTACACAAATTGAGTTGCTCAGCAAACCACCTAACAACCGGGCAGAATCTACACCATGGCCAAATTGGCCTATGAAACTTCGTACATCTACCTCCCACGAAGAAGGATGTGAAAGAGAATGGTCCATTCTTACAAAAGAATTTGTAGGAAACGAAAAAGGAGAGTTGACTCATTTGAAACTAGTGGATATAGAGTGGGTCTTAGAAAAAGAAACAGGTAGGTCAAAACTTAAAGAAATAGAGACATCTGAAAGGCTAATACCTTGTGAATTAGCACTATTAGCTGTAGGGTTCGTACATCCTCAAAAAGAAGGTTTACTTGACCAACTAGGTGTAGAGCTTGATAATAGAGGTAATGTTAAAACTAATGACTACGCCACTTCTATTGATAAAGTTTTTGCTGCAGGAGATATGAACAGAGGACAATCTCTAGTTGTTTGGGCAATATCCGAAGGTAGAGAAGCCGCAATATCTGTGGACAAATATTTATCTGGAGGTACAACAATTCTCAAAAGTAAAGAGTATTCCAAATTGATCGTATAAGCATTAATCTTTACTCTCCACTTGTAATTTAAATATGCTATCTTTTATAAAGCTGAGTAAAATCCTATAAATACTTTAACAATTCTTGTACCCGTATTTTAATCTAACAGGTTGAAAATCAATGCTGTAAAAATATCTCCTCGATATTTATCGGAAATCCCATTTCTTTTTTTGAGTACATTTCTTAGACTCTTTGCTTATCCTATCAAACAATAAGAAATCACATTCATATATGACAAAACTGTACATAAATAATTTTTTTAAACGACTAAATACTAAAAGTTATGACAAAGACAGTTTCATTATGGATATTCATTCTAGCCGCCTTCATTGTATTTACAACTTCATGCAGTAGCGACGATTCTTTTACTGATGAAATAGGATTTGAAGCACCACCTCTTCAAAATACTAATGGTACTAACAACAATACTCAGGGGACAAGGCCAAATGGGTCGAATGGAACGAGCACAGGCAACACAAACACTGGTGAAACTACTGAGACCAATACTGACAATAACACCAATTCATCTTCAGATTGTACTAATGATAACGAAATTAATACAGACAGGACAGCGTGTAATACTTCCCTGAGTTATAGCAATAGTGTCTCAATAACAGTATCAGGAAACACAAGAACCATTACAGCAAATAACATTCCTGATCACAACATCGGAGTTGCTGGTCCAAATACCGTTTCGCCTCAAAACAACACATATAGCATAAATACAAACCCACAAGTAGGAACAAACACGACAGCCCTCTTATCGAATTCCGGCCCTGCATATTCCTTCGGTATCTTACTGAATGGTGTAGAAGTAGATCCGGAAGCTGCTAAACCTTGGCCACACACTGGTTCAATGGCATCAGCTAATTGGACATGGAACCTAGAGGCAATGCATGTAAGGATCGGCTTAGATTGTAATAATGCTCATGTCCAACCTAATGGACAATATCATTATCATGGCAATCCCACCCTTCTTATTGAAAGCATGAATATCAGCAATAATGATATGACACTTATAGGATATGCAGCAGATGGTTTTCCTATTTATTTTAAATACGGATACAACAATGCCACTACAAGTAGTGGTGGTGTAAAAACCTTAGAGTCTAGTTATAGATTAAAATCTGGGTCTAGACCTGGAGATGGCGACACGGCGCCTTGTGGAACGTATGATGGTGTCTATTCTAATGACTTTGAATATATAGAAGGGCTAGGAGATCTGGATCAATGCAATGGAAGAGTAGGTGTGACTCCGAACTATCCTGAAGGAACATACTATTATGTAATTACTGATGACTTTCCTTATATCCCAAGATGCTTTGTAGGAAGTCCTTCCAATGACTTTAGAATAGGAGGATAAAATAATAATCAACAATGAATCTGACCGAGGAAGGACACCTGAGAATAGACCAATCTTCCTCGGTCATTTCATAATTTTTCAACTCACAATACTTATTAAAATGAAAAAGCTAATCATCATCTTCATTACAATTATCTTTTCTCAAAATACAAAAGCCCACAACCCGGCTATGGCTACCTATTATCTTTTTCAACAAGAGGATGGGTGGCAAATGCGAACTGAATTTGCATGGTCACTTAGGAATGCTCTGGTCAAAACCTTTCCATATTTAGATGAGCAAAAATCACAGATCTCTGATTCTGATTATACAGATTGCGTTTTGGACTACTTAGAAATAAACTTAGAAATCACCTTGGACGGAAAAGAGTTTGATTATAATACAATCACACAAATTCCAGGAACTCATGGGCATAGTTTCGCATTCCTTTTAGAAATAAGTGGTCCATTAGAAGGTGTTCATCTTAAGATTCAAAATGATTGTCTGACGGAACTATATAGAAAACAGAAAAACCATGTAACCATCAAAACTAAAAGAAGTTCTTTTGATCGGTTATTCACAAACAAAATTCGACAATATAGCTTTGAGATAAGTTAGAGTATTCCCACAAATACCTCAATCTCCAATTCTATGCACTTTCGAAAGTCTCTCCTTGCGAGAGACTTTTTTATTTCAGATACGATTTAAGTCCTCCCTCAAGGCTCAGCAAATTATCAAAGTCATGTTCTTTTTTTAGAAAAGTTAGAACACTCATACTTCGTTTACCTGTTTGACACACTAATACAACTGGAATGTCATCTTCAATTTGATGCGTTTCTGTTTTGATTTTGGACACAGGAATATTTTGACCTTCGATATTTATAGAAGCATATTCTTCTTTTTCTCTTACGTCTATCAGTTGAAAAACTTTATCTTCTTCAATCCATTTTTTCAATTCAGCAGTATTGATTATGTCTCCTAACTCATAAGACCCTTCATTTAAACCACAGAAGACTTCATAATTGATTAGCTCAGTGATTGTAGGAGATTCTCCACTAAGTGGATTGTCTTTTCTCTTCTTGAATTTGATAATTTGACTTTGACAACTTTTGGCATCATACACTAGAAGCTTGTTACTCAATACTTCTCCAAGACCAGAAAGTATTTTGATGCATTCATTAGCCATCATACTTCCTATGATACCTGGCAAAACGCCAATAACGCCCCCTTCTTCACAATTGGGCACTTCTCCAGGAAGTGGAGGATTAGGAAAAAGGTCTCTATAGTTAGCACTTCCTTTATAATTAAAAACGCTTACTTGGCCTTCCCACCTGTAAATCGCTCCATAGACCAAAGGCTTGCCTTCCAAATAACAGGCATCATTAGCTAAATATCGAGTAGGAAAGTTATCAGTACAATCTATGATTAGGTCATATGATTTTATAATCTCTAGCGCATTCTCAGTTTTCAGGTCGGTTTGAATTCCTTCAATCTTTATATCAGCATTTAAAGCTTGCATCTTTTTATGCGCTAAAGACGCCTTACTTTGACCTATTTCGGCTTCTGTATAAATAACTTGCCTATGCAAATTTGTCTTAGATACCACATCATTATCGATAATACAAATATGACCAATACCAGCTGCCGTGAGATACTGCATCACTGGCACTCCTAGTCCTCCTGCACCAATGATTAATACCTTTGCATCAGAAAGGTTTCTCTGCCCCTCTACACCAAAATCTGGTAATATGACCTGTCTGTGATATCTCATTCAAGCTATTTACTCAATTGGTAAATCATTATTTCTTCTGATTTTCCTTTCAATTCTAGTTTCCCTATTGCTTTTGTAACAATTTGATTCGATTTATCACTTTGCTCCATTATCCAATGAGATACTAATAGGTCTGCATCATATGTATTGCACAATGCCTGAATTCTTGCTGCTGTGTTAAGCACATCTCCAGAAAAAACTATTTCTTTTTTGACAGTGCCTATTTGTCCAGTACTGACCTTACCACCATGTATACCTGCTTTAAAGTCAGGTATTATTCCGTATTTCTTTTGATAAAAATTCTCTCTAGTCCTAAAAAGTGATTTTGCATCAAAGAATGCTGCAATTGCAATGTCACAATTATTTACACTATCTGTTTTCCATGTTGCAACAATTTCATCCCCAACAAATTGATATATCTCTCCATCATAAGCTACAATTGGCTCTGTCAAGTCAGCAAAATAATCATTGAGAAAACTAAAGTATTCTTCATGTCCTAATCGTTCGGCTATGCTTGTAGACGACTTCATATCAAGAAACATAAAAATTCGAGATTCTACTCTTGGTTTGTGGTATTTACCTGATAAAAAATTAACAAGGACATTAGGCCCCAAATAATTAGTAATTTCAGATATAAATACAGCTCCCATTGTTCCAATGCCTGCAAAAATGATTACACTCCAGAATGCCAGATTATTCACGAAAACACCCAATTTTTCCATAACCTCTGTGTCAAGTATTGAAAGGTTTAATTGATATGCATTGCTAAAAATTGTCATTGTGATTAAAAAGAGAATAAGTATTCCTAGATAGATAAGGGATTTGATAATAAGCTTTACTAAAAATGGTTTATGTCTAAAAAGTGTATTTATTACCAATACTTCAAGAACTCCAAACAAGCTACCCATTAATATTGCTCCTGGAACAATAGATATAAGTGCTCCTTTGAAATCATATGGATTGCCAGTAGCAGGATAAGTTTCAGAGTCTCCAAGTATACCTCTTTCTATAATGACATATACCAACCCTAAAGTGAGCCAAAGGATGATGAAAATGGCTATCCGTCTAAGTGCTATTTTGATTTTAGGTGACAATATTGAAAAGGTACGTTATTAAATGTGATTCGTCTTTTATTCTTCATTATCGGAAAAAATTCAATATTAAAGAAAATAAAAAATATGCCTACGATTCTTTGACCATTGCAGGGTTTATGCTTTTTCTAGGCATTTTGGAAGCTTTTGGAGGCTTATATCATCACTCCAAGCGCACAAAAGATGACTGGTGGATAGAGTTATTAAGTTTTGTCCACTCATCTACTGTTTCTAAACCGCTCATAGTTGTCGTTTCGGCTTTTATTCTTGGGGTTTTTCTAACTGAATATGAAGGCGTATTTACAGAAACTCCAATGTGGATTAGTCTTCCTTTTGTACTTCTTATTTATGACCTTTTTCAATACTTGTATCACAGAAAGGCTCATGAGAGGAAATGGTTATGGAATCTTCATCGCCCACATCACTTGGGACACGAAATGGGAGTTTTAGTCACTTTCAGGGAAAATATATTCTATGTGATGCTTATTCCTAATATTTGGTTTTTAGGAATCATGACTTATCTCGGGATGGGCGTTGCAATAATCATTGCTTTGGTCGCAAAGTATATAGTAGTAGTAGGTGCTCACAGTGAAGTCAGATGGGATCAGTGGCTTTACAAATATAATTTTCTTAATCCTTTAGCCTGGATTATAGAACGCACGATTTCTACACCTGCAACTCATTTTGCACATCATGGGAAGACCTCAAAAGATGGTATCAGTAATCCCACAGGAAATTTTAGCAATATGTTTTTCTTTTGGGATATTATATTTGGTACAGCATTGATTACAAGAAAATACCCAGTAGAATTTGGAATTGAAAATGACCCTAAAGATCATTGGGTAGCTCATTTGTATTGGCCAATTATAAAATCTGATAAAGACGGTAGTGAGATTGTCAATGGTTATGAAAGGAAAAAACTACATTAAAATCACCTTTAAGAGAAGAGGTAAATTCTAATATAGATTATTAGCACTGTACCTGTGGATATGGCAGTGATCAGCCATTTTGTATTGGATCTCATAATGGAACTAATAACAAGCCACTCAAAGTGTCTTTTGATACTGACAAAAAGTATCCTGGTGTGCCTACAAAATGACAAAAACACCTCCATTCTGAGATGGCTCACACAAAAAATTATGATATATGTGAATTAAACGTCTTGGTGGATTTGAATATAGTTGCCACATGAATCTTCAAAGACCGCTGAAGTTCCCCACTCATTTGTTTTTGGTTCTTGCTTAAATTTCACACCTTTTTCTGAAAGTCTTTGAAATTCAGCTTTAACATCTTCGGACCCTAGTATTAAGATAGGTAGTCCTTGCCTATATGCTTCTTCCTGAAAAGTTTGATAAAAAGTACTTCCTATTGGCTCCAAAAACAAAGTGGTACCCTTAGGGTTTTCTGAAGAAACTACAATTGCTAATTGAGCTTCAGGCATAAACATGAAAGACTGAAACCCTAAAACTTCGGTATAATATTGGTGTGCTTCAATAGGGTTTTTTACAGGAATGCTTGTCATTTTGATCGTCATGGTCGTTCATTTTGATGTGCCGTTTTACAAAGTCAGGTATAAAAGTATAACTCTATATTCCTTGTATAGCATTAAGTAGAGGGCCCTGAATAGTGACTACAGATGGTGATGGTAGACTATCTCCTCCATCTGGCCAATGACTTGTCAATTCATTTAATGAGTTAGACTGACCTCCAGGATGCTGCACACTTAAGAATAAGGTTTTACCATCAGGAGTAAAGAATGGACCTGTCAACTCCGCATCTACAGGAGCACTCGCAATTTGCACTACTTCTCCAGCATTTTCGCCACTTCTCAGTAGCACAAATAGACCATTATTTTTGAAGCTTACATATGGCCCTTTATTCATTGCTCCACCTGAGATATCACTCGTAAACCATAAATTACCACCATTATCAAAAGCCAAATTATCTGGACATGCAAAACCATTCTCCTCTCCTCCTGATAAAAATGTATCGGCTCTAAATGACAAACTATCATACTTACCTTCTGACTCTTCTATTTTTAAAATCTCCCCGTAATAATTCTTTTTTGTCACATCGTTGGTCAAGGCTATTAAAACATGACCAGTCACTGGATCGATTTCTATATCTTCCGGTCTGGCTAATGGTGTACCACCTACTAGTTTTGCCGCCTCTCGCAATCTTATTAGAACCTCTGTTTGATCATTAAAATTTTCTTTTAATATTTCTTGATCGTCTATATTTAAGGACTCCCATTTTCCTTTTTCTATGTTGGCAACATAAAGTTTACCTGATTGAAGCGACCCAGGTTTATCTGAAATAAACTTGTAAACGCATTGATCAATTTTATCATCACCACTATATACAACTACTCTTTTGTCGGATAATTCTACACAAGTGGCACATTCATGTGCACATCTTCCAAGAGCAACATGTTTTTGACACTCCCCGGTCTGAGGGTCCACTTCCACAACCCAGCCATAATGTTCAGGAGGATTATCATAATACTCTCCCCAATCATACATGGAACTTGGCTTTATTATTTCACCGGTTTCAAAATCTCTTTCGCCATAACAGCTATGATAATTTTCCTCACAAGTCAGAACTGTTCCCCAAGGTGTCACTCCTCCTGCACAATTCTGAAGGGTTCCCATTGCTTTTGATTTGCCCTTTATCTTTTCGGGCCAATTAAAAGGAATCATGGTATGAGCAGTAATCCTCTTATTAAGAGAAGATGATGGATCATGTTTCCATTGGGCACCTGACTTTTTCAGTTTTAATATACTTCCACCAATATTATACATCTCTTTATCGGCTCTCTCTTTTGACTTGGACATTCCATTGGAGACAAACATAGGGTCTACGTATTCATGATTGACCCAAAGCACTCCATCTTCTGAAGTTTTGCCCGGTATAAATGCAGTATAATCACAATTAAACCCAAATGTGTCCCTTTTGCTTATCTTATCTCCAAATCTCAATAGCACCTTATAGTCTAGGCCCTCAGATAAAAGTAATTTATCACTGTCAGAAGGTAATATCCCTTTTATTGCAGATTCTAAATTAAAAGCTCTTCTACTGGCTTCTTTGTTACAAGCACTTATAAAGGGAGGCAGAAGTGATGTAGCTACTACACCTTTTCCCAAAAATTGGATAAAACTTCTTCTTTGAAATTGCTTGTTTTCTGTTGACATGATACTTCATTTATACATTGGTAAGATAACAAAGCGATATCTATATAGTTTAATATTTAAAACAAATTAAAAATCATGTATTGACCAACATTGAACCTCCAAGGACTAAAAGACTCCCCACAACAATACTGATCAAAATGTAGGATAAAGCCATTAAGACCATTCCTGTTTTTACCAAATGAAAAACCTCTGCACCAAATGCCGAAAAGGTGCTAAATCCACCACAAAATCCAGTTATTAGAAGTAACTTTTGGTGTTCTGTAAGACTATTTTTAGTGAATAAGCCTATCAAAACACCTATAATAAAGCAACTAATAAGGTTTGCAGTAAGTGTGGCCCATGGAAATGAATTTGATTGAGGTTTGATCCACAATGAAAATGCATATCTAATACAACTCCCGAAACCTCCTCCAATAAAGACAAGTAAAAAATTCATTGGATTACCTTAGGAGAAAATGACTTTTTGGCAATAGTGGCTCGTTTCAATAATAGGGTAAGTATAAAAGAGATGCATACTAAGACACCTATTATCAGTAAGGTGTTGAAATGTTGAATATTTACAACCAAGAGAAAGGCACTTACATTAAATGCCAGAAGAACAGTCACAGCTTGAGAATGATTCATACCAGCATCAAGTAATAAATGATGTACATGGTTTCTGTCAGGTGTGAATGGAGAACTCCCTTTTAACACTCTGATAGCAAAAACTCTTAATGTGTCAAACAGTGGTAATACCAATAAACTAAATGCCACAGCTGGTGCAGATGCAAATGCATATACAGAATGAGCAATGACATTGTGCTGCTCGATAAATGAAACGGCTAATATTGACATAATAGCTCCGGTCATCAACGAACCTGTGTCGCCCATATATATTTTTGCAGGAGTAACATTGTACTTTAAAAAAGCGATCATGGATCCAGCGAGACTCAATGAAATTATTGCCAATTCTATTCTTCCTACAAGCATAAACCATACTCCAAAAAATCCTGCGACAAGTGTACTCACACTTCCTGATAGCCCATTAATTCCATCAATAAGGTTAAATGCATTAATGATAACGACCATTGTAAACAGAGTCAATAGGACACTATTTATATAGCTTAAATCTGCAATGCCAAATACACCATACATGCTGGTCAATCTAATGTCAGCCATCACAATTAATAATAAGCACGCAAAGATTTCTCCCAAGAGTTTTTTGTAGGGGGCCATTGGCACTAAGTCGTCTTTCGCACCAATCAGTAAGATTATTAGAAGAGCACTAAGGATGTATTGATAGTTTTCAGAATAATGATAAGGTGTCCATAAAAGAATTGAGAAAAATGCTCCTATGAAGATACCCAACCCTCCGAAAGTGGGAATTGGCACTGTATGAATACGATGATCAACAGCCTCTTCTAATAACCCTCGAGTTCTACTAGCTTTAATAATAGCAGGTATAACCAAAAATGTCAATAAGAATGCATTGATAAAGGCACAAACAATTTCGATCATCGCGTATGTCAATAAGCTCTGGTAATAGAGTCACAAGTTAATATATAAATTATTAAAATATGTTAAATGGCTAATGTGTTACCAAGATGGAGGGAGAAGGATTTATAATACTCCAAAATGTGGGCCAATTCATAATTAATTGACTAATATTTTTTCCATATCCAATTGATTAAAACAGTCTTGGTTGCCAAATCCTAAATAAAATCCACCTCCACCTGCACCACATAATTTTATGCTAAATGTATTGGATTCTAGCCCCTCTTCCCACAACGGTTTTATTGATCCAACTATCGTATAATTCAACAGATCATACTGATATTGGCTAATCAATTTAACTAGAGAAAGAAGGTCATGATAATTTCCATTTGAAATGTCCTTTATCAGTTTATCGCTTACTCTTACTAATTCCTTTTTCTCCTCTTCATGGGATTCCTCCTTGACAAACTTACTTATTAGGTCTTTTGAATTTCTTGATTGGCCTGAGTCAATAAGGTATAAGTTGAGAGGCATGGCTCTTATATCTATATCAATATGTTTTGGAATACCACCCTTTAAAATGATTGGTCTATTCATTAGAATCACATAAGCATCAAGGCCAGAACTTTTGCCATGAAAATAATTTTCTATTATAGATAATTCTCTAATAACTACAGAAGGTAGTTTTTTTGAGTTTTGATCAACTGTGAATTCGTATACAGCGGCACAAAGGGCTCCGGAACTTCCCAACCCATATCCCCTTGGAATATTTGACTCCAAATAATATCCACTGCTCTTTAGAATCTTAAGTTTTCCTTGATTTACAAATGATAAAGAGGACAAGTAGATATAGAAATCATCTAAACTTTCTGAACTTTTACCTTTTGTCCAATAAGCGGAATATCTATGAAATGGAATTGCCAAACTTGACGCACCATTCAAAACTAAATGTTCGCCAAAAAGCAAAAGCTTTGCTGGATATTTCTTTTTTAATAGGTCCGCTCTATTTCCCACTTCCATGCTGTTGACATAATATCCTCTATATTGTATTGAGGTCTCCAGTTCAATAACTTATGAGCTTTTGAAGAGTCCGCATAGATAGCGACAATATCTCCTAATCTTCTTGGACCAATTTCATAATTCAGCTTAATTCCCGATGTTCTTTCAAAGGCTTTGATGGCTTCTAAAACGCTGACTCCTTTTCCAATCCCCAAGTTAAAGATCTCATATTTGCTTTCATTTTTTCCCTCGAGAACATGAGACAATGCTTTTTCATGTGCATCAGCAAGGTCCATCACATGCACATAGTCTCTGATACAACTCCCATCCCTTGTATTATAGTCATCTCCATACACGAAGCATTTTTGCCTTTTGCCTCGGGCGGTTTCCGTTATCACAGGCACCAAGTTCATTGCAACTACTTTAGGTGACTCTCCTAACTTACCACTTATATGTGCACCTGCTGGATTAAAATACCTTAAAGAAACAATATTAAGATTTCCACTTTGATGGCTATCTTTCAAAATTTTTTCTCCTATTTGCTTAGTACGGCCATAAGGAGATTCCGCTTCTTGCATAGGAGTAGTCTCGGATACTGGAAGTTCCTCAGCAGTTCCATAAACAGTGCAAGAAGACGAAAAGATAAAGGCCTTCACGTTATACTTGTAAGCGCAATGGAGAACATTTAGTTGTGACTTAATATTATTATTAAAATATAGCATAGGCTGTTCAACTGATTCTCCAACAGCCTTTAATGCAGCAAAATGAATAATTCCCACAATATCAGAATGACTTTGAAAAACCTTTTCAGTAGCATTCATATCACACAAATCGACTTCATAATGATGCACCTTTTTGCCTGTAAAATCTTGTACAGCATCTATTGAAGCAGGGAAAGAATTAATATGATTATCAATACTAACCACTTCAAACCCTTTCTCCAGGAGGTCCACAATTGTATGGCTTCCAATATATCCGGCTCCTCCGGTGACTAATATTTTATGCATTTATTTAAGTTACACTAAGTTTGGCGAAAATAGAAAATTTGAAGGACCATACTAGACTAAAAACATTGAGGGTATTACACATTTCTTCAGCCAGAACATGGCGCGGTGGTGAAAATCAAATTCAGCTTTTACTCAATGGTCTTTCCTCAGAATGTCGAAATCATCTACTGTGCCCTCATGAGAGTCCATTATCCAAAAACAATGATATAAAAATGGTTTCTCTTCATACATATAAAAAAAGCTCAGGAATAAGTATTTCCATCTCTCAAAAAGTTCGAAAAACTTGCTCTATTGAAGCCATTGATATAATTCATGCACATGACAGTCATGCTCACAATTTTGCATTAGGAGCGGCTCTTTTGGGTTGTAAACTACCAATAGTTGTTACGAGGAGAGTTGACTTCAAGCCTAGCTTTATAGCATTATATAAATACAATCACCACTCAATCAAAAAGGTGGTCTGTGTATCAAATGCCATAGAAAACATATTGAAAAAAAGAGGGATCCATTATGAAAAGCTAACTACTATCCATAGCGGAATAGATCTTGAGTCCAAAATCCAAGGTAGAAATCTCAGAAATGAGCTTAACATTTCGAAAGAAAAAATAATCATAGGATTTGTCGGTGCATTTGTAGATCATAAAGATCCAATGACATTTCTCCAAATGGCCACTTCCGTGCTAAATGAAAGAAAAAACTATCATTTTATAATGATTGGAAATAAAGGAGAGTGCATTTCCAAAATGAACAGATATATTGAAGAAAATATGATTCAAAAATCGGTTACTGTTCTAGGGTTTACTGATAAGATTAACAATATCTGGACAACTATTGATACTCTGGTTATTTCCTCTTTTAAGGAAGGATTAGGCACTGTCGCATTAGAGGCATTTCATAATAAAATCGCGGTTATATGCACAAATGCTGGGGGATTAAAAGAAATTGTGCGAAATGAAGTTAATGGTTTAGTAGTTGAACCAAGAGATTATAATGGGCTTAAAAACAAATTATTTCGAATATCAGATGAAATTCATCTCAAAGAAAAATTGGTGACTCAAGCTAAAATTGATGTTTCACATTTTGACCATAAAAAGATGTCCGAATCTTATTTAAAAATCTATCAAAATCTGAGTTGAGATAATTTCATCATCCACGTACTATATTGCATTTTGTGCAAGGAAAAATGTAAATCCAATGGCAAGAATAGGCTTACAGGGCATGAAGTTTTATGCATTTCATGGTTATTATGATTTCGAAAGAAGGATTGGCAATGAGTTTATTATAGATGTAATGGTAGACATCCCTATGCAAAACAGTCCAGAAGAAAAAATCTCAAATACTTATAATTATGAAGAAATCCACTCCATAGTCAAGATATATATGGGAAAGCGATACTTATTACTTGAGACTCTAGCCCATGATATAGCCAAAGATGTGAAAAATAGTCATGAAGAAATTACAAAAGTACATATCAAAATACAAAAGCTAAATCCTCCTTTAGGAGGGAAAACAAGAGCTGCAGTAGTAGAAATCTCTTTTTGATCTATCAATTGTCTAAATAGGACTAAATGTTAAAATCTCTTTTGCTAATTCCCTTTCTATTTAAGGTTTGTTCCTATTTTGAGGAAGTCAAAAAAATGTATAGATGTCCGCTGATCTCAGCTCTATAAAGTTACCTATTAAAAAAGATCTCAAAACTTTTCATGAGCATTTTAGCAATTCTATGAAAAGTTCTGTCCCTTTATTGGATAGAATCACCTATTACATCGTTCAGCGTAAAGGAAAGCAAATCCGACCCATATTTGTTTTT
Organism: Saprospiraceae bacterium UBA7328; assembly: GCA_002471345.1. Classification (GTDB taxonomy): domain Bacteria; phylum Bacteroidota; class Bacteroidia; order Chitinophagales; family Saprospiraceae; genus UBA7328. The sequence goes on from DKPS01000111.1 coordinate 71,234, forward strand.
TTGAGTGCAGGAATTACCGGCACAATTTCTATAAGGACTCATACAGCAGCATCACTAATAGAAATTCTTCATACCGCGACTTTGGTACATGACGACGTGGTAGATGATTCAAATATGCGTCGTGGTTTTTTCTCAATAAATGCCTTATGGAAAAACAAAATAGCTGTTTTAGTAGGAGATTATATGTTCATGAGAGGGTTCTTATTAGCAATAAAACAAAAAGAGTACATGCTATTAGAACTGGTTTCTGATGCCGTAGAAAAAATGAGTGTTGGAGAGTTATTGCAAATTGAAAAAGCGCGTAAACTGGATATAACTGAGAACATCTATTTTGATATCATTCGACAAAAGACTGCTTCCCTAATCTCAGCAGCATGTGCCGTTGGTGCTGCAAGTGTCTCAAAAGATGAAAGGGTAATTAACGACCTGAAACTTATGGGAGAATATGCCGGCATTGCATATCAAATCAAAGATGACCTTTTTGATTACGGGACTAGTGATATTGGTAAGCCTAAAGGAATTGACATTAAAGAAAAGAAAATGACACTTCCTCTTATTCACGCTTTTACAAAATGTGAAAAGTCAGAAAAAAGACAAATTATTAATGCCATTAGAAACCGAAGTCAGAAAAAAGAAACAATAAAAATTGTGGTAAATTTTGTCCACAAATACGGCGGATTAGATTATGCCGCAGTAAAAATGGAAGACTATAAATCTAAAGCCCTAAACATATTGAATACTTTTGAAGACTCTCCATATAAATCCAGTATGCGCGACTTAATTCAATTTATCCTAAACAGAGATAAATAGTTAAGCATTGAAACGTTCTATTTGGGCTCCAAGATTACTGAGTCTTGTATCAATATCCTGATATCCTCGATCTATCTGATTCACATTATGAATGATGCTTGTACCTTCAGCTGATAGTGCTGCTATCAAGAGTGAGACTCCCGCCCTTATATCTGGAGATGTCATCTCTATTGCTTTAAGTTTTTGTGTCCTTGCTAAGCCTATAACTGTAGCTCTATGGGGGTCACATAGAATTATCTGAGCACCCATATCGATTAACTTGTCCACAAAAAACAATCTGCTTTCAAACATCTTCTGATGAATCAAGACACTTCCCTTAGCTTGAGTCGCCATAACCAAAATGATACTCAACAGGTCTGGTGTAAATCCTGGCCAAGGTGCATCATAAATAGTCATAATAGAACCATCAATAAAACTCTGGATCTCATAAAGATCTATGGCCGGAACAATAATATTACCTTCGTTAAAAGTAATCGATACACCCATTTTCTCGAAAACAGAAGGAATAATACCTAAATGCTTTCTTTCTACTCCTGTGATTGTCAATTCAGACTGAGTCATAGCAGCTAGCCCTATAAAACTTCCGATCTCAATAAAGTCCGGAAGAATAGTGTGAGTCGTCTCTTTCAAAGAACCAACTCCTTGGATTTTCAACATATTAGACCCTATTCCTTCAATTTTGGCTCCCATTCTATTGAGCATCTTACAAAGCTGTTGGAGATAAGGCTCACAAGCAGCATTATAAATAGTGGTTTCGCCTTTTACAAGAGACGCAGCCATGACTAAGTTAGCTGTCCCTGTGACCGAAATTTCTTCCATCAGGATAAAGTCACCTTTTAAGTTCTTCCCATCAAGAAAGAAAGTGTCGTCTTTCTCTTCATATTTGAATTCCGCTCCTAGTTTTAGGAAACCGTTGAAATGGGTATCTAACCTTCTTCTTCCTATTTTATCTCCTCCTGGTTTAGGAAGAAATGCTTTTCCAAAACGTGCCATAAGAGGTCCCATTAGCATCACTGAGCCTCTTATTTTTTTTGCCGTTTCTAAATATTCTTTTGAAGAGAAATAATCTAAATCAATATTGTTGGCTTGAAAAGTATAGCTAGACTTTGACAACCTGTTAGTTTTTACACCTAACCCTTCAAGTAAGCTGATTAATCTTTGCACATCCAGAATGTCTGGAATATTGTGTATAGTTATTTCTTCTGATGTCAGCAGTACTGCTGACAGTATTTGTAGAGCTTCATTTTTTGCACCTTGAGGTTGTATGGATCCCGAAAGACGTGCAGAGCCCTGTACTTTAAAGGAAGTGCCAATCATATTTTGAATACGTTGTGTTATTACTCACTTTTCAGTAAAGTGAAAATATTCTTTTGATACTGCATGAGATAATTCTCAATACAAATTCAATAATAATATTATCAAGTCAGGTGGTCTAATCAAAACGTCATTTTAAAGAAAGCCTTATCTCCGCCTTCTATTATTTGACTTATTATGTCTTCTATTTCTTGAATTATTGCTGTGATGAGTCGGGCGTGCAGGTCGTTTTCTGATTTTTGATGTAAGGCTGTCTAAAGGTTTTTCTTCATCAAGAACTAGTACACCTTTTGATAGTTTCTTAATATCTTCTCTAATGATTTCGTCACTTACATAATGCTCTCTGCTCCAAGTGCGATAAGCCAATTTCATATATGCACCGATAGTCTCTGCAAATTCTATACGCTTCTCTTCATCCTCCATCGCAATCGCTTTTGTAATCATAGACTTTACATTGTTTCCATAATGTCTATAATTATAATCTCTATTAGGATAAGGTACTACGTCAGGGCTGAGTTTGGATGATTCGGGATTAGGAATTTCTCCATCTGGTGGAACTACTTTAATGTCAAAATCTGCTATTCTAAAAAAATGCCTCCAAAGTTTTTCCCTATACTCTTGGTTATTCCTATGCATAGGATTCATTTGGTGCATCAAATTTATAATGGCCTCTGCAAAATGCTGTCTTTCTTCATCGTCTTCAATAGCCTTGGCATGTGTTACTAAGTTTTGAACATTTCTACCATATTCTGAAATAGTAAGTAGTTCTTTTTGAGAGTTATACTCTATATTATTTATCATAGTATTTTATTCTACTGTTACTGATTTTGCCAAGTTTCTAGGTTGATCTACATGGCACCCTCTCATCACCGCTATATGATATGAAAGCAGCTGTAAAGGAATGATGGATAAAAGTGGTGAGAAAATCTCTTGAGTTCTTGGAATTGTTATTGTATAGTCGGCAAGTTGTTTAATTCTAACATCATCTTCATCAACTATAGCTATTACAGTTCCTTTCCTAGCTTTTACCTCCTCAATATTACTAATTATTTTGTCGTAAGCACTTTTATTGGTAGCAATTATTATCACAGGCATATATAGATCTATTAAAGCTATAGGCCCATGTTTCATTTCTGCTGCGGGATATCCTTCAGCATGGATGTATGAAATTTCTTTTAGCTTCAATGCTCCCTCCAATGCTATCGGGAAATTAAATCCTCTTCCAAGATAAAGAGCGTTCTGAGCACCTTTAACTTCAGCTGCTATGTATTTGATTTTATCATTCACTTCCAAAATAGCTGAAACCTTGTTTGGAATAGATTCTAATTCATATATATATTCTAAATATGAATCATCAAGAATGAGGTTCTTTTCCCTACCCAGTTGAATAGCCATTAAAGATAAAACGGTAAGCATTGAAGTAAATGCTTTAGTAGAAGCAACTCCTATTTCAGGACCAGAATGCATATAGCTTCCACTATCAGTCATTCTTGCTATTGAAGATCCTACTACATTTACTAAGCCATAAGTCATGGCTCCCTTTGATTTAGCTAATTCTAAAGCAGCTAATGAGTCAGCAGTTTCTCCCGATTGAGAAAGTACAATTACAACATCATTTTCTGTGAGAATAGGGTTTCTATATCTGAATTCGGATGCATATTCAACCTCAACAGGAATCCTAGCTAATTCTTCAAATAAATATTCTCCTACTAATGCAGCGTGCCAAGAGGTTCCACAAGCAACAAAAATGATTCTGTCGGCATTCTGAAATCTATCCAAATTTTCAGTGAGTCCACCCACTTGAACCCATTCCTCTTTTGCATTTATTCTTCCCCTCATACTCTCCAAGATAGTCTGAGGTTGTTGGAATATTTCCTTTAACATGAAGTGATCGTAGCCTCCTTTTTCAAGTTCTTCAATCTTCAGATCAATCTTATGTACTTCGATGTCAACTTCATTTTTCTCCAAATCCAAAATTGTGTAGCCCTTATCTTTCACAATTTCAACCACTTGCTCATCTTCCAAATAAACCACTTGATCTGTGTATTCTACTATAGGTGTAGCATCTGAACCTATGAAATGTTCATTCTCACCTATTCCCAAGACGAGTGGACTAGATTTTCTTGCTCCATATAAAATATTAGGACTATCCTTATCTATCAAGACTATTGCATATGCTCCTATCACTTTATTCAAGGCTTTAATCAGAGCATCTCGTGTATTAAGGTCTTGAGAGTTCTTGTATTCCTCAATAAGATGAACAAGTACTTCTGTATCGGTATCACTTTTGAAAGTATGCCCCAAATCTTCAAGAGAAGATTTAAGTAAGTCATAATTTTCTATGATCCCGTTATGTACCAAAACTAATTTTCCATCCTCAGACGAGTGCGGATGTGCATTGATATGATTAGGTGCTCCATGAGTAGCCCATCTTGTATGCCCAATACCTAAGGTTCCTTTTAAATCTTTAGAGCCTATAAAGTCTTCTAGGTCATTGACTTTCCCTTTTCTTTTGTAAGTATTTAGATTTCCATTTAAAATACTTACACCTGTGCTATCATAACCTCTATACTCTAATTTCTTCAAGCCGCTTATTAGAATAGGGTATGCTGAACGGTTTCCATTATATGCAACAATTCCACACATGGGTACTGATGTGATTTTATTCTATAGTATAGGTTACTCTGAGTTCAGGTGCTAAAGATGAATGCCCTGGACCAAATAGTATAGTTCTTCTGGGAGTAGAGATTCGATTAAGTAGCTCTAAATGAATGATTCCATCTTCTCTTCCTTTTTGCACTTCTTTAGCGTAAGCTGTTAGATTCATACTATACCCCAATTCATTTCCTCTAAGTGAATCCTGTAATGAGCCACCAAAGAGTTGACTAACTCCACTGTCTCCTGCAAATCCTGTAAATGCAATAAGTAAATCTTCTACTGCTGTTCCATTGGAAGCTTTAGTAGCCACTATACTAGGTGCTGTAAGGAAGAGTAGCCTATTATCACCTGGATAATTATCATCCAAAAACAATCTTAATTCAACTTGATTAATCAATTTGTCCTGAAGCTGAGCAACACTTGAAATATCTAGTTCTGTAATTACACCATTAAGTCCTTGAATAAATAATGGATCCCCTGCTAATATTTCTTGATCCAAAAATCCTTCAACTACACTTCCAGAAGGGTCTACAGAAAACATTTGATGTCTTACCTCATCTAAGAAGTATCTATAGGTTCTTTTCACCCCTATTCTATCAGTGTAATAGACTTCTAGTGCTGATAAATTTGTGGCCCTATTAAGATTCAAGCCAATCATAGAGTTTCCACTGCTTGGCACACTACTTATTGACAATCCATTCACCAATTCATTCATCCCTTCCGATGTAATGTTATTTAAGGTGTCAATGAAAATTTGTCGCGCCAGGTTATCTATCATTCTGATTCTAAGCTGACCTGGAAGTTGTTCTACTTCATCTGTAGTATATGAAACAATAGAAACAGAATCCGTCCTTCTTGGTGTAAATCCTTCTAGTAGGCCTACTCTTCCACCCCTCGGTCCTACCAAAATAGGAAAGTCCTGGTCTGAATAAAGTGTATCTGACTGATCTATCCTTTCAGATAATTGAGTTATAGTTATATCATGAGGTTGTAAGGTGTCTCCATAAAAACCAACTTGGTTATAGCTAAAGATAAACACCATAGAATCCATAATTCCTCCTCCGAAATCTGGAAAAGCAGAAGGAACAAGTTCAAAATGAATCGTAGACTTGGACTTCCCAAATATTGGGTCATCTAATTCTCCAATCATATAGGATTCATTGAGAAACCCTCTGGAAAAATATGTAGGTATTATACCTTCTTTGACCGTTTTTGCTCTTATCTCCAATTCATTGGTGAATCCTAATTCAATATCCTCATCGTCTAGCAAGCCGCTACCTACCGTAGTAGAATCATTACATGCATAACTCATTAACAATGTCACTGATACAAAGATCAGCAAAGCATAAAAAGGGGTGGTTTTCAAATTATTCCTCTATTAGTGATGAATAGAAATTGAGGACTTCAGCAAGATATTCCTCTCCTTCTATGAATTCTTGTAACGGTGCAGGAGAGGCTGCAATAGCATCTTGCAAAGAATCATTTAACGTGGCTTTTCCTGGCATTATTCCGTCTACGTGCTGAAGAGCGCCTTCATTTAACTTAATCTTACCATTTTCGATATAGGCTGCTAAATCCTCTTCTTCGATATCATTGATACAAGCCTTTTCTATGAAGCTTTTATCAAATGTATGCTCATAAGGAGAATCATAAGGGCTAAAAATCATTTTTGAATTTTCAAAAATTGGGCTGTCCTTGTATATTCTTTGAAAATATGCCGGCACTAGACTCGACATCCAACCGTGACAATGAATAATATCAGGAGGCCAACCGAATTTTTTCACAGTTTCCATAGCTCCTTTACAGAAGAAAATCATTCTTTCTGCATTATCATCGAACGGTTTTTCATCCGCATCGTCGAACACCAATTTTCTTTTGAAAAACTCCTCATTATCTAAGAAGTAGACCTGCATCCGAGATCCAGGTAAAGATGCCACCTTTATAATCAAAGGAAAATCATCGTCATCTACAATTATATTCATTCCAGAAAGTCTAACCACCTCATGAAGACGATGTCTTCTTTCGTTAATGGTTCCAAACTTTGGCATGAGCACTCTTACTTCATAGCCTTTGTTATAAGTATATGGTGCAAGTGCATGCACCATGTCAGAAATTTCTGATAAAGTCGTATACGGTTTCATCTCCTGGCTGATGAAAAGCACTCTCTTCTTACTCATAGTTTCATTCAAATATTAATCCCGATGTGATAGGAGTAAAAATGATTTCTGTGAAGAAAAATCATTTTTTCAACACGTTTTCTAAAAATGGAGTGCAAAGATACTACCTTTTGATGTAATATGAATCCTGCTTGTCTACTCTAGTACTTTGAGACCAAGTAAGTTATGAGTTTTAATCTTCATCTGTGGATAAGAGGAAATTGATCTGTCTTTTGGCGATATCTACTCCATCTAAAACCACTTTTAATTTGTCACCAAATCTATAAATGATTTCACCTTCTGGAGTTTTTAAATGAGCACTACTTGATGTCAATGACTTTAAAATACCAATATCACTAAAAGGAATAAGTCCTTCAGCTTTGGACTCTAATGTTTCTACAAACATTCCCTTTTCTATTACTCCTGAAACTGTGGCTTCAAATCTTTCTCCTATACGGTCATGCATATATACAGTTTGCATATATTTTACTGACTCCCTCTCAGCATTTATAGCTTTACGCTCCTGACGTGAAATGTGCTTGCATTGTTGTTCTAGTGCCGGGCCATTCACACGGTAAGTTTCTTTTAGGTTTTTATCCAATATGCGATGCACTAAAAGATCCGCATATCTCCTTATAGGAGAAGTGAAATGTGAATAATGAGAAAAACCTAACCCATAATGTCCGATGTTGTCTGAAGAATATTCAGCTTTGGCCATAGTCCTTATTGCCAAGGGCATTAGCATTCTGAGATGATCTACATTTTCAATTTTAGTAGAGATATTATTAAATGAGTTTGCTATTTCTTTGGGTGTATTGAGGTTAAACTTTAGACCAAAATCAGCCGCAAGAAGAGCAAAATCAGCTAGTTTATCCGGATCAGGTTGATCATGAATTCGATATATAAAAGGGATAGTTTTAGTGTTCTTTTCTTTTTTTGATATAAAAGTAGCCACTTCTTTATTTGCTAAAAGCATTAAATCCTCCACGAGAAGATGGGTATCCTTTCTTTCTTTAACATACACGCCTTCTGGTTTGCCATCTTCATCCAAAGTAAATCTCAATTCATCAGACTCAAATTTGATAGATCCATTATTGTATCGCTTTTCTCGAAGCATTTTAGATATTTGATCTACTCTTCCAAGTTCATTTAAATATGGGCCATGCTTAATGTCTAAAATTTCCTGAGCTTCTTCATAAGTGAATCTTTTATCCGAATGAGTCAGTGTACGACCTAGCCATCGATTTAATACATTTCCTCTATTATCAAATTCAAAAATGGCAGAAAAAGTAAATTTATCTTCATTCGGACGCAGAGAACAAAGCTCATTAGACAATCGTTCTGGCAACATAGGACAAACCCTATCAACCAAATAAACAGATGTCGATCGCGCCAAAGCTTCTTTATCCAATGCAGACCCTTCTTTTACGAAATGTGAAACATCGGCTATATGTACTCCTATTTCTTCATTTCCGTTTTCTAATATCCTATATGAAATAGCATCATCAAAGTCCTTAGCATCTGCAGGGTCAATTGTAAAAGTGAGAATTTTTCTCATGTCCTTACGTATAGCCAAATCCTCTTCTGTGATCTTGTCATGCATTTGCGCCGTTTCATTGAGCACTTCATCAGAGAAGGCAATATCGAATCCTTCATTAATCAAAATTGTGGTCATCTCGAGATCATGCCCTTTGCCTGATGACAGAATTTTTTCGATTTCTCCTTTTACAATGCCATTTCGACCATAATGAACAATCTTTATGATTACCCTATCTCCATTTTGAGCTTCATGACTTCCTACTACCTCAATTTTGATAGAGTTATTACGCACAGTCGCTTCTACGACTCCATAACCTCCAATGCGATCATAGACACCTACAAATTTTTTGTGCGCTCTAGTTTTCACTTCTACTACCTTCCCTTCTTGCTTTCTTGCGCCTCTCCTATGGTGTAACTCTACAATTACTTCATCATCATGCAAGGCAGTTTTAAGATGCTTTTTGGGCACATATATATCTGGAACATCTCTTTCAGAAACAATATAAGCAGAACCAGACTTGATCATATCAACACGGCCTGTAATGTATTGCTGTTTGATAAATGAATCATTTCCGTTCTTTGAACTCACTCCTTCAAGAGTATACAGTTCATCTACGACATGTCTGATTTTTCCGGATTTCTCTAAATATTTTAACACATCTAGAATAGAATCTTTACTGTTTTTAATTCTTAGAGCTTTGGCTATTCTTGTTGGCTTGAATCTTTTTTTTGGGCTTTTTTTGAAAAGGTTAAGGCTTGCTTTTTCTAATTCTTCTTTGGTTAGTTTTTTTGATTTAAAATTTTTCTTACTCCTCATTTATGGGATTGTTTGATAAAATAATTTTGCCATCAGGTGCGATGTCATAGGCGATGGTTTGACTGTTAAGTGGGTTGTAGTGTGAGCGATCACCATCGTCGCTTCCTATCACGACTTGGATATGATTATCTTCATCTATATAAGCCACATAGGTGACCATTTCTTTATCTTTTAAAAATGTACCCGCAATAGATTTATGATCTATTATTTTTCCATTTTCTGAAAATATCAAAAGGTGATATTCATTTTTTAGTAATCCTGCTTTATAGTAAATCACTGGCACGAAGGAGTTTTCCTTTTTCAATCTGAAGCAAGGGATATACTCCGTATATTCATCCAGTTCCGTTTCATTATGCAAAGGCAGCAATACTTCAGTTATTATACTTTGTGATAGAGGTTTGTTTTCTCTACTGTATAAAATAACTTCTTCTGCTGATAAAATTATGGGTGGTGCTACTTCTGGAAAGAATTCAAGAAAGGCTTCAAATTCCACTTTTGTCATTCTACGCTTTTATCTCTGTGATGCATGACATCACCTAAAATACAGTTGCAAAGGTGCTATATTTTTTGTTTAGATGAATTAAATATCAAAATGTATGTTTGTTCCACACATATAATATACCAAGTGGAGAATAAAAAAATCACTTTTCAATTGCGTCCTCAAGATGAATTCATTGAATTAATGAAGCTCCTACAGCTGAAAGACATAGCACAATCAGGAGGACATGCAAAAGTTATTATCCAAAATGGAGAGGTAAAGGTGAACAATCAAGTAGAATTAAGAAAGAGAAAAAAAGTAAAAGCAGGAGAAATAGTTTGTTTTAATAACACCGAAATAGCAGTGATTAAATAGTCACATTTGTAATTGAAAACAAATTAGTTATCAGATTCTAAAGGCATTTGTAAATGACCCTAATGGGACAAGAAAGAGTATCCTTTTAGCCTTAAATTAAAACCATTCTAAATAATTTAAGCGATAGTGTAGAATTTCACAGCCATTGATTATCTGTATTTTTACGCTCAGAAAACAGAAAAACCATGTCTTGGCTTATTACCTTCTTTAGATCAAGTATTGGGCGAAAGCTTATAATGTCGCTCACAGGTATCTTCCTCATTACATTTCTTATAGTACATCTTATTGGCAATTTACAATTGCTTTATAATGATGGTGGCGAAGCATTTAATACTTATGCATATTTTATGACCAATAATCCATTGATAAAAACAATATCATATGGATTATACTTTTTTATTGTAGTTCATGCCATTCAAGGCATCTTATTAGCCATTTATAACAGAAAAGCCAAAGGATCCAAATACGCTGTGAACACACATGAGAATGCATCATGGGCCTCTAAGAATATGGCCCTATTAGGAATTTTGGTTTTTGCTTTTTTAATGTTGCACATGGGAGACTTTTGGTGGAAAATGAAGCAAAATCAATTGGACATGGTTACCTATGCTAGTTTTGACGCACCAGTAAAAGATTTGTTTACAAGAGTTTCTATAGCATTTCAAGAGCTTTGGATCGTAGTTACTTACATCATTGGTTTATTGGCTCTTATGTTTCACCTTTTGCATGGCTTTGATTCAGCATTCCAAACCTTAGGGATAAGACATAAAAAATATACTCCACTGATTTCATTAGTGGGAAAAGCATATTCATTTCTTGTACCTATTGGATTTGCTATAATTCCATTGTACATCTATTTCGGTAAGTAATCTATAATCATCAGTTATGAAGTTAGATAGCAAAGTTCCTGAAGGCGCATTAGCCGAAAAATGGACCAAGTATAAATCATCAATGCCTTTAGTAGCTCCTAATAATAAAAGGAGACTCGAAGTGATTGTAGTGGGAACAGGGTTAGCTGGTGCTTCTGCAGCAGCAACAATGGGAGAATTAGGATATAATGTGAAGTGTTTCACTTTTCATGACAGCCCACGTAGGGCTCATAGTATTGCTGCCCAGGGAGGAATCAATGCTGCTAAAAACTATCAGAATGATGGAGACAGTGTCTTCAGATTGTTTTATGATACAATTAAAGGTGGTGATTACAGATCTAGAGAGGCCAACGTCCATAGACTAGCAGAAGTGAGTACTGATATCATTGATCAGTGTACTGCCCAAGGTGTTCCCTTTGCTAGAGAATATGGAGGCCTTCTAGCGAATAGGTCCTTTGGTGGAGTACAAGTGTCTCGTACCTTTTATGCAAGGGGTCAGACCGGGCAACAATTGCTCATAGGTGCATATCAAGCACTAAGTCGCCAAATAGCGAAGGGATCTGTAGACATGTACAATAGACATGAGATGCTCGACTTAGTAAAAGTGGATGGCAAGGCCCGGGGAATTATAACAAGAAATTTAGTGACAGGAGAATTAGAAAGATTCTCCGCTCACGCTGTGGTATTAGCAACAGGAGGATATGGAAATGTATATTACCTCTCTACCAATGCCATGAATTCAAATGTTTCAGCCGGATGGAGAGCAGTAAGAAGAGGAGCTTTAATGGCCAACCCTTGTTATAATCAAATCCATCCTACTTGTATACCTGTATCAGGTGACTACCAATCTAAGCTAACTTTAATGTCTGAGTCTCTTAGAAATGACGGACGCATCTGGGTCCCAAAAAGCAAAGAAGATGCACAAGCCATAAAAGAAGGAAGAAAAACAGCTTTGGATATTGTAGAGGAGGATAGAGACTACTACTTAGAAAGAAGGTATCCCGCATTTGGCAATTTAGTGCCAAGAGATGTAGCATCAAGAGCAGCAAAAGTAGCATGTGATGAAGGAAATGGAGTAGCTCCTACAGGATTGGGGGTGTTCTTAGATTTTTCATCGGCAATACAACGATACGGCCTTCAGGAGGCAAATAGTCGAGGCCTAAGCACAGATGACACCAATGTGACTAAGCTTGGAAAAGAGATTATTAAGAATAAATATGGTAACCTCTTCCAGATGTATGAAAAGATATCCGGAGAAAATCCGTATGAAAGGCCAATGAAAATATATCCAGCAATCCATTATACAATGGGCGGTATTTGGGTAGACTATAATTTGGAGACAAATGTGCCAGGACTATTTGCCATTGGCGAGGCTAATTTCTCAGATCATGGTGCTAATAGATTAGGAGCATCAGCATTGATGCAGGGCTTAGCTGATGGTTACTTTGTGCTACCTTATACTATAGGAAACTTCCTTTCTACACAGATTAGAACTGACAAAATAGCAAATGACACACCTGAGTTTATTCAAGCTGAAAAGGATGTGAAAGAAAGATTGCAGGGCTTAATAGATATCAATGGAAATCAGTCTGTAGAAAGCTTTCATAAAAAATTAGGAAAGATCATTTGGGAAAATGGTGGCATGTCTCGAAATGAAACTGGCCTGAAAAAAGGTATAGCAGAAGTGAGAGCCTTGAGAGATGAGTTTTATAAGGATGTATACGTCCCTGGAACCATAAGTGAATTTAATCCTGAACTTGAAAAAGCCGCCAGAGTTGCTGATTTTATGGAACTAGGAGAGACTCTTTTGTTCGATGCTTTAAACAGAAATGAATCTTGTGGTGGGCACTTCAGAGAAGAATCTGTGAGTGACGAAGGAGAAGCAAAAAGAGACGATAACAATTATACTTATGTCGCGGCTTGGGAGTGGAATGATGGTCAAGACCCAAAGGTTCACAAAGAAAAATTGAAATTTGATAATGTAGAGCTCAAAACTAGAAGCTATAAATAATACGATGGGTTTAGACCCATGAAAATATAGAGATATGAAGCTGAATCTAAAAATATGGAGACAATCAGGGCCTAATGACAAAGGATACTTTGATATGCATAGTGTAGAGGCTAATGAACATATGTCATTCCTTGAGATGCTAGATGTACTCAACGAGCAATTGATCAGTGAGAAAAAAGATCCTATAGCTTTTGCTCACGATTGTCGTGAAGGGATCTGTGGGACTTGCAATCTTGTTATAGATGGAAGGCCACATGGCCCTCAAAAAGGCACCACTACATGTCAGCTTCATATGAGACAATATAAGGATGACGATACTATTGTAATTGAGCCCTTTAGAGCTACGGCATTTCCTATCATTAAAGATTTAGTTGTAGATCGTTCTTCACTAGATGGTGTAATTCAAGCAGGAGGTTATATTTCCGTGAATACTGGCCAAGCAGTAGATGCTAATGCCATCCCTGTTGAGCAAGAAGTCGCTGCAGATGCATTTGATTCTGCTACATGCATTGGATGTGGAGCATGCATTGCTGCATGTCCTAATGGGTCCGCCATGCTTTTCACTTCAGCAAAAGTGAGTCATTTGGGGAAACTGCCTCAAGGCAAAGTAGAACACAAAAAAAGAGTTCAAAACATGGTGGCTCAAATGGATAAAGAAGGATTTGGATTGTGTTCTAACGTTGGTGCTTGTGAAGCTGAATGCCCAAAAGAAATTTCCTTGGACAACATCGCATTTATGAATCGTGCATTTATTGGCTCAGTATTGACTACAGAAGATTAAAAACCAATTGATGGAAGGCCGCTCGAGTATATAAGGGGTCATTTATACTCTATCGACAGTTTATCTCAAAACACATTTTCTCTCCTACATCTTTTTCGGATCAAATATGGATTAAGAATGATTGGCCTAAAGAGCTGATCGAATTATAGCAAACTATAATACAATCATACATCAATGTATTTGAACTGATTTACCCTGAAGAGTAAGAAATTTATAAAAAGAGATTTACTTTTAAGCCTCAACTATATATATCATGGCAAGAAAAATAAGAATGGGTATGGTCGGCGGAGGCCGAGGGGCATTTATTGGAGGAGTTCATAGAATGGCTGCATCATTAGATGGAGAAATAGAATTGGTTTGTGGTGCATTTAGTAGTGATGCAGAACGCTCTAGATTGTCTGGAGAAGACTTTTATCTTTCACCAGATCGAGTGTATGGCAGCTATGGCGAGATGATCCAAAAAGAAAAAGAACTTCCAGAGGGAGAAAGAATGGACTTCGTTTCCATTGTCACTCCTAATCATGTCCACTTTGGACCTACAAAAATGGCTCTAGAAAATGGTTTTCACGTCGTTTGTGATAAACCTCTTTCATTTGACATGGAAGAAGCCAATGAGCTTGAAAAAGTCGTGAAGGAAACAGGTCAAATTTTTGCTTTGACCCATAATTACACTGGTTATCCTATGGTGAAGCAGGCACGCCATATGATCAATAATGGCGATCTCGGCACAATAAGGAAAGTAGTTGTAGAGTACCCTCAAGGGTGGCTTATGGATTTTATTGAGTCTTCTGATCAAAAACAAGCAGCATGGCGAACAGATCCTAAAAGATCTGGTATTGCTGGTGCTATGGGAGATATAGGCACTCATGCAGAAAATCTGGCAGAGTATATTACTGGACTTAAGATCACAGAATTATGTGCTGACATAAGCACATTAGTAGAAGGAAGGTTACTTGACGATGATGGCAATGTTTTATTAAGGTTTGATAATGGGGCTCGTGGCATCCTTCATGCTTCACAAATAGCTGCCGGGGAAGAGAATTCATTAAACATCCGTGTCTATGGTAGCAAAGCTGGCCTGGAATGGCATCAAATGCAGCCTAATACACTGGAAGTAAAATATCAAAACAGCCCAAAACAAATTTATAGAACTGGTGTAGGTGAATTATGTGCTTCTGCCCAAGCACATACAAGAATTCCTGCAGGACATCCTGAGGGATATTTAGAAGCTTTCGCTAATATTTACAGAAACTTTGCTAAATGCGTACGGGCAAGGATAGAAGGAGTGAATGTAGATCCAATATATGATGACTTTCCTACAGTGGAGGATGGAGTAAGGGGAATGAATTTTATCTATAAAGTAATTGAGTCTGGTAAGAGTGATCAAAAATGGGTGAAAGTTTAGCCCATGGCTTTTACCCCTCTTAAGTATAAGTTTGACAAAGAACTTTTAGAATTATTATCTGATAAAATCACTTCTGAAGGAGCTTCATTTGATCGGGAAAGATTTAGGAAAGCGACCCAACCTCTTTTGGACCCGCTAGAACTCAAAGACAGAGTAAATGTCATTGCTGATCAACTTAATTTTTTTCTTCCTGGTGATTACAAGTCAAAACTGAATCTGCTTGTACAGATTTTAGGCCCAACAAATGAAGGTTCATATGGTACTTTTAATGATTTCTTTTGGACATGGCCTATTGGATCATTTATTGAAAGAAACGGGCTTGGAGAAGAAGGGCTGTCTCTCAATGCAATCAAAGAATTAACACAACGTGGCACAGGAGAATTTGCCATTAGGCCCTTTATAAGACAAAATCCTGAACACTTGATAAGGGTTATGGCAGCATGGTCAAATGATCAAAATTTTCATGTGCGAAGATTAGCATCTGAAGGGCTAAGGCCAAACTTGCCATGGGCAAGCAAATTGAAATTGTTCATTGACGACCCAAGTCCTATATTCAAAATATTAGAAAACCTAAAAGATGATCCTGAAAAGTATGTCCAAACTTCTGTGGCGAATCATATAAATGACTATTTCAAAGTAAACAATGAAGCGGCTGTAGCTTTAATAGAAAAATGGTCTGTTAAGCCACAAAAGGACACAAGGTGGATTGTTAAACATGCAATAAGAAACTATAGAAAAAAGGGTGAAACATGGGCTATAGAGTTGACCGAAAAGATGAATAGTCTGAACTAGAATTATTTTCTATTATCAGGTTAAATTTGCATGCTTTGTAAAATATGAAAACTACACCTAATCGAATTAACTTAACAGATTTGTGGATAGGAGATATTCTACGAATTCAACCTTCTGGAAAAATTGGAAAATATGAAGGAATTGGAAAAAATGGTAAAGCAAGAATCAAATATGGAAAAAAGATTCTATTAATAGAGTCCGAAAGGTTGGAGGTTATAACTGATATAGAAATTCAGAAAAATCACGAACTCTTTCTTGAAAAACATGCTGAACCTTTAATTCCGAACTTACCAAAAACACCAACATATACATCATTCAAAAATGAACTTGATCTTCATATTATTAAATTGAATCCAGATCTAGAAAATGCTCATCCACAAATGATTTTAGATCATCAATTAGTCATGTGCAGAGCATTTATCAATGACGCTATTGAGAAAAAGAAAAATGTGGTAACTATTATTCATGGTAAAGGTACAGGAGCGCTTAAGGAAGAGGTTTTACACCTGCTCAAGGAATTTGCGAATGTCCGATTTGCCATTAGTGTAAATGGAGATGGCGCACAAGAGGTTTGGTTGAAATATTAGGATGAGATATTTCTCGTTAATTATCCTATGGTTGAAAAGAAAATATATAGTCTTCTTGTAACATTGGCTCTTTGGGGCTTCTTACTATTGGTTTCTTCTTGCGACCATTCTACTTCTCTTCCTGATATAAGTGAAGTGGATGTGGCCTGGAGATTTGTTCCTTTTCACAAAAATCAAAGTAAAAAAGACTCGACTGAGGTCTTTATTAGCCAGACTTTAGAAAATCACCCTGCTTTCGGTAATATTTTTTTTTCTAACGTACTTCCAGTTCTCAATCTTTCCACGGAAGATAAAAAAGAAGTTCTAGAGGACTATGGGTTTACTTCTCTGGTTGATACTTGTTCTCACATCTATTCAGATATAAGTGAATTAGAAGAGGAATTTGACAAAGCATTTAAATACTACAGTTATTACACCTCAGACAAATCTATTCCAAATGTCTACACATTTGTATCTGGCTTTGCGTACCAAAATTTTGTTTTTCAAGATGGAAATAGAGATGGTCTTGGGATAGGCCTTGATATGTATATAGGATCAAATTTTCCTTACAAATCTATTGACCCTAAAAATCCAGCTTTTTCTCAATTTCTTACACAGTATTTTGATAAAAGATATATTCTAAGAAAGTCATTATTAGCTTGGATTGATGATAAAATTGAGCCCGCACAAACTGGTCAATTGGCAGAAATTATAATTAGAAATGGAAAAATTATTTACCTTCTAGAAAAGATATTGCCTCTTTCACCAAAAGACATAATCCTTGAATTTCAACCAGATGAATATCAATGGTGTTTAATGAATGAACCAGAATTGTGGACTCATTTGTTAAAAAACAATCTACTTTTTTCTAATCAGTTCACGAAAATAAATAAACTCGTCAACCCTGCCCCAAATGCACCTGGCATCCCCCCTGAAGCACCTGGAGGTGTAGCCAATTATATTGGGTGGAGAATTGTACAAGACTATATGCAAAGAAGTAAAGTATCTGTGGCGGAACTCTTAACAACTTCAGAATTTCAAAAAATTCTAGACGTTTCAAAATATAGACCACGAGTCAGAAAAGACTAATATTCACTATTTTTTAGTTGCATAGTAAACAGTTGCAACTAAACTTATAATGAGTCCAAACAATTCTCTCATAAGTTCTATATGGGGTGTCTCGGCTTTCATTGATCCTGCAATGTTCGGGGCTCCATCTTGAATCCATGATACTAGATCAGGAATGAAAGTAACACTCCACGCTGCAAGAAAGAGTGTAACCCAAAGAGCTAACTTCCTTTGTGGTTTTCTTGCTGCCGTGGAAAAAGCAATAAATGATATCAAACTATAGACAGGAATCCAGATGTAATAATCAGGATCATTGTATTGAAGAATTGCAAAAATGATAAAAACAATTCCGATAATGATGTGGATGCTCTTCATAGTAATTTCTTTGATTTAATTGTTCTCTTCGTCATCTTCATAGCCGATTAATTCACTGTTCAATTTGAAATTGCTAGTGACAAAATCGCACCACTTGCAATGATCCTCTCCACAGCCATTTTCAAATTTATGCTCTAATATATTTTGATACGTTTCTACTAGCTGGTTTTCCACTATTTCCACTTCAAATGCCTCTATTTCTCTTCTTTCTTGTTTATAGTTTAACTCATCTACAGGTTCTACAAAATCCATTATGCCATATCTCATTTGATGATTGTTTCTGGGATCACCTGAGAGCAAAAGTTTATAAAAAACCAATTGCCTCCAATAATCTTCTCCGGGATCATCTTCTCCCATGGGAGGTTTTAGCTTTTTCTTTGCATTAGAATACTTGCCAGTCTTGTAATCTACTACAACTACATGATCATCATAGACTTCAATTTTATCCAATTTCCCTGTGATTGGTACTCCTTTATATTCTGTAAGTGAGATAGAGTATTCAGAAATAAACTGCTTCGCGGTACTCCAGTTAGAAACATAATTTTTATAATACCCTCTTAAAATCTTTTCGCCATAGGTACTCCTTAACTCATGTTCTTTTATAGTGAAATGTGAACCATATTTTTTCATGCCACTATGAAAATAGTTCACAAGGTCAACTTCGTCTCCAATTTTTCGCTGAGGATCACTTTCTATATCAACAAAGAATTTTTCCAATGCCAAATGAATAGCATTTCCAAATCCCATACTTGCACTTCTTCCTAGAGGCACTCTCAATACATTTTCGAAATAGAAAGCCAATGGGCATCTGAGATACTTATTTAGACTGGTCACACTGACCTTATAATTCACTAATATTTTATCAATTAATTGATGATCAATAAGCCGCACAGCTCCTTCTTTATATCTCATTAAGGTTGTCACATAATCTTCTATTTCAGAATCGTCTAAATGTACTTCTTGAATCTTTAGATCACTTTCCCTCATAAGCTCATGCACAAATACTACCATGTCCAAATCCTTGTCTTCATTTGACATCTTAGGCGTAGAAATGTATAAATACGACTTTGCCCTTGTCATGGCTACATAAAAGAGTCTGCGGTCGTCTTCTATATCACTTTTGTCAGAAGCAGAAACAAGAGATTTGGGTAATTTGAAAGAGCCTCCACCTCCATAATTCTTTTCTACCCAATTACTTTGAAAGCATTTAATAATAAATACGTGTTCAAACTCTAAGCCTTTCGCTCCATGCGCCGTCATAAGATTAACTCCTTCTTTAGCAAAGAAAATGCGCTCTAGCGGCAAGTCTATTCTTGCTTGATCCATCTTTTGTACCATCCCTAGGATGGCATCTAATCCAAGTAGAGAATCTTTAGAAGTTTCATTTTTTATGAAGTCGAAAAAGGTATTGACAATTTGCAACCTCCAAGATTTATCATTTTTATCAAGCATTATCGCTTCGATAATTTTACCCTTGGTAAGTATCTTTTCAAATAGCATTTGAATTGTACTATTTGGAACATCCTGAATACACTCTTCCAGAAATGCTCCAATTTCTAGAAAATGATTCACCTCTTTTAGTCCGACTTTCTTTAGTTCTTCTTCTTCATTAAGGATATCTCGCCATTTTATATCATTTTCTGTTTTATCAGTTTTACGAGAAAGGTAAAGGCTCAGTTTTCCTATTTCTCTTGCCTTCAAGCCAAAGTAATTATAGTGCAAAATTTCAAAAATGAGGTGTTCTCCTGTGTGCATCCTCTTATACTCATCTCTGATATAAGTAAGAATATTGATCAGTCTTTTGATTTCAGGTTCATGGAGAATATTGATTCTTTTCTTCAGATTAACTGGTACATTATGATATTCAAGATATTTTAAAATGTCACTAATATTCCTATGCTTTCTATATATAATTGCTATTTCATTAAGATTGACTCCTTCGTTTTGAAGTGCTACAATCTTATTGATAATTGCTTTTTCTTCGTGCTTTTCATTATGATATTGTAGGATTTGGGGATTTACTTTTATGAGGTCTTTGGTTTTAGATTCCAGGAGATTTTTAGTCAGTTCAGGTTTCAGGGCTATTAACCTTTCTGCATTATTACTGATTAGTTCTGAAGACCTATCCAATATTTCTTGGGATGACCTATAATTATTATCAAGAACAATCACACGTGGATTGTAGTGATTATCAAACTCTACTATGTTTTGCATATTGGCCCCCTGAAAACGAAAGATAGACTGATCATCATCTCCCACTACAAAAACATTGGCATCCTTGCCCCAATAAGATGTCAGAAGGTTTATAATTTCATTTTGTGACCCATTAGTGTCCTGATATTCATCTACTAAAATGTATTGAAACCGTTCTTGATAAGCAGACAACAAGTCTGGGTTTTCTTTGAATGCTTTAATTACCCAAAGAATCATATCATTATAATCAATTCTCTCATTTTTTAGAAGAAGCTCATTGTACTTATTAAATTCTCCCGCTGCTGCTACACCTGATTGATACCTTTTGAGTTCTTTTTTAATCTTTTTTTCATTAAGATCTCCTTTCTTTTTATCTCCTGTTTTTCTCTTATAGAGGTATTCTTCATCTTCATACACTTCTTTCTCATACTTAGTATATGCTTCTATTATTTGCTGGCTGTTCCAATTCTCCTGTTTCATGGTGCCAAATAGCCTCTTCAACCTATCCCTTTCATAATAGATATCACCTCGATACCGCTTTAACACATGATTATCATCAAAATCGTCTATGATTTCATGTAAAATATCCACTAGTTCAAGATCAGAAACACGTTGTAAATCGCGATACCCCCCAAAATATTCGATGTTTTCCTTGATAATCAGATTACAAAAAGAGTGGAAGGTGAAAATATTGACGTTGTATGCATCAGGGCCAATGAACTGCAAGAGCCGCTGCCGCATAGCCACACTCCCTGCATCTGTGTAAGTAAGACAAAGTATATTGTGATATTCAGCTACTCCTTCTTTCAGTATCCTTCCGATTCTTGCAGCAAGAAGTTGAGTTTTCCCAGTCCCAGGACCTGCTATGACCATAACAGGCCCTTCTATTGTTTCTACAGCTTCCTTTTGTTTGTCGTTTAGGGCATTTATTGCTTTTTCAAACTCTCTCGTAAAGTATTGTTTTCCTTTCTTCCCTTCTAAGTTTGAAAATAAATCTGGTTGCATAAGGTGTTCGCTTATTTTGGAACCAGCAAAATACAGAGTTTTAATTGGCTTAGTTTTTATCTTTCCGCCTTTTTACAATTGATCTCAAGTGAATCAAACGGGACAGAAAAAAGGCATCAAATTAAAACAGCCCATTGGGGTAATACTTAATGCTTATCCTGATAGCATTGGAAATAATCTAGGTGATATGACCACCATGCTTCAAATGCCTGAATTTCAAAATGTATTTTCACTTTTTTACATTTTACCTACCTTTTTCAACAGTGACCTTGATCGAGGATTTTCAATCATAGATTATAATACTAATGAAGAATTCGTGTCAAAAGACGATGTGAAGGCTCTTGAACGGTTAGGAATTTCCTTGAAACTTGACATAGTTCTAAACCACTTATCCGTCGCTTCTCCACAGTTTAAGGACTTAATTAAGAATGGAGAAAAATCCAAGTACAAAGACTTTTTCATCGATTGGAATGAGTTTTGGATTGGCAATGGAGATCTGGCTGAAAACGGTATTGTAGTCCCAAATACTGAGCATTTGGAAAAACTTTTTATGCGCAAACCTGGACTACCAATTCTAAAAGTGATATTTCCTGATGGAAAAGAAAAGGCTTATTGGAATACATTTTATCAAAAGGTTTACAATCAAAAACTTGTCTCTGAAGATTTAAAACCCATCTCTGGTTTAAATAAATATGATGCATTAGAAATATGCGAAGTAATTAATGAGAGTCGCGATAGCGAAGACTTTGAATTACTAGATTTTGGAAGATTCAATCCCTTTAAAAATGAGATCCTCCAAATTATCAATCAAAAGCGGCGCTACCTCGGCCAAATGGATGTCAATGCAAAATCTCCTTTAGTTTGGAAGTTTTATAAAGAGGTTTTGGTTAAAGTAAAAAGTTATGGTTGTAAGATATTGAGATTAGATGCATTCGCTTATTTGCACAAAGAGGTCGGAGCTGTGAATTTCTTTAATAAGCCTGGTACATGGGACTATCTAGAAAGAATAAACCAAATTGCTAAAACGAATGACCTTCAGTTATTACCAGAAATTCATGCAGAATACGGAATGAATTTGCATGATGAGGTGGCACAAAAGGGTTATATCATTTACGATTTTTTTCTTCCTGGTCTATTGATTCATGCTATTGAAAAAGGAACAAATAAAGCACTGATCAAATGGGCAAAGGAAATAATTGAGAAAGATTATAAAACGGTCAATATGCTTGGATGTCACGATGGCATACCGATGTTGGATCTAAAAGGGAAAGAAGTAAATGGTGTTTTTAATCAAGGATTACTTGAAGATGATTTGATAGAAGAAATGATAAAACTCATTCTTTTTCGAAAAGGAAGGGTGAAAAATCTTTATGGTGCTGATGGAGAGAAAATCTCCTACTATCAAGTAAATGCAACCTATTTCAGCGCATTAGGAGAAAGCGAACAAAAATTATTGTTGGCTAGAGCTATACAGCTTTTTATGCCAGGCACGCCACAGATCTGGTATTTAGATCTTTTTGCAGGTAAAAATGACTATGTAGCAGCAGACAAAGCCGGCACAGGTGGTCATAAAGAAATCAATAGAACAAATCTAAGTTTAGATGAAATAAAAGAAGGTCTAACTAGATGGGTTGTAATCAAACAATTAGAAATGATTCAATTGAGAAATGTTTCAGATGCATTTTCAGGAGACGTGGTTATAAAAAATTCTTCTGAAGCAGATATTAATATTACTTGGACCAATAAGAATGAAATTGCCATGCTCGAAGGCAATTTGAAGACACATCTATTTAACATTGTCTATTCTGATTCAGGTATAATGAAAAATTTATAAAACCTTTTCTAAAATTCATATTTGCTGTCAAAATCAACCTCATATTCTCGTTCCCTTTCAATTTCATAAAAATGAATTTGTCTTCCTAACTCTGCTAAAAAAGGAATCCCAATCTCTTCATATTCATAAATCCCATCATTAAATATTTCATTCTCATTAACGAGTAGAGTAGCAGAGAGAAAGAACTCAACATTATTCTGAATATCCATTATATATGCACAATCTGTCAGTGTACCATATGCATATCCTACCTTATTCAAGATTTTTATATGATCTGGAATTCGTTCTTCTGTATCACCAAAAACAAAGAATTTGACATAACCATCATAATAATCATAGGTGGTATCCTGGGCTAAATAGTTAAAGTCTCGCGGTAAATTGAGCATACTTTTGTAAATGCGATTGTATTGATCAGGATTAAGATTATATCGCTCTTCCTCAACAAATGAATTTGGAAAAATCACTCTCTTCAAAGAGGCCTCTAAATCATTCAAACTGATAAAGTTCTTTTGTGACATATCAAATGGTTGCATAACCACAGTATCTGTGGTATTATCATAATACCCCTTTCCCTTTAATGCTGAATTGAGTTTAACCACATGATCCTTTTGCGCTTCTTGGGACTTAAGTGAAATGATCGCATCTTTTTCAGCATCTAAAAACTCGACTTCATTGGTATGCTTATGATCTTCTGTCTTAAATCCAGAAACTCCAACTCGGTGTACGATTCTACTATTAAAGAAAATGTTTTTGGATTTTAATTTGTCATTGAGATAATCCTGACCTAAAAATTCATACACCCGATTATATGCATCATTGTCACTTACAACAAATAGTTTATCGATATAATGTCCTAAACTGGGTAGTAAAGAAGAATGTGTACTATCTGAAAAAGCAGCTGTCTGAGGAGGTTTTGACGCTTGATGAATTATAGTGATATTTTCATCTAAGGTCAAGCCATAAAGTTCATTAAGCTCATTGAGTTTTTCATAGGCTAAAAATGCTGCGGGCATTTTGACAGTACTGGCCGGATAGAAATATTGAATACTGTCTTCTTGAAAGCTTATAGTATGAAATGAAGGATTTCCTTCAGTATCTCTGTTAATTTGAGTATATCGAATTTGAAGTTCATACTTCTGAGAATTTTCAAAAACCTGTCGGAGAAGGGGGTGGTTTTTATCCACTATATCTAATAAAGTTTGCTCCTTATGATTACAAGAAGAAACCACTAGAAAAAAAGACGTAAAAAAGAGAAACCTAAACATGTCTAAATGAAATTAAAAACGCTCAAAATAGCTAAAATCATGACTACAACTAAAAGTCGATATGCCCACACTTGGGCATTAGGAAATGTTGATGCGTATTGAGCCGCTAGAAAACCTCCTGTCATTTGACCAATTCCTATTGTTCCGCCGATTTTCCAATCTATTAGTCCTTGATAATGGAATATCAAGACTACAATTATATGATACAAAAAGACAACAAAGTTCTTGATAGCGTTTGACTCTATAAGATTGTAGCCAAAAAGTAAAACTGTAACAGCTAGAAATAAGACACCCATTCCCATTTGAATAAAACCTCCATAAAACCCCAGGGCTAAAAACAAAGGAATAGTAATCCACATTGGAAAATGTCGATAATCACTCACCTCACTCATCCATTTTTTAGGTTTAATCAGAACCACAAAGAATAAAACAATGAGTAAGTATTTGAAGACTTCTTTAAACTGAGCATTCGAGATATTTATGGCAACATATACCCCAATTACCGCCCCAATGATCATCCATATAATCATGGACTTGCTTTTTGTGAAGTCTAGTTTACCATTCTTGATAAAGGCATAATTCGCGGTAACACCTTGCATTAGTATGCCAATTCTATTGGTTCCATTTGCCGTGTTGGAAGGAAGGCCTAAAAGCTCTGTAAGTATTGTTAGAGTTATTGCTGACCCATTACCCGCTAAGGTGTTGATGATTCCCGCTAAAAGGCCACCTACAATAGATATTGTTATTTCGAAAACTGAAAGTTCCAATTGAATTATTGTTTAGACATCTAAATGTAAAAAGGCCATTAACAATAATGCTAATAGCCTTCCTAATTCTTTGTGGTTGCTATTAATACAACAACAATTATTTTTTTAATAAATCTCTGATTTCTGCAAGCAAATCCTCTTGGGTTGGGCCTGAAGGCGCTGCTTTAGCAGGAGGATCAATCTTAGTCTTAACTTTTACCATCCAAAATAATACTCCTCCAACAATGATCAAATTAATAATCGAGGTTATCCATGACCCCCATTTTATAGCATTAGTTACTTCACCTGCTTCATCAGTTGCTAATACAAACTGAAGATCAGAAAAGTCAATACCTCCAGTAAAAGAGCCGACTATAGGCATCATAATATCATTTACAAATCCATTTACCACAAGACCTACAGCACCTGCTAATATTACGGCCACTGCAAAATCAATGACATTCCCTGTCATTATAAATGCTTTAAATTCTTTCCACATAGTTGATAGTTGTTTTGATAAAAAATAAAATTTACAATATATAATACGTTTTAAGTGTCAAACAGTCACAAAAAACAACCCTCTATCATTTGTGGTTTTTGAATTTTATCTAAAAAATTGCCCCAGAAAATTATGAGGACTACGTAGATAACTTAACTCACCTTTAATATTTTGACCTAAGGCACACCATTCAATTTAGCCTAAGTATCCAAACCATATTGCTATTCATTTGATTCTATTTTACTGTTTTTTCTTAGATACTTCCCTCGTCATCTCTCCGCACCTCTTATTAGTACATGTAAAATGATCTTTATTACCACTCATGCTCCATTTACAGTTCTAGGATGATATAAAAAAGATTCTAACATAGTAGTGGTTACAAGACTTATGAGGTCACTCACTGATTCATATTTGGCTAAAGTAAAATTCTGATTAAAGATGGCATAAACACTAGTGCACGTAGCAAAAGCATAATCTAATAAAAGAAGTGAAAAGAAAATAAGCCAATTGGCTAGGCCCAAAATTACTAATATGAGAAAGAAAATATACCTCCTGTTTCCGCAAATGGCGCCATCCACTCGGCAACTTCTGAGTATAGTGCCAGTATCAACCTCCATTAGATCCTACTCCATATTTTAATTACTCTTCTGTATTTGACTTCACTTTTCTATAAGGCCCATTGTACTTTAGCAGGTGCCTTTTCAGTCACATTTTTCTGAGTGATATTTCTTGCAACAACACTTTGAAAATAGGTGACATTGTCTTGACTTACTTTGGTCACGTCTTGACCCACCCAATAATTATCGTCACTCCTAGCCACTACGCTAAATTTTGATAATCAGACTACTCTATACTATTTGAAACTACTTTAAAAGCTCTTAAGCTATCTTTCGATCTTCAGAAGGTATTAAGTCAAAATATTATTTCTCTAAAATCTCATCTTCTTTACATCCAAGTTTAGTCAGGCTCACTCCATAGGCAAAAGTGAAAAATTCATTGATATCTTTATTGTAGATTAAGTTTTGAGCTAGCTCTATCCGTTGACGGTATTTCTTTTCGCTTTCAGATAGAGAATTTGAGTGCTTTTCTATCTCAGCTTCTAGGTTTTGATTCTATAAAAGAAGAGAGTGGTTGGCTTGATAAAGCTTTATTGCTTTGTCTTCAAGTATCTTCTCTGCTTGTTTTCGTGCAAGCCATTCTCTTTGTAATTCTTTATTTAGCCGCTCACTGTTGTGGTGAAATAAGGAATTCAACCATACTTCCATCCTCATTCAATGTATTTTTTTCGACGAAATATGGCACTTTATAATGTACTATTGATTTTTCAATTAAGCCTTCTGCTAATGCTCCCATTCTACGTTCACTTGTATATGTCATAACGAGTGTGCCATTCTCATTTTCATGAGTCTCAAATTTTGGCAGAACGGCATCGGGATATAGTTTTTTTACTTCTACATGAATATGGTTATCAATTGATTTTAGAAAATCAAATGCATTATCTACAGCTTGAAAAAAATGAGGATACACTTTTAGAAATGTATCAAATAGGTATTTACCAAATGCATTAAGTAAGACTCCAGGATCCATTTCTGCTTTTATTGATAAATGAGTAAGTAACTGCACAATCTCGGCATGGTTATAAGTGCCTACTGCAGTATAAATGCCTCCAGATTCCAAATCTGAAGATTCTAATATATGATCAACCATCTCATACCCAAATTCTTTTTCAACCATATCAAGAAATTCTGTAAAAACTATTCCCTTCACATCTTTTTTGGTTTTAACATAAGATTTAAGTTGTAAAAGACCTTATTCAATGATATGAAAAATTGCAATAATTAAGTGGTGCCTCCAATATTTGTTCATGAAAAGGTTATTAATAAAAAAGGCTAGGACAAATCCTAGCCTTTAAATTTAAACATTTTAGAGAAAACCTAGCCTTAAGATACTCCTGCTATTTCTCTTATTTTATTTAACGCTGATCCTGACCTCACCCATTCTATTTGCGCCGCATTATAAGTATGAGCTACTTCAAACGAGTCAGTGCTTCCATCAGAATGATTTAATTGGATTGTAAGGTTTTTACCTCGTGTCATTTCACTAAAATCAGGTATCGTCACTTTGTCATCTTGTCTCACTTTGGCAAAATCATCATTATTTACAAAAGTAAGTGCAAGCATTCCTTGTTTCTTCAAGTTAGTCTCATGTATCCGAGCAAATGACTTTACGATCACTGCATTCACACCTAAGAATCTTGGCTCCATAGCAGCATGCTCTCTTGATGATCCTTCGCCATAATTTTCTTCTCCGAATACTACAGTTCCAACTCCTGCATCTCTATACTTTCTTCCTGAATCAGGAACTGGTAAGAATTCTGCGCTATCTGCAGAATCAACATAATTTGCTACATGATTAGCTTTTCCGTTGAACTCATTGATTGCTCCAATGAAGCAATTATTGGATATGTTCTCAAGATGTCCTCTGAACTTTAGCCAAGGACCAGCCATACTAATATGATCAGTGGTACATTTTCCTTGTGCCTTAAGCAAAACTCTCATGTCAGTCATTTGTGACTGAGTTATAGGTACAAAAGGGGTCAATAACTGAAGTCTATTAGATTCTGGATTTACAACTACGTTTACACTGCTTCCATCCTCTGCTGGAGCATTAAAGCCTCTGTCTTTCACATCAAACCCTCTTGGAGGCAATTCATGACCTTTTGGAGGGTCCAACATGACCTCTTCTCCATTTTCATTAGTCAGTGTATCCGTAAGTGGATTGAACCCTAATCTGCCACTTAACGCAATCGCTGTAACCAACTCTGGTGAGGCTACAAAGGCATGTGTATTAGGGCTTCCATCGGCCCTTTTAGAAAAA
Organism: Saprospiraceae bacterium UBA7328; assembly: GCA_002471345.1. Lineage (GTDB taxonomy): Bacteria > Bacteroidota > Bacteroidia > Chitinophagales > Saprospiraceae > UBA7328. The sequence continues at coordinate 99,667 of DKPS01000111.1, forward strand.
TTTCTATTAAAAGAATGAACTATACTGTTTTTCGGTGCGGTCATTGGGTCACTAAATCTTGCCCATTGACCAATACAAGGTCCACATGCATTGGCAAAAACCATTGCTCCCATTCCTTCTAGCGTCTCTATCAGTCCGTCTCTTTCTATTGTATATCTTACTTGCTCACTCCCAGGAGTTACTGTAAGTTGTGATTTTGCTTTTATCCCTTTTGCTACGGCCTGTTTAGCAATAGATGCCGCTCTGGATATGTCCTCATATGATGAATTAGTACATGATCCTATAAGGCAATATTCTAATTCTGTAGGCCATCCATTCTTTTCGGCAGCTGCTGCCATTTCCGACACTGGTGTTGCCAAGTCTGGAGTAAATGGGCCATTTAACAGTGGCTCCAATTCACTGAGATTTATTTCAATAACTTGATCAAAGTACTGCTCAGGATTTTCATAACATTCAGGATCAGCCGTCAAATGTTCTTTAACTTGATCAGCAGCATCTGCTATATCTCCCCTTTCAGTTGCTCTAAGGTATCTGGCCATAGAGTCATCGTAACCGAATGTAGATGTAGTGGCACCTATCTCGGCACCCATATTTCCTATTGTTCCTTTTCCAGTACAAGACATACTGATTGCTCCAGGTCCGAAATATTCAACTATTGCTCCTGTACCTCCTTTAGCAGTAAGGATGCCTGCTACTTTTAGAATAACATCTTTGGCTGAAGTCCATCCGCTTAGTTTACCCGTTAATTTCACTCCAATTAACTTCGGCATTTTCAGTTCCCATGGCATTCCAGCCATTACATCCACTGCATCTGCACCACCCACTCCTATGGCCACCATACCTAGTCCACCTGCATTTGGAGTATGAGAATCTGTACCAATCATCATTCCTCCTGGGAATGCGTAATTTTCCAAAACTACCTGATGAATGATTCCTGCTCCGGGGGCCCAAAATCCAAGACCATATTTATCTGATACTGATTCTAGAAAATCAGTCACTTCTTTATTTAAATCATTCGCTTTCGCCAAATCTTCAGTTGCTCCTACCTTTGCTTGGATTAAGTGATCACAATGAACCGTAGAAGGCACAGCAACTTTTGATTTACCCGCCATCATAAATTGTAACAATGCCATCTGAGCCGTAGCATCTTGCATAGCCACTCTATCTGGTGCAAAAAATACATAGTCCTTTCCTCTATTAAAATTTTGAGTTGGAGAATCTTCATGGAGGTGAGCATATAATGTTTTCTCAGCCAAAGTAAGGGGCCTATTTAATATTTCCCTAGCACGTTGGACCTTAGCCGGAAGAGCTGCGTAGTGCTTTTTAATCATGTCTATGTCAAAAGCCATATAGTATAATGTTTAGAACTATGTTTTTAAAATTTGGTGCAAATATACAGAGCGAATCTGAAAGATAATTTGACCACCCACTACAAAACTAACTGTGATCTGTTGATAAAGTTTTGCCTAAAAAAAGAAAGGGAAGCCTTTCAATGCTTCCCTTATCTCAGGTGAAAACTTTATTCAAGTGAGCATTCTCAAGGGCTCAGATGAACATATGTGTGTTTTCGTTGTAAGTTAAAAATGTACATATTATTATTAATTACAATACAACAAGAGTTGTGCCAAGTAGACGACATTTTGCTTTCGCTCTTATGCTTAACTCTTAAGTTCTAGTTGTTTTAAAATTAAAATCTATAGGAACTTTAGACAAGTCTGTATTATAAAAAACCATTCCACATAAGAGCTGACTCTTTAGTTATCTCGATCTCTGATCAACCTTGAAGTAATCTGTATAAATACTTTTTCAGTTAACGCTCCAACCAGTTCTTTATCTTGAAGGACAGGAAGACACCCAATTTCATGTTTATTCATCAGCCCTATCGCATCAAGAAGAGAGATGTCTGATGTAATTGTAATTGGATCATTTATCATCACTTCACTTACTGATGTTTTTTCTTTAAATCCAGTAATAGCATTCTTGGCAAACTTTTTCAAAAGAATTTTAGCAGATAATAATCCAACCAATTGGCCATTCTCATCCTCCACTAGAGTATATCTTATCCTATTATGGTCCATAAGTTCTGCGACTAACTCAATTGGATCGTCTTTGTGCACTGTATAGAGTTGAGTATCCATGACCTCAGAGACAGTCAATTGTAATGGTAGATAGTCATTAAGATCTTTTAATTCTGGCATTTTCCACTTATGTATAGGATTATCAGGAATATCTTGATTTTGCAATATAGATGCAGTTAAAACGCTTAAGGCTTCATCTGTACTTGAGGATTTCTTGAGGAGATGAGTATATCCTCTCAGCATCCATCGCGCTCCTGTCATATGGGCTTTGGTTCTCTCTTCTATGATGCCCATATATCGATCTATATCTGCTGAATTAACACCATTATTCTTTAGTCCTTCTTTAGCTAAAGGGAGTAACTCATTCAATATCAGGTCTTTTGCAGTTACTTTCTCATCATTAAACCATGTAAATTTTGAATCAATCCCCATTCTTGCGCTTTTGGAAAAATTGTCTCTTACATCTTCGAATGACATTTTTGTCCTCACATCATCTACATGCATACTAAAACCTTCCATACATCCTATCCAAAATGCTGTATTAGCCATTTCATCCACTATTGATGGTCCTGAAGGGATGACTCTGTTTTCTATGCGAATATGCGGTTTTCCTGTATCACTTATTCCAAAACATGCCCTATTCCATCGGTAAACTGTGGAATTATGAAAAGCCAATGCTTTGAGCTTTGGTATCTCTCCGTTAGCAAGTACGTCTAAGGAATTTTCCTGAGGTTCATCAAAAAAGAGGATTTTAAATCTTGAAATGTCTTCTTTATAAATGTCTACCGGTGATCCATGCAAAAAATCTGTTCCTAAAATGACTCTTGGGCTTCTCTCTCTTAAGTGATATGAAGATAACCTTGTATCTATTGCTTGTTGGAAAAGGGCAATACGGGATTCATGCCACAGTCTTTTGCCAAAAACTAGTGGCGAGTTTGAGCTTACTGCAATAATAGGCGCCGTAAGTGCTAATGCGTTATTGTAATAATTACGAAAATCATTGGGCATCACTTGAAGATGCACCTGAAAACTAGTATTACACGCTTCTAAAAGAGCACTATCATGACTCACAAGAAGTTCATCAATTCCACTCATCCTCAACTCAAAATCTCTTCCCTTGCGCTCATGAGTAAGTGCTTTCATAAGCATATGGTACCTTTCATATGGCGAAATGTGATCATTACTAAGATCATTTTTTCGCATCGTTGGTAAAATCCCTGTAAGAATACTCCATGCTCCATGATCTTTTAAGAGGTCGTCTACTTCATTAATTTGCTTCCGCAAAAGAAGCTCCATATCTGAGAAGCAGGTATTGTCAAGTTTATAAGGAGGAAGATTAATTTCCAAATTGTACCTCGATAATTCTGGCACGAGCCAATCTCTATTTCCTTTTTTGGCTATAATCTCTGGAGCTATAGATTTAGCTTTTAGAGTTCTTTTATCTACAATTACCAATTCCTGTTCTGCTCCGATTCTCTTTATATCATTTTCAAAAAGATCCTTTTGAAGCATTTGATCAAATGCTTCTATATCTAGAAGAAGAGCACGGATAAATTCTTTTCTATTATTATGCGCCATATAGAGTCATAAATTAGGGGATTAAATTAAGTTTTTTTGATAGAATTCAGCCATTTTGCAAACATCCATTGCGCTTTAAGCGTTCGGATGTGATATTTAGAATTATCTTTTTATAAATGATTAGAAAAGTCTTGCTTCTTATAATCGTGAGTTTCCTTAGTTGCACAAAGGATGCTCCTACTTTGTTCAGAATAGAAGCTGAAGCGGCTTTCGTCATAGCTCCGGGCCTTGACAATATTAGAACTCATATATGGCCGCTGAGAAACATTAGAACAAATATCGGCACTCTTGCAAGTGAATCGACTCGAGAGCTCGTGGATGGAATTTATGCGAATACCGCTGTTGTTCAATCTCCATTCGTAAATTTCGATTTTAGACAAATAAATATGGCTTCTATCAATATCTGGGACCCTCAAAACCCTGAAGACAAAAGAGAAGTTTTTTTTATGGATCGCCAAAACAATAACAGAAGAGAAGAACTTCAGTTGTTTAGTTCACTTTCAGAAGTGAAGGATATATTATTAAATGATACATTTGATGCAGAAGTAAAAATTAGATTCTTAACATTTACTCCTACAGAAATAGAATCCAGACTTATAATGAATTTTGTAGCAAATGGAAAACGCTAAACTTCTCAAACAATACATGGTCATCTTCGATCTTCCTACTCCATTTGACCAAGAAATAATGGACCTTGTCCCAGATCAAAAAGCAGCAATGGATGATCTATTCGAAGATGGCAGGCTCCTTAGTTATACTGTAGCCTTGGATAGAACCCAGATGTGGGCTATAATGCTTGCAGAAGAAGAAAGCGAGCTTCTTTCATACATAGACAATTTCCCAATGACCAACTATATGGATTTTGACTACAAGGAAATTATGTTTCATAATACCGTTCATCTCATACCTTCTATGTCTTTAAATTAGGATTCTATTAGTCCTTATTACCTTTATTTAAGTATTCCCTCAACCTTTCCTTATAATTTTGATTTTCTCTACCAAGAATAATTTCGCTTAGTGGCAAGACCGGTAATTCTATTTCTATTGGCAGCAGTCAATTTTACACACATTATTGACGCCATGTTAATCATGCCGCTAGGTGACATATTTGTCGAGCAATTTAATATAGGAGCTGAGAAGTATTCCTACCTAGTAGGGGCATATAGTTTTGGTGCATTTCTATCTAGTATTGCTGGTATATTCTTTATGGATCGCTTTGATCGAAAGAGTGCATTACTTTGCCTTTTTATTGGATTTGCTATTGGCACCTTCCTCTGTTCATTTGTAAATTTTTTCGAAACATTTGTAATTCTACGGTTTATAACTGGCTGCTTTGGGGGGATTATAGGATCATTAATATTTGCAATTGTAGCTGACCTCTATAAATTCCATGAAAGGGGCTATGCTATGGGTATCATATTTGGAGCTTTTTCAGCCGCTTCTGTAATGGGTATACCCTTTAGTCTTTGGATAGCTGCAACATTTGATTGGACCATTCCTTTCCAAGTTCTAGGTGCTCTGGCAGGAGTGATGTGCATCGTAGTTGCTCTATATTTTCCAAATATGACGGACCACCTCACTGCGAAAGGTGTCAGAAAATCTAATCTGCAAATATTAAAGAACATCTATCAAGACTCCAATCAAGTCACAGCTTTAACCTTAGGAGCCATTTTAATACTGGGGCACTATATTATTATACCTTTCATCTCTCCAGTCTATATCAAGAATGTAGGTTTTACCCAGTTTGAAATATCATATATGTTCCTTTTTGGTGGCTTGGCAACTGTCATTTCTGCACCTATAGTCGGAAGAATGGTTGATAAATTTGGTGTGTTTCCTGTATTCCTTACGGCCTTATTGCTTTCATTTATTCCAACTTTAGTTATTACTAATATGGGAGCTAGTCCTATTTGGTATGCACTAATATTTTCATCCTTATTCTTTGTATTTGCAAGCAGCCGCATGATCTCTGCAAATACCCTTATAACAGCAGCTGTGGGTACTGAAACTAGAGGAAGTTTTATGAGTATAAAAGCGGCACTCCAGCAACTATCTATTTTTGCTGTGACTATTCTTGGAGGTCAGATTGTAGTGCTTAATGAAGACCAATGGAAAAATTATGAAATTTTAGGGATCCTCTCCGTTCTCATTTGCCTCATCACCATTCCTTTAATTAAAAAGATCAAAGTAGCAGAAGGCAATTAACATTTAGGCTTAACCTGATAATGGTGAGTGTATCCTGGGTGCTGACGAAGGATGTATTCTAGATCACACGTTATTACTTTCTGCTTTTAATTATTCTGAAGACTTACGTTACTTAAG